>JAKPCT010000285.1 GCA_029553165.1 Bacillota bacterium
ATTATTAAATGCCGATCTCGCTAAAATGATTCTCCCAACCCATAAATTAAGGGTGATCCCGGAGAAAAAGAAGACTATAATGTAAATCAGACCTAATAAGATCGCCAAGGGAATTCCCACTCGGGTAAAGACTAACCCCACAATCAACAGCGGAATCAAAAAGAAGCTGAGCAACCCTGTAAATAAGTATCTTCGGAAATTACTGATTGATGGTGTCGAAATCTTCCATGCCGTCAATGGAAATAACCGGTTAAAGATTAAACTGTTAAGCAGATTCCCAACAAACATGATCAATGATATTACCAACATCGTTTTAAAAGCTTCGGCCAAATATTCCACCCGATAATGATTACGGTAAGCTCCGCTTATATTAGCTTTAACCTTATCTTTAGATTGTTCAATACCGGTATAATCATCAATATTTCCGATAACCGTCGCCTTCTCCATCCAATTAACCGGCGCGCCATGAACAATAATATCACCGTTAATCTTGCCACCGATAGTATTCATCGCAACCGTTGTTAATTGAACCGGACCGGAAATCGTCCCCATTAACGATACATTATTGGCAAAGCCAAGCAGACCGTTTTCAAGCGATGCTCTCGGTTGGGTTTCAATTTTATAGGCAATTGAAGTAACACTATCAGTAATCGCACCATCTATTTCAATAATTCCTGCAATAACCCGAAGATTACCAATAATTTTACCATCAACTGTTAATTTTTCGGTAATTATTCCAATTACACTGCCATCGACTGTTCCGTTGATGATAACCTTCTTCGCAAAAACAACTAAATCCCCTTTGAGTGTGCCATTGATCTCCACCTCGTCGCCACTGAAGATCAAATCGCGTTTTAAAATCTGTCCGTCGCGCACTAGATAAGTTCCGGACTGAGTAATCCATGGCTTGGATGCTGCCAGTACCGGAACAGTAGTAACTAAGATTAACACCAAGGTCATCATCAATATTACCGATTTCCGCATCGTTTTCACCCTATTAATCAATATTTTAGAGATTTACCTTGATCAGATCCCGATCCATCCGGTCCATACACTCGCGTAATTTTGCAGCAAATGCAGGATCTTCACTCGAACAAGCAGAACGGATCTGGCGCATAATATCAATACCCCTTCGAAAAGCCTGGACAATATCCCCTTCTTGCATGTTTTCGGCATTTTTCAATAAGTCTGGGAACGAAATTCCTTGACTCCACTGATAAGCCAAATTAGATAAGCTGGGATAAAAACGGGTATCTTTCTCGTCAACTCCATACCGATAAACCAAATTTCTAATCATCGTTTTAACCGGTTTAACATCAAATGGTAAGCGTTTGGGTACAAACTCCCCCTTACGCGGTTCATAGTCGATTGCTACCATTAGTGCATTAAGTTGATCATAGTCTAATTGATGTAAAAACCCGCTAAAGTACAGCTCGGTAATTAATAGTTCCTGGATGTAGATTTGGCTGGCAAACTCACCCCGCGGTAAAAGTTCACCATCTTTGATATAATCTAAGTCCTCAAGGATCTCCGTCTTGATATTCAAATCTTCACTAAACCGACCCGAGGTAATGATTTGCGAAACCCGCTCTTGTAATGAAACAACCCGTGTATTTAACTCGGACCAAGCCTGTAACTCCGCTTCACATTTACGTTGCTGCTCAGTGTCACAGTCTTTGACGACAACTTGCGCTAAAAGCTTTTTCAACTCTTCGATTTCGGCCGCAATTGCCATTTTGGCTCTTCCCCGGATAAACTTCTGCCGCCGTTGTTTTTTTCGCAAACGTTGCCGTAATTTAGCATAAATTAATGGGCATTGGTGATTCTCACGGTCAATACATAAGCGTGAATTGATCTTCTCCAGACGCAGAATATCTTTCTTTAACAACTCTTCAAACTGCTTTTTATCATTAATCGCCTGATAGGTCGCAAAATTTTGATTTAAGATCAGATTAATCTCTTCTGAACCGTGGTTACGCTTTAAATTGAGTACCGAATTATAAGATAAATTGAATTGACTCTTCAAAGCCTCGATTTCATCCTGCTTCGTACTTGGAAATTCTTCCGGCCGTAAATTTTTCAGTGACGCAAGTATGTAAACAAAACCCTTGGTATCAATGCCACGACGGCCTGCCCGTCCGGCCATCTGGAAATACTCCAGATTGGTCATCGGGCGAAAGCTTACTCCGTCAAACTTGGACGGGCTGTCAAAACAGACTGATTTAACCGGATAATTGATTCCCACTGCAAAGGTTTCAGTTGCATACATTACTTTGATTAAACCCATTCCAAACAGTGTTTCTACAATCTCTTTAAGTCCTGGAAGCAACCCCGAATGGTGAAAGCCGATCCCTCTTACCAGCAATCTTTTAGCCTGATTGACCGTTTTTAATTTTTCAATTCCAAATTCTTGGATTAAACGTTCACAAGTTGCTTCTGCCTCAATTGACTCTTCTGGTGTCAAAAAGTTTTTAATCATACTCAACTCTTCAGCCTTAACTTCACACATCTTGCGGCTAAATACAAAATAGAGACAGGGTAAACCTTTTTGCTTACTAACGTACTTTACCAAATCAATGTGATTGGTCTCCAATTCCCGTTTATTGGAGAAAGTCAAATAATCTTTCGCTTCCAGTTTTTGTTGATAATCAATTACCGATTTCAGATCGGTCGCTCCTAAATGTTTTTCATAGACAAAATGCTCAAGTGGCACCGCCCGATCTTTTTTAATGATCACTGATACCTGATGATGTTTAATCTCACTAATCCAACCTGCAAACTCATTAACATTCGGGATCGTCGCTGACAGTCCGAGTAATCGCATCTGCTCTGGCATGAAGATGATTGATTCTTCCCAAACCGTTCCCCGTTCTTCATCAGAAAGATAATGAATCTCATCAAAAATAATATGCGATACCCCGTCCAGTCGTTGGAGATCTTGATGCAGGATATTCCGGAAGATTTCCGTCGTCATTAAACAGATCTCAGCCTCAGAGTTAATGACGACATCTCCGGTTACAATACCAACCCGTTCTGCGCCATATAGAGCTTTAAATTCTTTATACTTTTGATTCGATAATGCTTTAATTGGCGCAGTATAGATTACCCGCTTATTGTTTAAAATTGCTTGATCAATTAAATAATCAGCGATCAGCGTCTTACCAACTCCGGTTGGCGCTGAAACCAGCACTGAGTTTCCTTTCAGCAATTCCTCAATGGCCTGACGCTGAAATTCATCGAGACGATAGTTGCGATAATATTCCGGTATTTCTACGTTAAGTGTCATCTTCTTCCCCATCTTTAACATCATTGTTTTGTCAGTATCTAAAATTTATAGAATTTTACTGCATCTTATCAATAAACATGATCTTTAACAATTCTTGATAATTATATAAAATCCTTCCCCAAAAGCGGCCAAACCATGTAAATCCAAAATTAAAACCGACTTCTCAAGCCGGTTTTAATCATTTAATCTAATTTTAAAATCTCCTTCACCACATTCGCCATCTGCTCCCGTTCACAGCTGCGCTGATGTAAAATCGGTTTATCGGTAAGCTCATTCAATGATGCCGGAATTGTTAATCCTGAAATTTCATGCAGCTTTTTGAGGAGCTCAAACTCGGACTGAGCGGCGATTACACCTTCACCTTTAAGGGCTTTAATAACACTGGAATTGAACTTAAACGGGCTGGCTGTCGAAGCAATCAATACCGGGGTTTGATCTCCGGTTTCTCTCTGATATTGTTCACAGACATATTGCCCGACTGCCGTATGAGTATCAATTACCATTCCGGTCGTCTCAAACACGGTTTTAATGGTATCCATTGTAGCATCCTCGGTCGCATAACCGCCATAAAAGAGCTCTTTAATCTTGGCACTGGCTTCTGAATCAACTTGATACGTACCATTGTCCTTCAATTGATTCATCCAACCGGCCACCAAATCATGATTCTGCCCCGAAATGTAGAACAATAAGCGTTCTAAATTACTGGAAATCAGAATGTCCATTGACGGTGAGATGGTGGTATAAAATTGGCGGTTACGGTTATAAACACCCGTATTAATAAAATCAGTCAAAACATTATTGGAGTTTGAGGCACAGATCATTTTATTAATTGGCAAGCCCATCGTTTTAGCGAAATATCCCGCCAAAATATTGCCAAAATTACCTGTGGGAACTGAAATGTTAATCGGTTTTCCAAACTCGATTGCCCCTTGACGACACATTTCAAAATAGCCGAAGAAATAATAAACAATCTGTGGTGCTAACCGCCCCCAGTTGATTGAGTTTGCCGACGAAAACGACATATTGTTCTTCTCTAACAGCTGCTTAATCAGGTCATCAGTAAACACTTTTTTGACGCCGTTTTGGGCATCATCAAAATTCCCTTTGACTGCTACAACATAAGTATTCTGGCCTTCTTGAGTTACCATTTGCGCCCGTTGAATCTCGCTAACCCCATCTTCCGGGAAGAACACAATTATTTTGGTCCCCGGCACGTCTTTGAATCCTTCCAAAGCTGCTTTACCGGTGTCGCCGGAAGTTGCCACCAGGATAACTACCTCTTTGAAATTGTTGGTTATCTGATTGGCTTCGGTCAGTAAGTAAGGCAGCAACTGTAAGGCAACATCTTTAAAAGCACAGGTTGGACCATGCCATAATTCCAAAAGATATTGGTTATCGCTCAATTTAGATACCGGAGTTACTTTAGCTGAACTAAATTTATCAGGATACGCATAAGCAGCTCCAATCATCTCTTTCAGCCTGGCAGTGTCATAGTCGGTCAAAAACAAACCCAAAATTGTCGTAGCCAGCTCTTGATAGTCCATATTCAGCAATGTTTTAAGTGTATCATTACTTAATTGCGGAATCGTTTCAGGGGTAAACAGGCCGCCGTCAGGAGCCAGTCCAAATCTGATCGCTGCGGCAGCGGAAACTTTAAGTTTGTCCCCGCGAGTACTGATATAGTTCATCTTGTTTCACCACTTCGTTAATATTTATTATTTATATTATCACATAATTGAAGCTCTTCCTAGATAAGATCAGATTAAGATCTAATAAACAATCCAAATTCACGCTGCAATTAATAGTTGCAGACTAATGTTAATCTTCTGCTTTCAAAATGTGAAATAAATAATTGAATTTTTGAAAAAAATTTTTACTGTTCTGTAAATAGTTTGTTTTCAAAGCTTTACTAAATTGATACATTTTCTTAACTACAAATTTGTTAAAAAATATGATACTGTATACAATTGGGGGTGTGTTCCGGCAAAAATCCCGATTTACCTCGGTCAATTGTTCGAACATATTATTAAAATGATTACATGTTTCCCCAATAATTGTTAGTAAATAAGGAGTATCAAGATGATTGCAAAAAATCCAACTGAAGAACTGGTTTATCATTTAACTAAAAACACCAAAACTTCATTCCATTTCGGTCAAATACCGGTTGGAGTCCATAAATTACTTGAGCATTTAAAAGAAAAAGGATTCGTGGTCCA
Source organism: Bacillota bacterium (assembly GCA_029553165.1). GTDB lineage: Bacteria > Bacillota > UBA4882 > UBA8346 > UBA8346 > JAKPCT01. The sequence continues at coordinate 5,503 of JAKPCT010000285.1, forward strand.
TTTCATTGAAAAACAAGGACGCCCCGAACCCATGATCATCAGTAAAGAAGAATGTCAACAACTGGGGATCGAATTTGAGCACCGCATTATTAATAATTAACATTATTAATAATTAAAATCATTATATTAATTATTAATAATTAACTCTAAATTTAACTAATTTGGCGGCACTCCATGTAATACCTTTTCTCTTCGGCCTCACCCATTGAAAATGTTTTACGTGGTAATACGCCATCAATGATTACTGTCTTAAAGAGATCACTCTTGTCCATTGAAGGCAACAAGAATCCGATATTACCAGGGCGACAGCCCAAATCAACCACTGCATTGGTACCATGGATGTAGTCAACTTCAACCCCTTGGTGCCGGGCAATATAGTCATCAATAAAAGCTTGAAGTGTTCCGACTGCTAAATTATGGACCGGTTTCTTAATTTTGATCAAGCCGTTTCCTTGATTACTGACAAAATTGATCACCTGTGGACCAGAGGATTCCGGAACTTGTAATTCAACTGCTTGACTATCATTAATGAAACTTAATTCAAATTCATTATTGCTAAAATATGATTTCATTGCATTGAATAAGGAATCAACTTCAATATTGAACAGCACCCGGTGAATCGGTTCAAACTGTAATCCTGAATCATGGATATTTACTACTTCTACCAAAGCGTAACGGGCAGGATGATCCATGATTGCAGCATCATTTGCATTTTCTTGTTTAACCTTTTCCCAGACCGCTTTGGCAGTTGCCAGCGAATGATTACCATCACCAACCGCAAACAGTAACAGTTTGTCCGAATTAATATTATACTTTTGATTAAATCTTTTCAAATCAGCTAAATCAGTCAAACCAGCCAAAATCTTCTCAAAAATCTCCGTCCGGTCTACTTTATAACCGGTTAAACGGCCTCCATTCAACATCAAATCAAAGTCATACACTTGTTCCAAAGTATCTTTGATCGCAGTAATTGGTTCAATCACTTGGCATTCAGGATCATCAATCAGTAACATCACATGAGGTGATTCCAGAATCGCCCCGTCCCGGATTTTAACACGGGGTGGAATTCGTTCCAGTACCGTACCTTCGGTAGCCCTGATTAAGGTAGTTGAACCCCGGTTATAATCATAGCATTCCAGATCAACAGCCAGTACCAAACCTTTCCGCAGATTGCCATATGCAGTCCTGCGTTCCACATAAATCATACAGGGACCATGATTGATTAAAACTTCATTTTGTAAATATTCCCGCATCTGTTGCCGGATTGTGTTGATCCGTTCCTGGTCATTACCTTTTCCCAAATACACTTCAGGAAAGATAATCTTTAAAGTTGAAGGTTCCGCCCCTACGATTTGCGCTGCTTCTTCCCAATATTCCAGTTGGGAAGTAAATTGATCGCAGGCAACAACGGCCCATTTCTGCAAATCAACCCTGTGGTTAGGTAACAATATCTCCGGGATTACTACTCCTAATTGACTAAAAGCATCTTTCTTCATCAAACCACTCATTTCTAGTTTAGATTAGTAATCAATACCTACATTGTGCCGCATTTTACTTAAGTATTCTACAGCAACCTTTCGCGCTTTTTCGGCGCCTGACTTCATTATGCTATGGACCAAATCCGGATCTTTAGCGATCTGTTCCCGTTTTTCACGGTAAGGAGCAAAATACTCCCAAATCGTACTGAATAATTCTTTTTTGACGTCTCCATATTTCAATCCCGGAGTGAGAAAACGGTCCTTCAATTCTTCCTTGCCTGCTTGATCCAGGAACAACGAATAAAGTGAGAAAAGGACATTCCCTTCAATTGGTTTAGGTTCATTAACCGGCGTTGAATCAGTTTTAATCGACATTATAATCTGTTTTAAACTTGCTTCATCAGTGAAAATACCGATGGTATTCCCGTATGATTTGGACATCTTTTGTCCGTCAATACCCGGAATTGTTGCTAATTCACTTTCAATATCAGGCTCGGGAATAATAAAGGTTTCACCATAGACATTGTTAAACCGGATCGCAATATCCCGGGCAACTTCAACATGTTGTTTCTGATCCTTACCTACTGGAACCCGGTTAGCACCATAAAGTAAGATATCGGCAGCCATTAAGACCGGATAAGAAAACAATCCATGACTGGCCGGTATCCCCTTAGCTAATTTATCTTTATAGGAATGGCAACGTTCCAACAAACCCATCCCGGTAATATTACTTAAATACCATGTTGCCTCAGTCACTTCCGGTACATCAGATTGTACCCAAAAGACCGATTTTTCAGGATCAAGCCCTAATGCCAGAAAGTCACAGACTGCGTCATAAGTTTGCTTACGTAGTCTTTCGGCATCAAAAGTTGATGTTAAAGCATGAAAATTAACAATAAAACAGAAAAGTTCATGGTTTTCCTGGTAATCGATCATTCGTTTCATCATTCCAAAATAATTACCGATATGAAGGCTACCAGAAGGTTGAATCCCGGATAAAACTCTCATCTCTACAACACTCCTCAAAACTAACTCATTTTTATACCCGTTAGATAAACGATTATGTATAATCGAGAAATCCTAGATATTATACCAGAAAAATTAAATTAAAAAAAGTTTTGTGGCTAAAAATATACTCACAAAACTCCTTGAATGGAAAGAATCCCAATTTGACAAATCTCTCTGCAATCAATTGCCTTATTGAAGTACCTTTGCTCCTATTTTACAATATGTCGCGTATCAAATCCTGCATATAATTGATATGGACGATAGATTTTACCCGCTGACTCCTGTTGTTCCATCCAATGGGCTAACCAGCCAACCGATCGTGCCATTGCAAAAATAGTTGTAAAATACTCGGTCGGAACTCCTAATGCTTTATAAAACAATCCCGACCAGAAATCAACGTTGGGATAGAGATTTTTCTTGCCTAACCGTTCCTGAACATACTTCTCCATTGCAATTGCTGTATCATATAAATTCCAAAGCGGCGGGTTCTCATTCTTTACTTGTTCCGGATCACCAAATATTTTTGGTAAAATAAACTCTTTAAAATACTTGGCCCTGGGATCATAGGTCTTATAGATCCGATGCCCCACTCCCATTATCTTCTGATGATGTTCTAAAGAATTTTCAAGATGCACAGGAACTTGAGCCGCCGAACCAATCTTCTCTAAAGTTTGGACAACACGCTCATTAGCACCGCCATGCAAGGGACCGGACAATGAATTAATCGCCGTCGAGATCAGCGCGTAAATCCCCGCTTTAGCAGAACCAACTGCCCGAGCTGAAAAAGTACTGTTATTCATGGTATGATCCATATGTAAGATTAAGGACTCCTCAAACATTTTCACATAATCACTATCATTTGCCAGCTTAGGATTGAAACAGAATAAAGCATATTCCGCAAACGTCTTAAATTGTTTACCACGATTAAACTGCGGATTACCAGTAAGAAAGGTCCCGATTATTGTTGGTATTTTGGCAATCAACTTGATTGAACGGCTAAGATTTTCAAAGTGATTATCAACATCTGCCGAACCCTTATCGTGCGCTTCCAACAGTAAAACAGCTGCGCTAAGCATATTCATCGGATGAAGCTTACGGTTAAAATTGCAAATTAATGTTGCAACATCATCCGGGATATAAATATTATCGAGTAACTTACCACGTAATTTTTCTTCTTCAGCTTCTAAAGGAAGATCGCCATTCAAAATCAAATAGCTAACCACTTCGAATGAACAATTACTGGCTAACTCTTCGACTGGGTAACCGCGATAGGTTAATAACCCTTTTTCACCATCAATATGGCTGATTGAGGATTTGACAATTGGCACCTCCGCTAACCCAGGAAAATAGCCTTTCTCCAGTAAAGTTGAGATTAAACGGAAATAATGCTGTTTCTGTTTTGGATCTTCAATATGCTCTAACAACATATTTAACTTATCCAAATAATGTTTTTCAGTCATCTAAACCACCTGTAGCAAAATATTATTATCTTAAATTAAACTAACCAATGAAAATAAAAGTTTTTTCTGGAAACAAAATAAGAAGTAACTTCGGGAGATATTATTAATAAATATTATAATTATAACTAAAAATCAGATTAATGCAAGTTAATTTTATGCAACAATTAAAATTCTGTCCAATCAACCGTAACTAAGAATTGTTTAGCTGCTGAAAATAGCTATGGCTGAATAACGTCTCAAAGAACCGGCTCCCAACAGAAATAAATATTCTTAAAAATTCTATTTTTATTCCTAAGTCATTAAAAAAACGGAACATCCCAAAATGAAGATGCTCCGCATTAAACTGTTTGATTTTATTTGTTTCACTGCTTAGTTGTAACAATAATAGCTTGAATCGCTTGCGCCAGCTTTGCAGCCTCATTTCGGGCAGCATCCGCATAGTCGGCATCACTTGAGGCATAAATTATGCTTCGGGAAGCATTGATGATAATTCCTTTACCTTGGGAATCCAATCCATTACGGACCGTTAGCTCCAAATCGCCGCCTTGCGCTCCAATTCCGGGTATTAACAACGGTAATTCAGGTGCAATTGCACGAACTTCACGCAATTGTTCTGGGTAAGTGGCACCAACCACCAAACTGCAATTATGATTATAATTCCAGCTTTCATTGATGGTTTTGGCAACAACTTTATAAACTTCCTCACCATCAACTTTAATCTCCTGAAATTCCTTGGCGCCAGGATTTGACGTATGACATAACACAATCACACCCAGATCCCGTTCGTCTAAAAACGGTTTTAAAGCCTCCCCGCCCAAATAGGGATGGACTGTGATTGCTTGCGCTTTAAAGACTTCTTTGACCGCTTTTAAATATCCCAAGTTGGTACTCCCGATATCGGCCCGTTTCGCGTCGAGAATAATCGGAATCTCCGGGTAACATTCATTAATATAATTGTTAGTATTGATCAACGCTTCAATCCCTTCCAAACCATGGCCCTCGTAAAAAGCAATATTAGGTTTGAAAGCGCAGCAAAATTCAGCGGTCGCATCAATAATACTTTTATTAAACTTAAAGATAGATTTGGCGACCGACGTTTCTTTTACACCAGTCGGAATTTTATTGTAATCAGTATCCAAGCCTACACATAAAAAATGGCCCTTCTGCCACCGTTGATTAATTAACTGTTGATAGTTTTTCAATTAACTTTCGCTCCTTTGAAGTAATGGTATCCACAAAAGATCTTCCTGCCGCATTATTCGCTAAAAATCGTTAACTTCCTTCCAGGAAGGATCTTTCTTTGAAAAGGAGAATTTTTCCTTAACATCTTTTTGTGGGGGATTGCTATGAATAAACTACATAAAGTCCTGTTAGGAATCTGCGCTGTGGTTATAATCCTTGTTTTCGTTTTATCCGGAACTTATATAGAATGGCTATGGTTTAACTTGATGGAAGCCACCCCTGTTTTCTGGGCAGCACTTATTACCGGACCTTTAACGAAATTAATCACCGGTTGCGTCATCTTTGGGTTCTTAATCTTAAACTTTTTTATTGCCTTAAAAGCCTACCCCAAGTTCAGTTATGTTGATATTAACCGTTTTAATCTTCCAAAAGAAACCATTATCTTACCCGGTTTGATAACCGGCGCTGTTATTGCTTTTGTACTGGCATCGGGTTTGACAATCGATTGGACCGTCATCCAGCAATTTATTCATCAAGTTAATACCGGAATCAGTGATCCCATCTTCAATAAAGATCTTGGCTTCTACCTTTTTAGTCTGCCATTTTATAACAAGATCAATTCTTTAATTCAAACAACTTGCTTTCTTGGATTAGCCGGTACTGCTTTAATCTATTTTCTGGCTAAGGCGTTTTGGAAAAGCGGTAAATACTGGGACGCATCATTCCCGGCCAAACTCCATCTCGTAATTTTAACAACCATCTTTCTCATCGCCAAGATTTGGGGATACCTTCTCGCCAAATTCAACCTTCTGTTTCAGGAGACAAACCGGATTACCGGAATAAACTATACCGCTCATAACGCCAATCTGTTAGCTCTCCAAATCTTGATCGGGATAATAGTTATTGTAATCGGAATCTTATTCTTCTCGCTGTTTCGAAAAAATACCGCCGTTATTTTGGGGAGTTTGGCAGTATGGCTGGTATTGTCAGTTATTCTGGGCGCTTTTTATCCGGAGTTTATTCAATCATTCGTTGTCCGGCCAAATGAATATGAACTGGAAGCACCCTATTTAAAGAATCATATTCAATTCACCCGACAGGCCTATGGATTGGATAAGATTAAATTACGACCATTCAATCCTGATTCGGATCAAATCAATCCACCTGCAACAACAAATCCGGCTTTAAAAGATTTGCGGCTCTGGGATTATGGTCCATTACAATTTTCCTATAATCAGTTGCAATCAATCCGGCCGTATTATAGCTTTAATGATATTGATATTGACCGCTACCCGACCAACAATGGGCAACAGCAAGTAATGATTGCAGCGCGTGAATTATCCCCTGACAAGCTTTCAAGTAACGCCAAAAGTTGGATCAATATGCACCTTGTCTATACCCATGGTTACGGTTTTGCAGCTAATCCCGTCAATCAATTTTCAACTCAAGGTCAACCGGTATTCATTGCCAGAGACTTACCTCCAAAAGTAACTCCTGGTTATTATAGCTTAGATATTAAACGACCCGAGATTTACTATGGCGAATTAACCACTGACTATGTTATTGTAAACACTAAAACCGGCGAGTTTGACTACCCAAAAGGCGATCAAAATATTGAGACTTCATATCAAGGCAAACGGGGTATCCCGTTAAACTCATACTTCAACCGCTTACTGATGGCATTAAAGTTTCAAGAAGCCAATTTCTTATTATCAAAAGAACTTACCAGTGAAAGTAACGTCCTGATCTATCGTAATATCATCAAACGTGCCAAAAAACTGGCTCCGTTCTTAAAATTTGATACCGATCCTTACCTGGTAGTTGCTGACGAGAAGCTCTATTGGATTATCGATGCCTTTACTTATAGCTCATCTTATCCCTACGCAAAGTATCATCACATGGGAATCAATTATATTCGTAATTCAGTTAAGGTAGTTATTGACGCTTATAATGGGACCGTTTCGTTCTATATTGTTGATCAAGACGACCCAATCATTAAAGTATGGCAAAGAGTTTTTCCAAAGATGTTCCAACCGTTAGCTAATCTCGCACCTTCCTTAAAAGCACATCTTCGGTATCCTGAATCATTAATGCTGATTCAACGCGAATTATTAACCCAATACCATATGACTAACCCAAAAACATTCTATTCGCAAGAAGATCAGTGGGAGATTCCGATCCACAACAAAAACAAAGTCTTTGAACCATACTATGTTACCTTGTTACTGCCCGATAATGATACCAGTGAATTTGTTTTAATGCAGCCATTCTCGCCCCGTAATAAGCAAAACCTGATCTCCTGGCTGATTGCACGTTGTGATCAACCTCATTATGGCGAATTAATTCTTTACACATTGCCCAAAGATCAAAATATATATGGACCAGCGCAGATTGATGCCCGAATCAACCAAAATGAGACCATCTCCCAGTTGATCACCCTTTGGGATCAAAATCAATCTAATGTCACTTGGGGCAATCTGTTAATTGTCCCGTTGGAAGACTCCATTCTTTATGTAAAGCCTTTATTTATCGAATCGGAACAGAGCCAGCTCGCGGAGCTCAAAAAGATCATTCTGGTCTACAACGATCAAGTCTTAATCGGCGATACAGTTAATCAAGCCTTAAATAACCTTGTAGTCACAACAAAGCAACAATTAGACACTACGACTAGACCTGATGAGTCCGAAACCAATCATCAAGCAACACGCAAAACAATCATTATTAAACGCATTAATGAACTGACAGAAGAATTAAACCAACTCCTAAAAGAGTTACAACGCTTATAAAGACTTGAGCAACAAAAAAACCGAGTCCGTTGATTGGATTCGGTTTTTTCATCCGGTCGCTGATTGACTCTCTTCAAGTAAACGCTTCACTAAATTAGGGTATTTCCTGGCAACCACTTTCGGACGAAGTGGTGGACGCAATCTAATCTTACAAAGTTTGGCCGTGACCTGTTTTGGTTGTAAATAATACCACAAACTGACCATCTCATAAAATTCTTGATAGTTACGATCAACTAACTTAATATATTCCGGAAAGCCATAAGAATGAAGAATACTCATAAACTTATCTTCTGCCAAACGGTCGGTTGCATTTGATACTTTCTCCCTAATCACTTGGTAGTGTTGTTCCTCAAGGTACGCTTCAAAGAGATCAAAGATCTCCCCCCGGCATAACCTGATCGTTTCATTCTTACTGATTGCCAATTCTTGAAATGCCCGTTTTAAAATCCGAGTAGCATAGAACACCCGTTCACGAATGTTGGTTGGTATTGTGTAAAACCAAGCCTCACCCGTTTCCAAACGGTGAATTACCAATACTTCCGGACCTATAAAACAACCTCCGCCTGCATCATCAATTTCTATCATTGAAAAACATCCTTTAACTGTTTATCTTCAAAAATCCAAACCCAACTTTCTTAATAATACAATAGAATAATATTTTATTCAACCAAATGTCCGGTGGCAGTTTTTGCCATTTTGGGACTGCTTTTGACGTTAACAACTGTTAATGTCACATCAATAAAAAAACTACACTAATCATCAGTTTTGATAAAAAATAAGAGCTGTTCAAAACAGAGTTCGAAACAGTTCGACATCCAAAGCTTCTAATGAATTCAATTACTTAGATGCTAATCCAAGGACAAAAGCGATGATTATGTATAAGGTTTGCCGTTTATTCTCTTTTTTTAATGCTTCAACATCAGTCTCCAGTTGAGCTACTTTATTCTTGAGGACAACTAATTCGGCAATGATTGATTGGACTTCTTGCTGTAATGCCTGTTGTTCTTCCGAAAGATCCTGTACTGTTAAATTTAGTTTAGTCAAATCTTCTTTAAAAATCTGATCCTGGCGGTTCAAATCTTCCAATTGCTTCGCTAATGAACTGTTTTCAGTCAATACTTTAACTAATTCTTCACGAAACTCGTTGGTAAGACTACGCATCAATTTAACATCATCACGGTTAGTGGCTACTTTACCGGAACCTACTTCTTGAAGAATCTTGGCAACAACGGTAGCTAAAGTATAACGGTCCACCGGTTGTTCTCCTTGAAAGGTTTGATCCTGATATAACTGTAAGTATCCCTTATCCAACAGCAATTTAACCGCTTGATAAGCCCAATGCGAAGCCGGCACATCCTTAGGATTGGTATCCGCAAAAGCATTGGTAGTAACAAAACCCAGTAACAGCGTGACCAAAACCAAACCCAAAACTGATTTTAAGAACCCCTTTTTCATCATTTTACCTCCTCAATTTTGTATCGCAATGGATTAAATTTATAAGGAATACTTTCTCCCTCAGAATTAATAATCTTCAGTCGTTCCAGTTGAATTGTCCCCTCACCCGGCCCTATTACTACAAAATTTAGCCGGACCAATGTTGTTGTTTCGCCGGTATATGGTTGAAAGCGTTTCCCAAATATTTCTTGAACGATTCCCATTTTTGAAACAATTGTACCTGATGACCAAATTGAAAGTTGTCCATCCTCAACCAGCATTGTACCACGTGATACATGTACCAGTCGCAATTGTTCCCGATCATATTTAATATCAGCAATAAAATCTTTAGCGTTATATAAATTATGGGCAATTAAATCACAGTTAAAGACCTGGCCAACCTGTAGTTTTTCCGGGACTGAAAAATTTAACGTTGCCGGCAACGCAGGGATCGTAATCTCACCCGGTATCTCTAGCGGGATCAAATTCGAACCTGAAATGACAACTTTAAATTCACCGGTCTTTGCCCCGATAACTGGCATAATGTTCCAGCGTGCTTCGGCTTGTCCCTGGTATTCCAAATCAGAGATTACCCGTTCCTGTTTTTCGCCTGGGGCTAATCTTAAGCCTTCGCCAGAGATCAAATTAGCACGGACATCGTAAGCAGTAAGTTCATCGAGATTATTCAGCTTAATCGTCACCGGTAATGGAGTAGGCTGCCATTGGGTCCCCACTACCTTCAATTTAGGAATACTAAGTGTCGCTCCGATTCGTGGCGGTGGTATGATTTTAATTCTGCGGGTTACTTCGTTTGGTTCCAAACCTTCTCCTGAAACTTTGATTCGAAAACTGGTATCCCCTAGGTAAAGCCCGTCCGCCTGAATCTCCCAAGAAAACTGTTTTGTAATACCGGCTTCTAATTCTTCGACTTTAATCAGATTATTCTCACCGGCATTTTTAAATCCTACCGGTAATTCAAGCTCAATCTCAACATCACGGGCGTTAGTTTCACCTTGATGTTCCATATATAACACAATAGTATACTTACGGGAATTTTCACCCGAATACTGAATCTCTGCCGGAGCGGAGATCCCCAGAAATGTTTTCCCCGGCGCAAAGGTAACGCCACCCAATCCATAATACAGAGTAATTACAATCTGTTCGCCGGGTTGGATCTCCCGCGGATACCAGTACATCAGAACCGTACTGTCGAGATCATCCTCGCCAAGGCGAACGAACTCCGTTCCTATCTGTAACGGAATATCCCAAGGATTATCTGCTGCCTTACCCCAATTGGTAAAGATCACTTTATTAGGTGTAGTAACACTGCCTCCCTTTAAGGTCCCTTGGGCAACGACCGAAGGGGATTCCAACGAATCAAATGCCTGCCAAAAATCAGGATACTCTCCGGGTTCCATCGCATATTCGTAAGTAATCTCTTTCTCACCGACCCTGAATGGAGCGCCATCATTACTACCAATCATTGTGTCAAGAGCCGTACGCAATCCGACCTCAGTCGGGGTTGACCCTTCATTTTTAATAATATAGCGGATTCGGGCAGTATCAGGCAGTCCGGTACTGGGACTGCGGGTAATATCTAAGACTTGATCGACAACGACTTTATCATACCGACATTTCATGGTAATCTTATTGTCTTCTAATTTTGGAGCAGCAACAATTTCGCCACCTGCCAATCCGGCACCGGACCGCTTTGATGTCGCTTTACCAAAGACATAATTGGAACCATTAATTTGGATTGTGGTATAAGAAGTCCATGGAAGCGGATGACCATAAATCAGCGGTTTATTATCATCATCGTCACGCTCGGGATCCCCGGCAGTAACATCCAAAGCAAACCGCCCGGTCTCATTTGGACTGGCATTAACAAATATTTTAATATATTTATTTTCTAAAGAAACAAGTTTAGAGGCTTCACTCGAAACAAACGTCGGAATCAATAAAACAGCCACTAAAACGGCAATTAAAATTAAGCTCCGTCTCTCCCGAGGAATGTCTGATAAAAACACCTTAAGCTTCATTCATATCCTCCTTAAGGTCGTGTTTCTGACTTAACCGGCTCAATTATGACTAAGTATTTACCATCCTCAATTTTAAACTTTACCAGCAAATCAATGTAGTAATCATCATCAAACGGTTTAAAGATCCAATCATTTAAAACATATCCCCGTGCCGCCCGATCCATCTCACGATTATCCGACGACTTTAAAAAGTCAATCTTCGCAATCTTCCCACCTGCTTCAACTTCTACCCTTAGCAGCACTTCGCCTTCCAGGTCCAGATTAGCGGCATTTTTAGGATACGGATAATTCCGCCCGGTTAACCCTCTTACTACCATACCCGTTCCATTACCTAAACTTTTTGGGCCTGATGGCAATGTAGGTTGCGCCGGAAGATCGGTCGTGGTTTTATTGTTGTCAGTGCTAGTTGTTTTCAGATCCGGTTTTGTAACCGGTTCTGATTCGGTTTTTGGTTTGCTTTCTTTGGCAATTTCCGGCTTGGCTTCCAGAGGTTTAACTTTGGTTAGATCTTGTTTAACATCAGGCGGTTTTACAGATAATGACTCGCCCTTATTTTGCTCTTTGCTAACCGGTTGCTTTTCTTCAATTTGATCAGGTTTGGCCTCTGCTGTTTCAATTGCCTGATTCAGTTCACTGGGGTTCATCTCCTGCGGATTCATTTCTGATGAAGGAAACTCGACAATCTCTGCCGCAAAAATATCCGTCCCTCCTGGTTTGCCAAAGAGAAACCCGGCAGGAAATACAATCACTAATAATAATACATGAAAAATTATTGAGATTATGGTTGCAATAATATAATCATTTCGCTCTTTACTATTCATTTAGCCCACTCCCGTTTGGGTTTGCCCGGCTTACACCTACTACTCTGCCCTGAAAAGCTGTTGGCGGTCAACCCCCCATAAAGGTTTAACAACGCCTTCGCTGGCTAAAATGTCGGTTACCATAATTATTTGCTTGTATGGTACATCACCATCAGGTTTGATAATAAACCGGGTCGTAGCATCATTAGCAAGTTCTTGTTGAACCTGTTGGCGCAATTCTTCCAAGCTAACGGCTTCTTTACCGAAGAAAATCCGGGCATTCTTATCGATACTGATAACCACCATATTCTGTTCATTATTACCAATATGAACAGTCTTGGGCAGTTGTACTTCCACCCCTGTCTGGGCTTGTTTAAAAGTAGCAAACATAAAGAAAAAGATCAACATAAAAAAGATTACATCGATCATCGGGGTTATTTCAATCCGGGAACGTCTCCTTTTAACTTGCAGCTTCATTTTGCTCACCCGATACCGTTTGTAACAATTTAAGAATCTCTTGACCTTCAGCTGTTAACCGTTGTGCTTGCTTATCAATAAACGAATAAGAAAAATTTACAAAGAACAAAGTCGGAATAGCAATCGCCAAGCCAAATGCAGTTGTATATAAAGCTTCAGCAATCCCCAAACTCAGCTGGGTAGCCTGAGCCCCGCCTACTATTGACAATGCCGTAAAAGCTTTAATAATACCGGTTACAGTCCCTAATAACCCAAGTAACGGGCTGGCCGTAATGATTGTGTCTAAAACCCCTAACCCCCGTTCAAATTTTTTGATCTCGGCCATTCCACTCGATTCCATTACCTGTTCAACCAAATCACGATTGTGTTCCCACTGTTTCAAAGCAGTATCCACCATAATACCCAGTGAAGAATTCCATTTAGCCGAGACTGCTTTTGCTTCACTGACTTTTCCCTGATATAAATATAACTTAATAAGTCTAATCTCTTTTTCTTCCCATCTATTTAACCTGCAAAAAAAGAGAATCCGTTCAATAATTATTACTAAAGCCACAACTGAACAAATTCCAAGCGGGATCATAACCACCCCGCCCTTAACAAAAAAATCCCACATCTCCCTTGCCTCCAAAATGAAGATTAATTTCGAGCTTAATTTCGACAACCTAATCTTAAATTCCTTTTAAATCCACGAACTTTTAACGGACAATTATTTATCGACAAATTCATCAGTGATTAGAAAGGAATTTACCATAAAATAACGAATATCATATAGTTTTATTTTAACAATCAACAATAGACTTAATTATCGAGGTATTTCCTGTGAATATTAAAGCCTTTATTTTTGATATGGATGGTGTAATTACTGATACCGTTCCCTATCACTATGAGTCATGGAAGCGACTCAGTGAGGAAGAGAACATCCCGTTTACTAAAGAAGATAACGAACAGCTTTTAGGGCGTTCCCGGCTGGATTCATTAAGAATCTTTTTGAAGGGTAAGAAGATTACTCCCCATCGCGAAGCCGAAATGCTTGAGAAGAAAAATCAATACTTTCATGAATTAATCAAAAATTTAAACGAACAGGATTTAATTCCCGGAATCAAAGATTTACTGTTGGCGATTCGTAAATTAGGATTGAAGTTAAGTGTTGCATCGTCTAGTAAGAATGCCAAATTTATAATCAGTAAACTGGGGATTGCGCATCTTTTTGACTGTATTATTGATGGTAATCTGGTAACCAAAGCCAAGCCTGAGCCGGAGCTGTTTTTAAAGACAGCTGACTGCATCGCAGTTAGCCCCTGCAACTGCATTGTAGTCGAAGATTCAGCGGCAGGTGTGGAAGCAGCATTGCGCGCCAATATGAAAGTTATCGGAATCGGACCTGAAGAGCGTGTTGGAAAAGCAACTTTTAGATATAATAATATCAAAGAAATCAATTTAACAGAGATTTTACATGCAAACCAAAACTAAACTTGAGGAGTATTATGAGTTCACGAAGCCAGAAACAAACCCAACGTTTTTACTTGAGTTTCTTTGAGTATATTTTATTTCAATTGTTCTTTTTAATAATTAAACTGGTTCCTTTAAATATTGGCTTATGGGTTGGTAAAAAACTTGGTTTATTCGCATACCTGATTTTAAAATCGCGAAGATTGTTAACAATTGACAATATTAAACAAGCTAAATTGAACGGTCACCTCCGGACAGTTACTAACGAAACCAAACTTGCCCAACGAGTTTGGGAAAATCTTGGTATGATTGGCAGTGAATTTTTATATTACTATTCCCGTAATCCGAAGCTTTTATTAGACCGGGTAACCGTCAGCGGTGAGGAACATTTAACTAAAGCATTGGAAAAAAACCGGGGTATAATCTTAATCTCACCCCATTTTGGCAATTGGGAATTAGCCGGTATCTATCTTTCTTTATCCGGTTACACTCTCAATCCATTGTTTAAAATACAATCAAACAATATTATTGATAAGATAATTCAGGAAAAAAGGCGGTCAATCGGCATGAAAATAATTCCGCGCAACAGTTTTCTGCGTCCAATCCTTTTAGCCTTAAAACGTAATGAAATTGTCCCGTTTATTATCGATCAGGCTGATCGTCACGGAATTCCGGTTAACTTCTTTAGCCGGCCTGCTTCTTTTCCGCGTGGCGCGGCTGAATTTGCGCTTAAAACCAAGGCGCCGGTGATTTATTCCTATATTGAAAGAACATCAAAATTCAATCATCAGATCGTCTTTTCTGAAGAAATCGTCCTCCCGGACACTGGTAATTACGATGACGACCTGAAAACTACTGTCGCAATGTTCGCAAAAAAAATGCAAGAAACCATTGAGCAACATCCTGACCAATGGTTGTGGATGCACCGGTTATGGCGTTAAATTTAACCAAATTAATAATCTGACCTTTTTTGAGGTGGCAACTGATGACAATAAAAAATGTTTTAGCAATTCGCCAAAGCGGTATTGGTGATATTTTATTCACGCTGCCCGCAATCAATGTGATTAAATCAAATTATCCGGACTGTAAGATAACGTATTTGACTAAAAAGCGTTTTGCAGTAATTCTGAAAGGGTTTAGCGCAGTTGATGAAGTAATTGCAATTGACAGTGATATTTTCCACAGTAAAAATATTGGATTAGCAATCAAATATTCGAAAGAATTGCTATCAAGATTGAAAGCAGGAGAATTTGACCTAGTAGTTGACTTCCATGGTCAAACTAAAACCGCTCTCTTTGCCTGGTTAACCGGGACGAAGGAACGATGGGGAATTATTAAATCAAACTGCAGTAAACCCTTTTACAGACATAAGCTGGAGGTTAGCCGCGATCTTCACCGAATCGATCTAAATTTGAAATTGTTAAGTTTGGCCGGATTGAATTGTCAGAATATTACTAATTCCTTTATTCTTCCTGATGAAGAGTTACAACGGGGTTTAAAACTTTTTAACCAGTGGGGGCTGTCAACTGAAAAACCAACCATCTTCATTCAGCCTTTTACTAATTATGAATATAAAAACTGGCCGTTGGAGAAGTTCTTTGAACTGGCAAAGTATTGGGACAACCAAGGAATCCAAATATTATTTGGTGGTGGACCCGGAGATCAAGCCAAATTAGAACAGATTGCCGATCACTTCCCCGTTGCCGCAGGACAAGCCGGCCTGCTGACTACCGGCGCACTGATGCAACTGTCAACCTTAATTATCGGTGGCGACACCGGAATGCTTCATTTAGCGGTTGCATTAGGCAAAAGGGTGATCATGTTAATGAATACGATCAATCAAACTATGTTTTACCCCTATGGTCATCCGGAATGGGTGATTACTCCGGAAAACACAGGCAGTCTGGCTGATGTCGATTTATCAAAAGTCATTGAAGCAATAGATGGTTTCTTAAGGGAGAATTGCCATGATTGATGAACAGATTATTACTCCGGGCCAACTTCACATTTTTGCACAACAGTGGCACCGGCAAAACTTAAAAATTGTCCTGACTAATGGTTGTTTTGATATCTTCCATGCCGGACATCTGAAGACATTCATTGAAGCTAAAAAGTATGGTGATATTTTAATTGTTGGTATTAACAGTGATGAATCAGTCCGGGTATTGAAAGGAGAAACCCGTCCGATCATCTCTGAACATGACCGAAGTTTAATGATCGCCGCTTTAAAACCCGTTGACTATGTTACAATCTTTAATGAAGCAAACGCTTGTAACTTGATTGAAATCATTAAACCGCATATTTACGTCAAGGGCGGGGATTATAAGCTTGACAGTTTACCAGAGAAAGACAGCTTGCTCCGGCAGAAAGTTGATGTAAAATTCATCCCTCTAGTTGCAGGAATTTCAACTTCAATAATCATTGAAAAAATAAAAAATGCAAATATCTAAGGTAAATAGGTGATTGATTAATGCTCAACTTTTTAGAAAAATTCAAGCAACAAAATGTTCTGGTATTTGGCGATATTATTGCTGACACTTATGAATTTGGAATGATTAAAAGAATGTCCCGCGAAGCTCCAATTCCAATCGTTGAGTTTCAATCAGAAAAAACCGTTCCCGGAGGAGCCGGTAACGTCTTATATAACTTAAAATCGTTATCCGCCAACCCGATACCGGTAAGTGTCATTGGAACCGACAGCAACGGTCAAAATCTGCTTGATTGCTTTAAAATTAAAGCAATTGAAACTGATGGTATTATTACTACTGAAACTGTTCATACGACTACGAAAAGAAGGATTCTCGCCCAGGGTGAACATACCGTAAGGCAACAGATTTTACGTTTGGACCGCTTACCGGATAAAGCGCTTGATGATAACGTTCTTTCACAATTATGGGATATTTATATTCAAAAAATCGAATCCGTCCAGGCGATCATTATTTCTGACTATCATTTACCTGCTTTCCCCGAAAACTTCCTAATTAAAGTGGCTAATTATGCTGTCCAAAAAGGAAAATTGGTTGTGGTGGATTCACGACATCGATTATTAAAATTTAAAAACGTTTCCCTGGTGACTCCCAATCTGGCTGAAACCGAGGAAGCTCTGGGAAAAGAGCTCAAAAACGAGGATGATCTGAAGAACGCAGCCATCTCAATCCAAAACCAGATCAACTCCCGTTTGGTCTTGATCACTCTGGGTGATCAAGGCATGGCTCTTTTAGACTGGAATCAAAACTTTGAAATCATCCCGGTCTTTAGTAAACAAGAGGTTTTTGATGTTAGCGGGGCCGGAGATACCGTCGTTGCCGCAATCACGTTAGGCATTATTTCCGGAATGCAACCGATCGAAGCAGCAAAATTCTCCAATATTGCTGCCGGGATCGTCGTTAGAAAACTGGGAACCGCCACTGTCAGTTTGGAAGAGATCAAACCTTTAATCTAAAAACTTAGGGAAGGAGAATTATTATGCTTTTATTAAATAATCAATCAAATATCAAATCGAAAATAATTTATTTTTTGTTAATTCTATTTGCAATCACCTTAGTTATCAAAGATAACATTGCCGACGGAATTGCCTTTTTAATTCTGATAAATTGGTTATGGCTTTATTATACTTCCGAAAAAAGAGCTACAATACCTAATTATTTTGATAAATCGATTCATTTGTTTTTTATAGTATTCATAATAGCATTGATTGCTACTTTCAATTCTTATGTTTCATTAAAACTACAATTGAGTGCTGTCAAAGCATTACTTGGTTTTTTTGCACCCTTTTTGATCTATTTCATGATTAAGTCGATCGATTTATCTCAGCAACAAACAAAGTATATCATTCTTGGTTATGGACTAACGGTTATCGGTCTAATTTTATCCAAAATATTTACCTCTTTTGCTACGCCATTTAGTATCAGTAACCGATTTCACATCCTTAACATGCATCCTAATGATTCAGCAGCAATTATTTCGATAGTCTGTATCATATTTTTAATTTTTTCATTGAAAGAAGCCAAAAAACCTTTAATCGCACTTTACATAGCTGCATTAGTCCTATCGTTTTATGCTTTAATCATCACATACTCCCGTAGTTGCTGGATTGGAATCATTGCTGCTTTTGCTTGGACTTATTTAAGTAAAATTAAATTTATTAAGAAAGAAGTTCTATTAAAAAAAGTCTTACCGTTAACAATAATAATCATTGTCATAACATTTGTAAGTGTCCCTAATCTATTAGAGCGTTTTTACAGCATGTTTGACTTAAGATATAGTAGTAATGAGTCCAGAATCGTGATCTGGAAAACCTGTTTATCAATCTTTAATAAACTTCCTTGGTTATCAGTAGGTCAAAATAAATTTTTTGGGATTGGAATTAAAAATTTTAGTATTGTCTTTGAGCAATTTATCCCAAACCATTATGAATTTGTACCTCACGCTCACAATAATTTTCTGCATATCTTAATTGAACATGGAATCTTAGGTCTAATTGCATTTACAATCTTATTTATTTCGATGTTTATCAAAGCTTTTGAATTTAATAAAAGATTTAAAGACTCAACTTTACCACCAATTTTAATCAATTGCCTACTCTTTCTTTTCTTCAGCGGATTTACCGATTTTTTCTTTAAGGACAAGAGCATCCTCTACTTTATCATGCTTTTATTTGGATTTTTAACAAGACAAAATAATGAACTTCAAATTCAAAAGAAAGATTGATGTTTCCAATAAATCTGAATAATATCTTTGATTGAAATATTAATAACATTGGAGCCCAACACAATGAAAATATTGTTAATTAATCTAATGTATATTGGCGACTTACTGTTTTCGACTCCGTTGATACATTCTTTAAAGAGTGTTAATCCTGATAATACTATTGATATCATTATTGATGAAAAGTATCTTGAGATCGTTAAATTCAATCCATACCTTAATTCAGTAATCCCGATCAATCGTTCCAGTTTTTCGAACAATCCAAAACGTAATTTGCAGTTCATTGCCAAAATCAGAAAAGAACGATACGATTTAGCCTTGAATTTACATTATAATGAACGGACTACAATGTTTACGGCATTCAGTGGTGCTAAAATCCGGACCGGTTTCGCCAAATCAGGACCATACAGCCTCTTCTATAACAAACGAATTAAAGTTAATCCAAATCAACATAAAGCTGATGAATATTTAGAAATACTCAACCATTTAGGATTTGAACCAATACCAAACATCGGATTGGAAATGTTTGTTGACGAACGTTCGCAAGCAGAAGCCGACCTGATGTGGACTAGTGCCGGTCTTCAATCCAAAAACGGTATAATCGGTATCAATGCAGGTGGCAATTGGCAAACCAAACGCTGGCCGGAAGCAAATTTTGCACAACTGGTCACGCAATTGGACAAAGAAGGCTTGACTCCGGTCTTCTTTGGGGGACCAATGGATAAACCATACGTTACGAATATTTTACAGCAAACTTCTGTACAACCGGTTGTCTTTACAGGTAAAATAAGTTTACTGCATTTAGCAGCAATGATTAAAAAATGCGACGTCTTTATAAGTGGTGACAGTGGTCCAATGCATATTGCCGCATCACAACAAACGCCAATAGTCGCCATTTATGGACCGACCGATCCCCAATTTTTTGGTCCTTATAAAGTTAAACATCAAATCGTTAAAAATGAATTACCTTGTTCAGGTTGTAATCGAAAAACCTGCGTCAGACACGCTTGTATGAAATCGATCATTCCGGAACAGGTTTTAAAAGCAACAATTCAACTTCTACAGTCAAATCATGATGAATTGATAAAAAAACTAGGCTAAGATTAGCAGATTTTTGAAACATTTTAGTTAATTCGATATAATACCAAGAAATGATTGGAGTTTGCGATGGACTCGAACAAAATTATCCACTTTGTCTGGGGTGGCAATACTGGTTCCACCAAGTTAGTTTTAGATCTGGTAGCTACTCAGAATCAAAATGGTAATTTCAATGTTTTATTGGTTTTAAGAGGCAACCCGGCAAATAATCAGCCTCTCGTAGATGAATTAAAATCAAGAGGAATTCGATTTCAATTCGTTCCCAAAAAACCAAAGTATTCAATGATCTTTAAATTGATTAAAATCATTAAAGAATTTAAGCCTGAGATCGTCGTTGCCCATGGTTATCGGGAACATATTTATGGAAGAATCGCTGCAATTATCGCTAAAACTCCTTTAATCTTCCAAGTTGAACACAATACTGATAAATATACTTTCAAACTCTACTTAATGTCGCGACTTTTAACTCGATTTACCGACAAAATAATCTGTGTTTCAACTGCAGTAAAAGAACATTTAATAAAAGAAGGTTTTGACAGCAATAAATTGGTGGTAATCCATAATGGTATTGATCTGAAAAAATATTTACCAGACAATGATAATAACTACTCCCAAAGAAAACGGGAAATTATCATGGTCGCCCGGTTTGCTCCACAAAAGGACCATTATGCGCTGATTCAGGCCGCCAAAATTCTGAAAGAACAAAATCAACCAATCGCAATTAATTTTGTCGGAGATGGTGAAACTAAAGAAAGGTATCAGACTCTATGTAAGGAATTACAGCTGGAAGATTATGTCCGCTTTTGGGGTCAACGGACTGATGTACCTAACCTTTTGGCTCAACATCAAATTTTTGCGTTAATCACCCATTACGAGGGATTTGGTCTGGTGGTAGCCGAAGCAATGGCCGCCGGATGCCTGGTAATTGCCAGTAATGTTCCTGCCATCGCTGAACTAATCAAGGATCGCGAAACAGGTTTCCTGGTTCAACCCTCTGATGCGAATGGATTGGCCAACATTATTGCGGAAATCATTAATAATCAGGATTTAGCCCAAAAAATTGCACTCCAGGGGCAAAAATTTGCGTTAGCTAATTTTGGACTTCCAACGATGGTTGAAAAATATGAAAAACTCTTCATCGAAGAATATAATGCCAAAATTAATACTGCTAATAAACTTTAGCATTCACCAACCACACTAAGAAATATGATCTTTTTTGAGGAGAATTAATGATGAACCAACCGTTAGTCAGCGCTGTTGTGCCAACTTATAACGCTTCCAAGACGATCAAATATGTATTGGATTCGATAATTAACCAAACCTATAAAAATATTGAGATCATCGTTGTTGACGATGGATCGAGTGACGGGACCCCGGAATTGGTTACCCAATACCCGCAAGTGAAACTGATCACCCAAAAAAATCAAGGCGCAAGTATGGCGCGTAACCGTGGTGTTGCCGAAGCTACAGGTGAATATATTGCGTTTCTTGATTCTGATGACTTATGGCATCCTCAAAAGATTGAACTCCAACTGCAAGTTGCCGGAGAGTTTCCCAATTTCGGCATAATCGGTACCGATATCAATAAAATTAAAAAAATCCCTTCAAATAAGTATAAACCCTCTTTTGAAGAACGGTTTACCAGTCTGCCCCAACTTCAAGAGATTGATTTTTATCAATATATGGTCCGAACACAAGTATTGCCGTCAGCAGTACTGATCCGCAAAGCGGTATTCGAAGCAGCCGGCGGATTTGATCCCAAATGGATCTCCGGACAGGACCGTGAACTGTGGCTTAGAATCTCCTATAATTATCCAACTTACAAAATTCCAATCACTTTAGTCCAGTATTATGTTGGTGGCGGCGGTAACAATCATCTCTCCGCCAGACGCAAACTAAGCGGCATGGTAAACTCGGTTTTAATGATTGAACAATGGCTTCCCTCAAGACCAGGCACTCTGGATGTTGACCGGAAACTGGACGCGGAAAAGTTTAATGCCATCTACTATCAGCGGGTTTATAAAAAAGCCAAAGATATGCTTCGTTATGGTGACGATCAACTATTCGAACTCTACTTCAACCATTTTGCTTACGTCTTCGGAGACAAAGCGCCACAAATTAAAGCAAAACTGCAACGTTCCAAATTTATGTACTTTTTCAACCGCAAACTGACGGTTACTGAAGATGTCGTCAAAAACTTACAATAAATTAACGATCTCTCTGAGCGTTTCTTTGATTAAACCCCGGTTGTCATTTAGCAATCTGGTTGTCTTTTCCCTGGTCACCTGATAAAATTGCTCATCAGTCATTAACTTTTGCCACTGCTGGAATAAGTCATTACTGTCAGCTACTTTAAATCCGACCTCATAATTAGCAACTAACTGCTCAATATCTTGAAAGTTCTGCAGGTACGGCCCGTAAAGGACCGGGCTTCCCTGAGCAATTGGCTCCAGGAGATTATGGCCGCCAATATTGACCAAACTACCACCGATAAAAGAACAATAAGCCAGCGAATATAACTTTGATAACTCTCCCATGGTGTCTAAAATAATAATTTTAAAATCATCCGACACATTAACCGTAATCCTGGAGCGGAGTTGATAAGCAATCTTCTGTTGTTTCAAATAAGTTTCAAGTTGTCCTAAACGTTCCAGATGGCGTGGCGCAATAATCAGTTTGCTATCGGGAAAATTGCGATTTAACCGTAAAAAGGCTTCAATAATTACCGGCTCTTCACCTTCATGAGTACTACCGGCAATAATAATTTTCTGATCTTGCAACTTTAAGCCAGCTCTTAGCTGTTCCCGCTCGTCTTCCGTAACCTCCGGAAACCGTTGATCAAACTTCAAATTACCACCGATTTTTACTTTTTGTTGTCCGGCACCCAACTCCAGCAAGCGTTTCCGATCACTTTCGGTCTGCATCAAAAAGAGATCAACATTGTTAATGCCGGCTTTAATAAAAAACTTCATTCGTTGATAACGTTTCCAAGTACGGTTGCTTACTTTTCCATTAACCATAATAACACTGGCTGCTGACTGCTTCATCCGGTGCAACAGGTTGGGCCAGAAGTCACTTTCGATAATAATTAACAACTTTGGCGGAAAAGCGTTTACCAACCTTCTAATTATCAAAGCGATATCCCAAGGCAAATAGATAACTTTCGCTTTGGCGCCGATCTTATTTTGGGCCATCGTCAACCCTGAATAAGTTGTGGTATAGATCAACCATTTTAACTCCGGTTGCTCTTTGGTAAGCTCAGCAATGATGGTGTTTGCCAATAATACTTCACCTGCTGAAGCAGCCTGAAGCCAAATATATTGACCTTTTTCTTCCTTTAAACGTAATAATTCTAAGAGTATTTTAAATGGTGAAGTTCTCTGTTTGAGATAACTCTTTAGAAAAGTGGTTAATAAAAACAGTGGCAATAATAAGTAAGAAATTAGATTATATAATATTAGATTGAGCTTCATTGTTAATGCTACTCCTAAATACATTCTGCAATAAAACAACGGCTTGAGCTGCTATTCCTTCGCTCCTACCGGTAAAACCCAGTCCTTCGGTTGTTGTTGCCTTTATATTAATTTGCTCCACCGAAATTGTTGCTACTGCCGCAATCTTCTGACGCATCTGCGGGATAAAGTTGGCCATCTTGGGCTTTTGCGCAATGATCGTCGCATCAATATTGACAATTGAATAACCCTTTGCCGCTACCAAATCCAAGACCTGTTTGAGTAAGACCAAACTGTCGGCATCCTTATATTGCTGGTTGTTGTCTGGAAAATGGCCCCCAATATCTCCGGCCCCAATCGCCCCAAGCAATGCATCCATAATCGCATGCGTTAACACATCAGCATCCGAGTGCCCTAAAAGCCCTTTTTCATAGGGAATCTCGACACCGCCAATTATTAACTTGCGCCCCTCAACCAAACGATGGACATCATATCCTTGTCCGATCCGCATCTCATCCATTCCTCCTCATAATAGCTTCCGCAACAATCAGATCTTCCGGAGTTGTGATCTTTAAATTTTCATAAGAGCCAGGTATTATTTTAACCGGAAAACCACAATATTCGATAATACCACAGTCATCAGAGAAGTTCCGCTCAATCCCAATAACTTTTTGATGACACTGATACAATAATTGATAGTTAAAAATTTGAGGAGTCTGGATTGCCCACAATCTTGTCCTTTCCGGAGTATTCGTGACAAAACCTTCAGTATCAACTTCTTTGATTGTATCTTTAACGGGAATACCCAGACTAACTGCCTGATATTTCTTTCCGGCTTCAACCACTTCTTTAATTAACCGGATACTTACTAAAGCCCTGGCCGCATCATGAATTAACACCAAATTAGTATTATTACTACTCCATTCACCATCACTTAGAGTACTCAAATATTGCAAGCCATTAAAAACTGAATTTTGGCGTTCTTTCCCCCCTTGAGTAATTAATACGTTTGCTTCAGGCATTTTCTCTGCCAAAAACTCCTTAAACTCCCGAACCTCATCTTCATTGACCACTACCACAATCGGCTCAAATAATCCGGAATCCACAAAAACCTGCAATGTATGTTCAATGATACTCTTGCCGTTTAAGTTTAACCATACTTTATTTACGTCCGCTTTCATCCGCTTACCTACTCCGGCAGCAGGAATAATTGCCGCTATTTTGCTCGTCATCATCGCACCCCCCTGAATTCATTCAAGGTATTTCCAAAATATCCTTCCACAATAGTAAAAAAAGTGCCCTCAAGAGGCACTTTTTAATATATATTGATCTTTTAGGAGGTAACTTTTGACATATAAATTTCTTTTGGTTTGGCAAAGATCATTCTTCCGGCAGAAGTTTGTAGAACACTGGTGACCAAGATCTCTAAATCTACACCAATATAACTTTTACCACCTTCAACTACAATCATCGTTCCGTCTTCTAAATACCCGATTCCTTGTCCATACTCTTTACCATCCCGCAGGACATGAACAACCATCTCTTCGCCTGGCAGTACCAGTGGCTTGATTGCGTTTGATAAATCATTAATGTTTAAAACTTGCACCCCATAAAGTTCGGCCACTTTATTGAGATTATAGTCGTTGGTAATTACTTTTGCCTCCATCTCCCGGGCTAATTTTAAAATTTTGGTGTCAACCTCATAGACTTCTTCATAATCACGGTCAAACACTTTAATTGTAATCTGACTCTCTTTCTGCATCCGGTTTAAAAGGTCCAGTCCGCGGCGCCCCCGATTACGACGGAGCGAATCGGCCGAATCAGCAATCTTCTGCAATTCACCGATTACAAAATTGGGAACAATCAAAATCCCTTCCAAAAACCCTGTTTTGCATAGATCAGCAATCCGGCCATCAATTATGGCACTGGTATCAACAATTTTAAATTGATTCGAAGATGAACCCAATTTGTTTTTCTGATTTGGCAGCGGATTAACTAATAACCCATTAATCTCCTTACACTTTGCTGAAAAAACCACCATGGAAATCCCAATAATCGGCAGTAAAATTGCTCCAAAGAAAGAAATACTCCTTGACGGTGAATATGAATCCAACAATGGTCTGATTATTGATGTCAAGAGCGCTCCAATTGCCAGCCCAAACAGTAATCCTAAACTTTTAAAGATCATCTCTCTACTGGGCATCCTACGAAAATAATTGGTAATCCTTCCTAGCAAACTCTTTTGAAACAGCCACCCGGTTACTAGTCCGACTATTGCTATTCCGGTCTTGAGCATAATATTATCAATTGCCGAACAAAACTCTATGAAAACTATCCCGCCTACTACTGACCAATAAATTGTATTCCAGTTCCAGCGCATTAAAACACCTCCTCTTTTTTTGATCCAGACAATCTTAGTCTTGACATAATTAGCCAAAAATATTCCGCATAAATAAAAAACACAATTTAAGTTGTTGTTACAACTCAATTGTGCTTTTAAAAAAAAGAAAAAACCGTATCAACAAAGATACGATTCAAGAATTTCTAAAGCTTGATTTTCCTCGATATTTTGGGATAAAACCAGCTCACTGATCAACAATTTACGTGCATTTTCAAACATCTTCTTCTCACCGGTTGATAACCCTTTTTGGCGATTACGAACTGTTAAAGTATGAACCACTTCGACAATATCATGAATACTGCCGCTTCTAATCTTCTCCATATTATTACGATAACGATGATTCCAATTATCGGTGACAATTACAGTGCTTGATTTCATCTCTTCCAAAACTTTTCGCAATTCCTCGCCAGCAGCCACCTGACGTAATCCAATATTCTCCGCCTGGTCAAGAGGGACCATTGCCCGCATATCTCCCAACGGCAACTTGATAATATAATAACTGATTTTTGCCCCAGAGATCTCCCGTTCCTCAATTCCCTCTATAACTCCGGCTCCATGCATCGGATAGACAACTTTATCACCGATGTTAAACATTTTATACCTCCGCCAGATTTTCGACATCGTCAGTATATCATTTTATCGGTGTAAAGTCAAGTTAAATATTTTAACAGCTTTTATATTCGTTGTCAATGGTTTTTATGCATTTTTTCTTGTTAAAAATAGTTAAAAATGACGGTCCAGTAAAATTTGTTCCCGGAGCCGACGTAATCCTTCCTTGATGGAACGTGCCCTGACTTCTCCGATTCCTTCAACTTCATCAAGTTCTTCAGTTGAGGCATTTAAAATATTTTTTAACTCGCCAAACGTTTTAACCAGATTTTCGACAACCGGAAACGGTAATCTTGGTATCTTGCGCAGGACCCGATAACCTTTTGAAGAAAGTGAATGATCTAAGCTGGTCCCATTCGGATAGCCTAAAGTTTTACCAATCATAATTAAGTCTAAGAGTTCATCATCGTTCCAGGTGCTTAATTCTGCCTTAATCATCTCGGAATTAATATTTTCAGAAGCCAGATAATCCCGCAGCACCATATTGGCTTCAATCTCCACATCAAAAATTAACTCTTCCAACTGCATGCTTACCAGACGTCCTTCATTGCCCAATTCACAGATATAGCGGTCAATCTCATCACCAATTCTAAGAACCATCTCCGCCCTTTGGACCACAGTACAGACATCAGATAGAGTAACCAGATCTTCAAACTCCAGCGCCGATAAGTTGAACAACGATTGGTCCAAGACACTCTTATATTTTTGCAATGTCTGCAACGCTTGATTCGCTTTCGCTAAGATCGTCCCAATCTCACGCAACACGTATCTTTGATTACCCTTATATAAAGTAATTACATTCCGCCGTTGGGAAATGGCGATTACTAATTCACCGGTTTGAATTGCTACCCGTTGCGCAGTACGGTGGCGTGTTCCTGTTTCGGTAGTAGGAATTAAATGATGGGGTGTCAAATGAGCGTTGGCTACTAATATTTTTTTGGCATCTGAGGAGATCACGATTGCACCATCCATCTTCGCAAGCTCATAAAGTGCTGAAGGAATCAAATCACAGTTGATCTTAAAGCCACCGTCAACTAACTGCATCACCGATTCAGCATCAGAGACAACAATCAAAGCGCCTGTTTTCGCCCGTAGAATATTCTCCAATCCTTCATAAAGTACAGTACCTGGCGCTACCATCCTGATTACTTTATTAAAATCTTCCCGTTTGGGATCCTCTTGACTCATCCGCTAAGACCTCCTATCGTTCTCAATTTATTCAACCGTTAACTTCCTGATCTTTATTAGTAATTATCGGCATTATTCCGATTAAATTTCGAATATGTTCAATACCATAAAGCGTTAAATCAATATCATTTTGAAACTTACTTAAAATTCGCTTTGAAACAACACAATCCTCAAATCCCAGCTTCTTGCCTTCAATTAACAGTCGGTTAAAATCCGGTGTCAATCTGACTTCACCCGATAACGCAATCTCCCCCAGGAAAAATACTTTCGGATTGAAAATATAGCCACGCGTTGAAGAGAGGATTGCAGCCGCTATACCCAGATCTAAAGCCGGATCATCAGATTCTATACCGCCGGCAGTGGAAACAAAGATATTTTTATTGCCCAACCTCTCGCCAACCCAACGTTGTAATACTGCTGTTACCAGGAGTAAGCGGTTGCGATCGATTCCAATAGCAATCTGACGCGGCGGTATTCCTTCCGGCGCTTCGGTTACCAAAGCTTGAATCTCGGTAAAAATCGGGCGCGACCCCCTTGCTGTTGCCACAATCACCGAACCAGACGTTGCCTGACTGCGGTTTTCCAATAAATATTCCGAAGGATTGCCCACCTCTTCAAAACCATGATCAGTCATCTCAAACAAAGCAATTTCGTTAGTTGACCCAAAACGATTTTTTACGGCGCGTCCCACCCGCAAACTTTGGCTCCGGTTTCCTTCCAAATAAAGTACCGTATCCACTAAATGCTCCAAGACTCTTGGTCCGGCCAATTGTGATTCTTTGGTAACTTGTCCAATTAAAATAATTGGGATATTCTGCTGCTTGGCAATCTTAATCAGAAACAAGGTACATTCTTTGATCTGCGAAGGTGACCCTGGTGTTGCCCGCAGTGAATTCATAAATACTGATTGAATTGAGTCCACAATCACTAATTTTGGTTGCAACGAGGCAATATGTTTATCGATTAACTCCAAATTATTTTCAGCAATAACATACAATGAGTCGGAAAACTCACCGATACGGTCTGCTCTTATTTTAGTCTGTTCCGCGGACTCTTCACCACTGACATAGAGGACTGTACCGGTAGTTTTCGCAACATTACCCGCAATAATTAAACTCAAAGTACTCTTCCCAATCCCCGGATCACCTACCAATAGTAATACCGATCCGGAAACAATCCCCCCACCCAGTAAGCGGTCGAGCTCTTTACCACCTGTTGTCAAACGAAATGAATTATCAACTTTTACTTGATTTAAAATTTGGGGCAATTGGTAACTGCTTAAACTGTTCAACTCATCGGCAGTATCATTTAATATTTCTTGTAACGTCCCCCACTCATGACAAGCAGGGCATCTACCGATCCATTTCATCTCCTGATGGCCACAACTGTCACAGATATAAATATTTTTAAGCTTTTTGCTCATTGTTCTCCACATGATGATATTAATTGTTATATTTATATATTACATGTTTTTACCAAGACAAGTAAAGAAAAAGATCATGATAAATGAAAAATCGGCTTGCGCCGATCGGTATTTAGCTTAATTGACTGCCGAAAACGACAGACATACTTCCCTGCCATCTTCCCAAAGGTCACAGAGTTCACGGTGGATACAAAACAGACATGGCAAGGGATAATTAGTGGTTTCATTATTTCGTTCTACGGCTTCTTCTTCTAACATCTACTCAACCTCCTCCAATTCTTCTCTGAGAAGAAAGACAGAAAAAAATGACTTCTTTATAGTATATTCATTCTTTTGCAATTCTATGAGTAGACACTAGTAAGAAACTTAATTACCACTTAAAAAGGCATTAACCTCCTTAAATTAATAAATCCGGAAGTAAGTAACGTTACAATAATACCAGCACCTAAAACACCCAGTAAGATTGAGATAAATGCATCTCTTTTTTTCAAGCCCATCAAAAACGCAATTAATGAACCACTCCAGGCTCCAGTCATTGGCAAGGGAATTGCTACAAAGATCGCCAAGCCCCAATAGCCATATTTTTCGATCTGAGGGCGATTCCGCTCCGCCCTGGCAAAAACCCAATCAAAAAACCTTTTAAAGATGGGAATCTTACTCAAAAGTCTCGAAACTGGATCAATAAATAAGATGATCGGGATTACTGGGATCATATTACCAATAACCGAAAAAATATAAGCATCAACGGCATTAAATCCTAAACCACGGGCGATCGGAATCGCACCTCGTAATTCAATATAAGGTAAGATCGCACAACCAATTACTTTTAAAACATCCCATATTCGCTCCATCTTTTGACTCCAGTTTAAATTTTATGACAGTCACAATCCGGTTTTAGTGGCATCTTCGCGATCATCTCAAATAATACATTTCTTAACTTGTCATTATTACTTTGAAATACTTTTAATACCTCTTCATGCGTTACCGGTTTAATCTCAGGATGGTCTTCCAATCCAACATCATAATCGGTGATTAAAGCAATATTTACATAACAAAGCTCTAATTCTCTGGCCAACCACCCTTCAGGATATTGGGTCATGTTAATTACTTCCCAACCATTTTTACTAAATTCTTTACTTTCAGCTCGAGTTGAAAACCGAGGCCCCTGAATAACGACAACTGTGCCCTTCTCATGAACATTAATATTATGTTTCTTTGCTGATTCAATGGCAATTGCTCTTAACCGATCACAATAAGGATTAGCGGCACTGATATGTTTGGTTATCGGCCCATCAAAGAAAGTATCCTTACGATTCCAAGTCCGATGGACAAACTGATCAACAACAACAAAATCACCCGGTTTAATATGTGGTTGCAGACTACCAGCGGCGCATGGCCCAATCAGCTGGGTCACTCCCAAAGACTTCATCGCCCAGATATTGGCGCGATAATTGATCATATGGGGAGGATGCTGATGATGTTTCCCATGCCTTGGTAAGAAAGCAACCTTCTTGCCGGCCACTTCGGCAATTGCGATCCGGTCACTTGGTGGCCCATATGGTGTTTCAACTGCAATCTCTTCAACATTGTCCAGTAAAGAATAAAAACCCGACCCGCCAAAAATACCAATATTAATATCCATTGTATCCTCCTTTAATTACGGTTTCCAATTTAAGTCTTTTCTTTTGTTCGAGTAAATTATCAAAATTCCTTCAAAGTAAATTAATCTTTTATAAAAAAGCAAATAATAAGGCAGGAAACTGTTTCCTGCCTTATTATTATTTAAGTAATACCTTTGGATCACACTTTATCAATACTTACTGTCGAGAGAATTTAGATTTAAATTTGAGATTGGTTGTAAGGTATCATTTTGTTTTTGGTATCCTAAAGCAGCATTAAAGCTGGTTTGAACACCTGAAACTGCCTGTTGAGATAATGATTGCTCAGCAGCCAGAATCATATTTTTAACCATCTGTCCTCCTACATGACCACAGTCTTTAGCGGTCATATAGCCCCAGTAATCTCCCTGAATGGGAGCAGTGTTAATGACGTTAGCTGCACTTAAATCTTTAGCGATTTCGTACTTCATATTTTGAAGTGCTTGAGCAGCTTCCTTAACAATATAACTATTAGATCTTTGTCCAGTTCCCATTGTTGTCCCTCCTTTCGTTTGGATTATTTTTAATTTACCCAGCTATACCGCTTTTCAATCCTTTTAATCTTTGGAAGTTTTCGAGTTAAATGCCAACAGTACCAATTTTAAAACGCTGACTTAACTTACATACAGTTATTATTTTCGCAAAAACTAATAATCAAATACCATTAATAATGAGGAGACTACTTTGATGGAATACATTTTAGAGCTTAAAAATAATCAGATCACTTTGCCAGAGAGTATCATCAACGAACTGGAATTAAAACCAGATACCAAATTTAAAGCAACGATCAAAGGTGGCAATTTAGTAATCGAGTATTTGCCATTTTCTTCACAGGATCAAGCCAAAGCCTTAGAAAGATCAATCAATAATTTGCAGCATTGAAAATCCGTTTTCCATTTCCAGCTAAAAAGATAATTATAATAAAAACCTCGTACAACTGTGTCTCTTTAACCTAATCATTCATAAACTAAATAATAGTAAGTTTTTATGAATATTAGAATTGTATGAGGTGATCTGTTGTTGAACCTTTCGAAATTAGTTTATGGTATTGAAAAAAAGGTAATGACCAAGAATGGTCTGCATCAATATATCAATTTAGACAACGCCGCCAGCACACCACCATTTATCTCAGTAATGAAACGAATAATTGAAGAATCAGCCTGGTATTCGAGTATTCATCGGGGAACCGGTTATAAATCACAATATATGACTGAACAATATGAACATGCCCGTCAAGTAATTGCCAACTTTGTGAATGCCGATTTAGATGAGGATGTCGTGATCTTTACCAAAAACTCCACTGATTCTTTGAACAAACTAAGTTACTATTTGGAATACTTACCCGGCGAACTGGTGATTTACACCAGGCTGGAACACCACTCAAATGAACTTCCCTGGCAAAAGTATAAAAATCATTGTGTTGGCGTTAAAGATGGAGTTTTAGACATCGGGGAACTGGAGACAGTATTAAAGGCCAATCGTGGAAAAGTCAAATTAGTTGCCATAACAGGCGCTTCCAATGTTACCGGCTATATCCCTCCCATTTATACTATAGCTGAGTTAGCACATGAATATGGAGCCAAAATCGCGGTAGACGGCGCCCAATTAATCCCTCATAAACCTTTTAATAAATCCAACTCCAATGATCCGAAGAATATTGATTTTTTAATCTTCTCCGGTCATAAGATCTATGCACCATTTGGAGCCGGAGTTTTAATCGGTCCTCGGCAGGTATTTACACAAGGTCCTCCCAGCCAACCTGGTGGCGGAACCGTCAAAGGATTAACTCCTGAAACAATAATCTGGATGGATCCTCCTGACAAAGAAGAAGCAGGTTCTCCTAATGTGTTGGGAGCTCTAGCGATCGCCGAAGCGTGTGAGACAATTAATTCCATCGGCTGGAAAGAGTTGGTCGATCACGAAACTTCTTTGATTAATTACGCATATGAAAAAATTAGCCAGATTCCTGGGATTATCCTTTATAGTAAAAGCAGGACCAATCAAGTGGGCGTAATCAGTTTTAATATTCAAGATATCCCTCACAATAAGATTGCGCAAGCTTTAGCTGAATATGGGATTGGCGTCAGGAGTGGTTGTTTCTGCGCGCGCAGACTGGTTTTGGAGCTAATGAAGGTTGATATAAAAACACTGGGGGGATTAGATAAAGAAAACCTCCCCGGTATGGTACGGATCAGTTTTGGATGTTATAACAAAAAATCTGATATTGATTTACTGTGTAAAGCCTTATTAGAAATTATAAATAGCACAATCAAACATTAACAGGTATCTTTAACAGTTTGTTCAACATTACCCTGAAAAGCTGCTTTCCAACGCCAAATATAATCTATTCCCGAACAAACTGTTAAACCAACCGCAATCCATAGAAGCACTTGACTATATGGAATTGTTCCAATCATTATAGCCGCTACTGCTGTTATTTGCGCAAATGTTTTTAATTTACCCCAGGGACTGGCCGCAACAGTCAGGCCCTTTTTTCCGGCAAAATAACGAAAGATCGTAATAAATAGCTCCCTAAGGAAAATCACCCAAACAGCAATCCAGGGAATCCTTTGGAGATTAGCCAAAACTACAATCGTAACAATGATCAAAATTTTATCAGCAATTGGATCAAACGATTTCCCAAAAGCAGTTATTTCTTTTCTGATTCTGGCAGCATAGCCATCTAATCCATCAGTTAATCCTGCTAAAATAAAAATACTGGCAGCAAGCAGATCCCGTCCCGGAATATCCCAGAAAAGAATGCCAACACAGACCGGAGCTAAAATTATTCTTAATGTCGTAATCCAATTTGCAAGATTCATTTGGTTTCCCCCAATAAATCTTTATTCGCTATTAATCGGTCAAATCCTGTTCGAACTCATAATTTAGCAGTTAAATTATAATCATCACTATTTATAATCTTGCATTTTATAAATTTTCCCGGTTCGTCATTATAATTTTCAATGTTGATAACCCCATCAATCTCCGGTGCAAACATCGCTGATCTGCCGATTGCCCGACCATCTTCGAAGACTTTGTCTACTAACACCATTTGTTCGGTCCCTACCAGCTTCTTTAGATAACGTGCCGATATCTTTTGCTGCGCTTCTAATAGTTTCCTTTGACGTGCCTCCATCACTGCCTTGGTAATTTGCGGTTTTAATTTATAAGCCGCAGTCTGTTCTTCTCGGGAATATGTAAATACTCCGGCATGATTAAAATGTCCTTCACAGATAAATTCCAATAATTCATCAAATTCTTGATCGGTTTCAGTTGGAAATCCAACAATAAAGGTTGTCCGTAGCGTAATCTCAGGTATAGTACTTTTAATCTGTTTTAGTTTTTCTCTTAGTAGTTCCGGAGCATCTTTGCGGTTCATTAGCTTAAGAATTCGTGAATTAATATGTTGAAACGGCAAATCCAGATATTTGCAAATCGAATCCTCTGCAGCAATCAACTCCAACAACTCAGTAGTTATTCCCGAAGGATATGCATAAAGCAGCCTAATCCACTCGGGTTTAGCTTCAGCAACTATTCGCTGTAATAATACCGATAAGTTAATCTTTTGCTCCAGATCAGCCCCATACATCGAAATATCTTGTCCGATCAGGTTAATCTCTTTGACACCGGTTTGGAGCAATCCTTGAATCTCATTGACAATCGCTTCCGGCTTACGACTGCGGAAAGGTCCCTTGATAATGGGGATCGCACAATAAGCACAGCGATGACTACAGCCTTCAGCAATTTTCACAAATGCTGTATGACTAAGGGTGACCTGATAACGTGGTAGATTCCGATCATTTAAATAAGGAGTTTGCTGACTGATTGTTTTCTTTGTAGGAATCTCTTTGATTATTGAAGCAATGGCATCAATCTCACCCAAACCAATCCAGTAATCGACTTCCGGTATCTCCTGACTAAGTTCACTGATATATCTTTGTACTAAGCAACCGGCTACGATCAGTTTTTGACAATTTCCAAAGTCTGGTTGCTTATATTGCGCCATCTCCAAAATACTATTAATCGATTCTTGCTTGGCGGTTTCAATAAAACCACACGTGTTGAGCAAAATTACCTCAGCACTTTTGAAGTCCTGGGTTATTTCCCAACCTTCGCTTACCATCTGACCAAGCATAATCTCGGTATCAACAAGATTTTTGGAACACCCTAATGAAACTACTGCTAATTTGGGCATTATTTCCTCCATAAAAAAAATTCTGGTCGAACTATATCCAACCAGAATTAATCATATTATTTTTTCAAAATTTAAGCAATATTATATTTTTTCTTTAAATATTGCAACGCTGGATATGACGGGTCATACTTTTCAAACTCTTTAATCGCCTCAAGGGCTGCTTTAAAACTACGCATACTTCGATCTTGAGTAAAACATTCTAAATAAAGCTTGGCAATGAATAACCAGGTCATTTTGCGTTTGGGATTGGTCTCAATAGCCTGCTTATATAAAGCAATTGCTTTTGCGGTCTCACCCTGACTCTCGGCAATTGTTCCCAGATTGTGTAATACATCCGCATACATCTCGGCATCGATCGGTAAACCGCTTCTCTTCAAGGCACAGATCTTCTGATAATATTCTTCAGCTAATTCAAGATTATTTTTAGCCAACAGTAAATTGCCTTTCTTATAGAAAGAATATGCCAGATTAAATTGTTCTTTATCAGATACTGCCAGTTTTAACATTTGATCACCGCCTTTGAATAATCTTATTCGGCAAATTTCGCGAGATTCCTCTTTTTATTTGTAAATTTTGGGTTATCTTTCCATGAAGCTACATAATATAATCTCGGCAATTAATCAAAAAAAAATTAGAGGTAGATCCTCTAATTTTAATATTTCATTAACGTAAGTTCCGGATATAAATAACGATAAACTTTTTTGAGAAAATAAATTCGGAAGAGATATTTCCTGGTCTCCGGAAATGGTATTTTTTCAAGCTGGACCAAATTACCATCCCAAAGTTTCGACTGAATCCAACGTTCGACATAACCCATACCAGCATTATATGCCGCTAATGCCAATGCTTCATTCTGGTTAAAATGATCAATCAGATACCTAAAATACCAGATTCCAATATCGATATTTAAGTTAGGATTTAACAGATTATGATCGGTAAAGTCTGGCAAAGCAATCTTTTCTGCTACCCACTTTCCGGTCTGTGGCATCACCTGCATCAACCCCAAAGCACCCTTGGAAGATTGGGCTTTGGGATTGAATCTACTTTCAACAAAGACAATAGCACTGATTAAAGCAGGATCTACTTGTTTTTGCTTGCTGGCGGCTATTATTTTCTCTTTAAAATCTAAGACAAAATAGATCCGCAAAATTGGTTTATGCCAGATCACTGTAAAGATAATCAATAATAATACTAGACTGTTATTTCGAGTCGTTTTCTTATTCTTCAAAGTTTAACTCCAAGTTTTTTTAACTCTGTTTCAACTTGTAGCCTTGTATCCTCAAAATCGTCATTATTGTCTATCACAACATCGGCTTTTTCAATCTTTGACTCCAGTGATTGTTGACACATAATCCGTTGCTTCGCCTCATCAAGCTGAAATCCGTTACGTTCAATTAATCGCTTCAGTTGAATCTCAAAGTCTGCCGCGACCACCCAAACCATATCAAAGAGGGATTCCAACTTCGCCTCATAAAGCAGTGGCATCTCGATAACAACAACTTCTTTACCCTGTTGTTCTAACTTCTCCAACTGTTGGTTCATTGCTGTTAAGACTAATGGATGAACTATTGCTTCCAGCTTTTTTAACTTAGACTGATCATTAAAGACAATTTCTCCTAGTTTACGTCGGTCAATCTTTCCGTCTACCATTAAAATATGAGAACCAAATTCATTTAATACTAATTGATATCCTTTTGCTCCTGGTTCCAGGGCTTGATGAGCTAGTTGATCGGCATCAATGACCTCGATCCCAAAACTGCGAACCATCTTGGCCACAGTTGATTTACCGGTTGCTATTCCTCCAGTTAGACCAATTTTAATAATGGCAATCACCTCATTAATCTTGACAAACCGGGCAAAAATGGGTCCCCCGACCACCAAAATTCATCTTCAACACCGGTCCATTGCATTTTACACAGGGTAAGCCTTTTCGACCATAGACCCTTAATTTATCCTGATAAGAACCTGGGTTCCCTTCTCCATCAATATAATCCTTTTTGGTTGTTCCCCGGTAGGCAATACCTTCCGTCAACACTAACTTAATTGCGTGATAAAGCTTATTGAGTTCGTCTTCAGTAAGACTATTGACTGGACGTACCGGATGAATCCCTGCTACAAATAGAGCTTCATCTGCATAGATATTTCCAATCCCCGCAATAATCTCTTGATTTAACAGTGCTTTCTTGATCGCAATATTTCGGCGCTTAAAATTTTGTTTCAGTGTATCGATTGTAAATTCATCCGATAATGGTTCTGGTCCTAACTTGGTAAGTGATGCTGGGAGCTGAGCATTACTAAATAAAAACACTTTGCCAAACTTCCGGTAATCTTTAAATCGAAGGTCACTACCGTTGTCCAACTTAATAATTAAATAAGTAGCCTTGGCGATTTCCTCAATAGAGGGTGTAATCGTCAATTGACCGGTCATCCGTAAATGGATTGTAATTGTTGACTCATCAGTTAATTCGATTAATAAATACTTACCGCGTCGTTTTAAGCCTTTAATCGTTTTGCCAGTGATCTGTTTCACAAATTGCTTTGGCGTGATCTCCTGGATCAACTTCGGAAGTAACACTTCAGCTCCGGTAATTACACGATTTTCTAATTTTGGAGCTAATGACAGCCTAATTGTTTCAACTTCAGGTAACTCTGGCATGGTTATTCCTCCAATTTGACGGGATTCATCGTTCCCCAATCCGAACCGAGTTTCAAATCAACAACTAAGGGGACATTTAATGATACCGCTGATTCCATCTCCTGCTTAATGATAGCTGCAAGTGTCGGCCAATTATTCTCCGGAACTTCAAATACCAGTTCGTCATGGACTTGCAATAATAGCCTTCCCAATTCGGGTCGTTCCTTTAAGTGTTCAAAGATCTTGACCATGGCAATTTTAATGATATCAGCTGCTGTTCCTTGGATTGGTGTATTGCGGGCCATCCGCTCCGCAAATGAACGAAGTGTAAAATTACGGGAGTGGAGATCCGGCAATTTCCGGATTCGTCCTAACAACGTTCGAGACTCTCCACGTTCCCGTGCCTCTTCAATCAGTTGATCAACATACTTTTTTACTTTAGGATATTTGTTAAAATAAGCCTTGATAAATTGATCCGCTTCTTTCCGGGTAATCCCAATATTTTGCGCCAAACCAAAACCGCTAATCCCATAAATGATCCCAAAGTTTACCGCCTTGGCCTGATCCCGCATCTCTCGGGTGACTTCCGACAGTGGCACCTCGTAAACAGCCGCTGCGGTATAACGATGAATATCTTCACCCTTTAAGAAAGCATCAATATAAGCTTCATCTTGTGAAAAATGAGCCATTACCCGCAATTCGATCTGGGAGTAATCAGCTGCAAGTAACTTGAAACCTTCTTCCGGAATAAATGCCTGCCGGATGACCCGCCCTTCTTCAGTTCGAATTGGTATGTTTTGCAGGTTCGGTTCTGTACTGCTTAATCTTCCGGTGGTCGTGACCGCCTGGTTAAATGTCGTATGAACCCGGTTGGTTTTGGGGTTAATCAGCCCAATTAAGGAATCAATATAGGTTGACTGGAGTTTCAAATTTTGCCGGTATTCCAAGATCAACTTGATGATGGGATGGGAAGCGATCAGCCCTTCTAATACATTGGCATCGGTTGAATACCCGGTTTTAGTTTTTTTCGGAGCCGTCAATCCTAACTTTTCAAATAAGATAACACCCAATTGCTTTGGAGAGCTAATATTAAATGGTTCGCCCGCAAGATCAAAAATTTCCGCCTCCAGCTCCTGCTGGCGTTTTTTGAGTACAACCCCTAATTCACTTAGGATTTGGGGACTAATCTTAATCCCTTCACACTCCATCTGAAACAAAACCTTCAACAGCGGTATTTCCACATCATAATATAATTTATCCAAATTCTGTTCTTTTAACAATTTGGAAAACTCATTAAACAGAAGCTTCATCCCTGCCAAACGGGTACCGGCAACCTTCGCAATCAGATCAACTGCATCCACTTTGTCAGGGATCTCAAAGATCGAAAGCCGTGTTCCCTTATCACTCTTAAACTCCGGTAAGCTTTTCTGGAGATATTTTTCGATTAAACTTTCAAGTTCAAGATCCCCAATTCCGGCATTGAGTAAATAACCCGCAAGCAATGAATCCTCTAGCTTGCCGTCAATTATAATATTGTTTTGATACGCAATATAAAGCTGTTTCTTCAAATCATGCCCGTATTTGGTAATCGCCTCATCAGCCAATAGCTCCATTAAAACCGTTGGCCTCAGGTTGGTTTTTAAATTAAAATACCACTGCCGGTCTTCACAACCAATTGCCAGACCAAGCAAGCTGCTGTTTAATTTGGTAGCTGTATTCGTAACCAATTGAATGTAGCAATACTTATTTTGGGAGACTAACTCCTTAATCCCGGTTAAAATTGAATCAATGTTATCCGAAGAAACGATCTGGACCTCCGTTTTCAGCTCTTCATAGCTGGTTACTGCATCAACTTCTTTTCCTGCACCATCATTTTGTTCCAACTTCTTCAGTAAACTCTTGAATTCGTATTTTTTACAAAAATCAATCAGTTGTTGGTGATCGATCTCAAAATGACGACAGCAATTATCTAAATCCAAATCAATATCTAGATCCACTTTAATCTCTGCTAAATGACGACTTAGTAGCGCTTGTTCTTGATATTTGACAAACAGTTCCCGGTCCCGTTCCCTGGCAATTCGATCAATATTGTGGTAGATTCCGTCGATTGACCCGTATTCGAGCAAATACTTCAAAGCAGTCTTTTCACCGAATCCCGGTATCCCAGGAATATTATCAGAAGCATCTCCCATGATCCCTTTTAAATCGATCAATTGTCGCGCCGTCAGTTGATAACGTTTCTGGATGTATTCCTCATCAACCCGTTCAACTTCAGTGATCCCTTTCTTGGTATAAAGCACAGTAACATAAGGGCCTACCAATTGAAACGAATCCCGATCTCCGGTAACAATCTCGACATTTATTTTTTGAGCCGCACCCTTACAAGCAATTGTCCCAATGATATCATCAGCTTCATAACCCGCTTGTTCATAGATCGGAATGCGCATAATCTCCAGCAATTGACGGATCAGCGGTAACTGCGTCCTTAAATTGTCGTCCATCTTACTCCGGTTAGCTTTATATGCTTGGTAATCCTGATGGCGGAACGTAGGCGCAGCAACATCAAAGGCGGTAATCAGATAATCTGGCTTTGCTTCTTCAAGCAACTTGATCAACATCATTGCCATACCATAGACCGCATTAGTTACCTGCCCCTCTTTGGTAGTCAATAACGGCAACGCAAAAAAAGCCCGGTTTGCCAAACTATAGCCATCGATTATAATCAATTTTTTGCTCATCAGGGAACTCCTTCAAATCATTAGTTTTATTTTAGCAAATGATAATGATAAAGGTCAGAGCCAATCAGACCTACTCCAACAGCATTGTCACTTGACAGTTTAGGATTCGCAAAGAGAAAATCAATCTGATTACGGTTACCGGATTCAAGCAAAGCTTGTCTTATCAATTGATTGGAAGCCACTCCACCCACTAACAGAACTTTGTTAATCCCAAACCGTTTAACTGCCAAAGCAGTGACTTCAAACAGACTCTTCCAGATACAATTAATAACTTGCCGCGCCAGGTCCTGATCCGGAATCTTCCCCACCAGACGTTGCGCTGCAGATTCGGGACCGGAGAAACTTAGGGTCAATTCATTGGTAACTACCGGTAACAATTTTTTTATATCTTTCGAACCGGTTGCCAGTTTCTCCAAATAAGGTCCTGCCGGAAATGGCGCTCCCAGTGCAACTCCTACCCGGTCAACAAACTGCCCGACTTGCAGGTCCGATGTACCACCAATCTTTTCAATCCGGTAACCACCCTTACCGGGTGTCACCAACAAAAGTTCCGTTGTACCACCTGAGATATGCCACGCTAAAAAAGGTACTTCCGGTTGTTGTTGTTCATATAACCCCGCTCTGATATGACCTTCCTGATGGCTGGTTGGAAAAAACGGGACACCAAATAATTTAGCAATTGATTCTCCAAAAGCAGCTCCCACTTTAAATACCGGC
The DNA here is from genome assembly GCA_029553165.1 of Bacillota bacterium. Lineage (GTDB taxonomy): Bacteria > Bacillota > UBA4882 > UBA8346 > UBA8346 > JAKPCT01. Next base: position 46,437 of record JAKPCT010000285.1, read on the forward strand.
AAGTAAGACCCGTCAACCGGACGCGGAAAACAAGAGGCAGCAACTGCTGAGATTTTGACTCGTTCCTGAAATCCTTCAAACAACCGCGGTAAATTACTGATATGTTGAAAGATTGCCTCTGATTGTCTTAGCCCTTTCTCACCGGGCTTAACTTCCAAAACTAACCGCAAATCTTTATGGATCAAACCATCATCATTAATGATCGCTAATGAAGTTGTATAACAGCTGGTGTCAATTCCGATTATCATCTTTGAATACTCCTATAGAAAAAAACAGAGGTTATACCTCCGTTAGTTCTCCGTCTGTGGTAGTAATTACTGCTGGATCGTCTTTCGTTAAGTCTTTATAAATCTGACCTAAGATTCCATTTACAAACTTTCCAGAGTCTTCATCACCATATTTTTTGGCTAACTCAACCGCTTCGTTAATTGTTACTCCCGGCGGGACATCGTCAACAAATTTAAGTTCATAAATGGCCATCCTAAGAATATTTCGGTCAGTATTAGCCATTCGTTCTAAGGTCCACTCCTTAGAATATTTGATAATCTCCTGATCAATCTCTTTGAGGTTTTTGATTGTTCCTTTTACCAGATCCTCAAGAAAGTTTTGTGATTTTTCGGGGAGTCCAACATCCTGAATTGTTCGCGGCAGAACCTCCTGCCAAGGATTTCTGCCCACATCAGTTTGGAATAAAATTTTAAAAGCTAGATCTCTAGCAAAAGGTCGACTCATCTAATCACCTTATTTTGTATTAATTTTTTGGCGGCAACATTTTACTCAAAATATCCCGAATCGAGTCTTCGCGATCAAATTGTGAACCAAGGTAAAAACCAACAACGACACAGAAAACAAAGACTAATGCCGCGCCAAATCCTTTAAATACCCATAGTAAACCAGCCAAGAATCCAATAAACCCTCCGCTTAGACGACCTTTGTATTTAGTGAAAACAGGGATTAATTCTTTAATTAATTCGATCACTCTAAAATGGTCTCCTTTCACGTTTGATTGGTTTATTCAACTCTGGTCCTGGATATTTCCCCAGCCACTTTAGTGACAAAAACTTGTATTGAGTTTGCTTTGATCCCTACTGTTTCCAGGATATAATCATTAACCTTAGTCCTGATCTCTTCCGAAATTTTGGGGACGCTCAAATCAGGAAAAACGGTAATTTCAATAAATACATCCAATAATACATTCAGCTCGTTTTTTCCAGCCCTAATACCCACATGAGCATCTTTAACACCTTTTACCTGTTTGGTTGAACGCAACGCCAGACTCTCAATTGCCGAAACGGTGATTTGGACCTCACCAAATTGTGTATCATGGGTAATTGTCGGTTCTTCCCGACGGCGTTGCAAAGCCATTGCCAATGAGAGAAATCCTAAAAGTAAAGTAATAAAAGAAATGCTCCAGATCCAAATTAATTCCCGACCAGTTTGAAGGTTATTTAAATAATCAATAATAAATCCTGCTTGTCCGATAACAATTAGAAAGAAGACAATACTTACAAAAATTAAGATGACAGCATTAAGAAAACTTACTAAACGGTCTCCAACTTTCATGAAGATCTTTCCCTTCCTTTACTTTACTTTTGGCTCGGTCGTTTCATCAGACTTAAATTCTACACCTTGAATATTAACATTAACTTCAATAACTTCAAGCCCGGTCATGCTTTCAACAGCTTTCTTCACGTTTTCCTGGATTAAATAAGCTGTATCCGGAATGCGATAACCATATTCTATAACTACATAAAGGTCGATTGCGGCTTGTTTTTCACCGACTTCAACCTTAACCCCTTTGGTGAAATTTTTCTTCTTGAGCAGTTCGGTAATACCATCGACTACACCGCCACTCATTCCAGCTACACCCTTAACTTCAGTAGCTGCCAACCCGGCAATGATACTGACTACTTCATTGGCAATCCGTATACTTCCGGAATCATACTTCTCGATCGGCTCGATCATCAAGACACCTCCAAAACTTTTCTTAACAACATTTTAATCGGAGTCACTCTCGGATATACCTTCTGGAGGAAAAATTCTTGTTTCAATAAAGTTGGTGTAAACGTCACCTGCTCTAAAATATTGATTGTTAAGTACAATTTTATGAAAAGGGATGGTTGTTTTGACACCCTCGATCTCAAATTCATCAAGCGCCCGGAGCATCCTGGCAATTGCCGCTTCCCGATTCTCATCCCAGACGATCAATTTGGCGATCATCGAATCGTAGTGTGGCGGAATTGCATATCCCTGGTAGGCAGAGCTGTCAACCCTGACTCCCGGACCGCTCGGAATATGATAAAGTGAGATTTGTCCCGGAGAAGGCATAAAGTTCTTCTCAGGATCTTCGGCGTTGATGCGACACTCAATTGAATGTCCCCTGACTTCAATGTTTGACTGCTTTAACTTTAACTTTAATCCGGCAGCAATCTTAATCTGCTCTTTGATTAGATCAACACCGGTGACCATCTCGGTAACAGGATGTTCAACCTGGATCCGGGTGTTCATCTCCATAAAGTAAAATTGACCGTCTTTATCAAGCAGGAACTCTACTGTTCCGGCATTGGCATAACCGACTGATTTAGCGCCTTTAAGCGCGGCTTCGCCCATTTTACGGCGGAGTTCCGGTGTGACCGCCGGTGAAGGAGCTTCCTCAATTACTTTTTGGCGCCGACGCTGAATCGAACAGTCACGTTCACCTAAATATACACCATTGCCATATTCATCTAACAGCAGCTGAATCTCAATATGTTTTGGCTCTTCAATGAACTTCTCCATATAAAGCTCCGGATTGCCAAAAGCAGCCTCTGCTTCACTTTGAGCAGTCCGATAAGCATTGAGCAGTTCTTCTTCATTATAGACAACCCTGATACCACGGCCGCCGCCACCGGCAGAAGCCTTAATGATTACCGGGTATCCAATCTCTTTAGCCAACTCAATTGCTTGATCTTCATCTTCGAGAGCCCCATCCGATCCCGGTACTACCGGAACTCCGGCATTTTTCATCGTCTGTTTGGCGATGGCCTTATCACCCATCTTTTCAATCGCTTCAGCCGAAGGTCCAATGAACTTAATCTTATGGGTCTCACAGATCTCTGCAAAACGGGCATTCTCAGCTAAAAATCCATATCCCGGATGAATCGCATCAACCCCGGCAATTGTTGCTGCACTAATAATATTAGGAATATTCAAATAGCTGCGATTTCCGGCAGCCGGTCCAACGCAAAAGGCTTCATCAGCATAGTGGGCATGAAGTGAATTGCGATCTGCTTCTGAATAGATCGCCACGGTCTTAATACCCATTTCTTTGCACGCACGAATGATCCGAAGCGCTATTTCGCCCCGGTTGGCAATCAGTATTTTTTTAAACATTAAATAAGCACACCTCCACAGTTGAGTTTAGATCAGGTCTTTTCCAAAATAAACAGTGGTTGTCCAAACTCAACCGGTTGTGCATTCTCTACTAATATATCAACTATTTTACCACGCCATTCACTTTCAATTTCGTTCATTAATTTCATTGCTTCGATAATGCACACAACTTGACCGACTTCAATCACTTGTCCAACTTGGACATAAGGATCTGATTCCGGACTAGGCGCCGCATAGAAGGTTCCTACCATCGGAGCAGGAATATAGACTTGATTCGGCCCTAATCCTTCATTCTTCTCCTCTGCTACCTGCGGTGGCGCCTGATAGTTAACCTGAGCCGCAGGCATCGCTATTGGCGCTACGGCTGGTACTGTAGCGACCGGAACATGGTTTGTTGAAATATGACTAATAACATCATTTCCTTTTTTTATAATCAGTTTACTACCTTCACTTTCATAATTGAACTCGACAATATCTGTTCCATCCAGCATTCTGATTAATTCTTTAACTTCCTTAATATTCATCTAAGTCCTCCTTCTGAGGGTTGGCAAAAATAATAAGAATATTTATTCACCAGTGAGGAAAGATTTCCTTCTTTTTATTAATTTTATCCTTGCATGTAGTCAATATGCAAGATCCTAACGCTTAAATAGGTGGTTTGTTGCTTAATGTTTACACAATGTTTAACTTATTTTACACTTCTAAAATTTGATTTACTCAATTATTTATTATTTTTTTAGCGTTGATAATTTTCAACAATTTGAATCTGGTCCAAGCTATAGCCGGTAACCTCTGCAGCAACCTGCCCAATCACCCTGACTTGTTCCATTTGAAGTTTTTGAGGTAAAACGATTGTAACCAATTTACGGCTAATATTTACCAACACATCTTGATAACCGTTGGCTTTCAGCAGACTTTCCAATTCAGTCTCCTTTGAAGTTGCCAGTGTCAACCGCCACAGTTCCTGTTCCGCTTCTTTACGGACTTGATCCGATAGACCAACTCTTTCCAGTAATTCCTGGATTCGCGCCATCTCTTGACTTCGCTCCCGATCTCTTGTTAATTTAATCTCCAGTAAACTATCTTGCTCGTCATAATCAGAATTAACCTTTAAAACAACAGATTTACTGCTTGGTTGAGGAACAACCGGCTTTTCTTGATTGAGGGCGCCGATATAGCGATAACCAAGATAAAACAAAGTCGTTCCAATCATTATTAAGATAAATAACAAATAGGTTTGCGAGTTACTAAGATCAATCTTTTTAAAATTCATTTTTCACTCTTCCTTTCTGATCTCTCCAGCTAATACTAAAACCCGGTGCATTGGCAGATTCAAACTGGTAACTACGGTTTGGGTCAAACGCTGTTTGATCCGGGGATCACGGGCACCGGTTGCAACAACAACGACTCCTTCAACCTCCGGAGCCAGTTCTTCTCTTAACACCGGACTATCTTTGCCATCTCTGCTTTTGGCAAATACCAGTTCATCACTGCTGCTCTCTTCAGTGTTAATCTCATTTTGTTGCTGCGCAACCCGTTTATTGCTTCGTGATTGCCGTTCCCAAATGTAGCGGTTCCCCGATTTTAGATTTACGTCCACCCTTACCTCACCAGCCCCGGCAATGTTTCGCAGCACTCTCTCCAGCTCCCGCTCCAACCGTTGTTCAGTTTCATAAATCTCTTTGGTAGTCTTGTTATTAACATCTACTGCTTCTAAATCTCTATTTACCGGCGGATTGGCCGGCACACCAATCAAGTTACCTCTTTGATGTTCACCGCTACCGCTAAAAAGCAATAACAAACCAATTCCGGCTAAAATGATTACTACCCATAACGAACTTGACTTCGCTGCCAAATTTTTGATAATTTGCTTTAGATCCAGCTTATTTGGTCCATCATTCATTCCAATTCACCTCAATTTGTTCCGGAGTTATATTTAGATCACTAACCACGGCGATCATTTTACAGATCTCTTGCCTGATTTTAGCCTGAAAAGCCGGAGTTAATTGCTGTTCATTTTTTGATTTCACTGTAATCACCATCCTCTCCAGTTGCCCGTTTTTCTGTTCCAATTTAAGTTGTTCTAACTCAACCTCATCAATTAGGGTGATTATCTTTTTAATCTTGGTTTCCAATCCTTGAAAATTCTTGGCAACAAACACCGACTCCCATCGTCCCCGGAGCTTTTCCCCCTCTGTAATCAACCTGTCAGTTACCGGTGTTGGCGTCACTTCAATTTCAGGAGCGGACAAAGTCGCTACCGTTATCAGGTCAATCGGAATATTAAACAGTTGGGTCAATGGTTGCATTAAGAACATGATCACTATTAAACCAAGCACCAATCTGGTAACTCCTTTTAAACTGTTGTTTGGCAACAGCAGCTCCAGAAAACCTGCAACAATTATTAAACTGATTATTCTTTTTAACCAATCTGCAATCTGCACCATTTGTTTCACCTGATACCCATATTGGCAACCCCTACCAATACCGAGAGCGCGATAAAAAACATCAGACCAACGATCGCCACTGCAGCAAATAAATTGATAAAAATATCCCCAATTGTTTGGAGGACATCTGCCAGTTTTTGATTCCCCAACGGTTGAATCACCACGCTTGATAAATGATAAATTGTTGCAACTGCTAAGATTTTAATCAACGGAAAGATAATGATTAAAATTATTATTCCTAAGCCAAAGACTCCCAAGCCGCTTTTGATGACCAATGAACAACCGGTTACCATCTCCATGGTATCGGATAATGTCCCTCCCACTACGGGCAAAAATGTGTTAGTGAAATATTTAGCAGTCCGTAAGGTCATCGAATCGGCTACTGATGCGGTAAACCCCCGAATCGTAACCACCCCGATGAAGAGCGCCATTATCAACCCCAAAATTCCCAATGCTGCTTTTTTAAACAGATTCCCCAGTTTATCAATGTGAAATCCACCGGCCAGGAAATTGACCATTCCTAATAAACCGGCAAATTGGATCAGTGGTAATACCAGACTCTTTACCGCACCCGCAGCAATACTGATGGCAGCAATCAATAACGGATGCACAATCGATACCGTAACTAACCCTCCGCCTGCCGCAATTAAACTAAAGAGCAACGGAATGATTGCATACATAAAATTAGTCATTTCGGTGATTGCAGCAGCAGCAATCCCAAAAGTAACACGGAAACTGTTTAGGACAATTCCCATTACCACCAGAAAACATAGTCCAAATGCGATTTGATTAACTGTTTCGGTCTCAAAGGCATGTTGCATATTTTGCAATATTACCAAGGCCATTGCAATTAACAGTAATTCTCCCAACAGTCTTAGGTTAAAGATCAACTCGCGCAAGATATAGTGAATGATGCCTTTACCAATTGAGCTTAAATCCCAGTCAGGCCCAGTAGCGCCCCATGACTTCAGATCTAATTTTGGTAAATACCTCAAGACATCTTCATCCAGGGTCTGCAAGTACCGATTTAAATCAGTCAAGTCAATTGTTTCAAAAATTTGTTCCGGAACTGTCGCCGCCGATGCCGGGACAGCCATAAAAAACAACAACATTAAACAAAATATCAAAGGCAATATAATCATTGATTGTTTTAGTATCATTTTTTGCTCCATTTGGTAGAACGACTTAAAATACTTTCAAAATCAAGTCCAATATCCCCACCATAATCGGTATTCCCATCGTTAGAATGAAGATCTTCCCTGCCAGCTCGATTTTGGCGGCCATGCTGTTTTCACCCGCATCCTTACAGATTTGGGCCCCAAAACCTGCTAAGTAAGCTATTCCCACGATCTTGATTATTAATTTAAGATAATTAGTATTCACATTGGCTTTAACAGCTAAGTCTTCAAAGACCAGAAGAATTTCGGAGACATTTTTCAGTAGTCCGACCATAATAACCGCTGTTGCTGCCAATGCCAGCAGCATGGCAATCTCGGGCCGGTCGTGGCGCAAAATGATTAATAAAATCGTAACCAACAATATAAAACCTAAGGTTGCAAAAAAGGGCACTTTTTACCCACCTCAAACTTAAAAGTCAAAAACCGAAGACAGAACGAATATCTGTAAACAGCCGTTGGATCAACTGAATCACCATAAACAACACAATAACAACCCCGGCCAATGTCAGCATTTGGGCTTGTTCTTCCTTCCCGGCCTGTTTTAAAACCATATTTAATACAGAGATTAAGATCCCGATCCCGGCAATTCTAAAGATCAAATTGATATCCACTGCCACACCCCTTTAATACAGGTTAAACCAACAATAAGACCACCAATGAACCTAAAGCAAATCCTAAGTAACGATATAAATTAACGTTTTT
>JAKPCT010000243.1 GCA_029553165.1 Bacillota bacterium
TGATTATTGCGACTATCTTCAGTTTCAGCCCTAACGAAGATGAGCCGGGCGGCTTGCTGCCGGATGAAGACTTCGACATGGGTAACCTTGATCAGAGTTCCCGCGATTTTCTGGAGGCGGCGATCAGGGATTACAATGCAATATTTAACACAAATTATGATACGTCCTCAGACAAATTTGAAAACTACTACAAAGACATTTCCCTGCGCATGAAAAACCGTGAGATTGATTTGCTTATAGTGGTAAATATGTTCCTGACCGGCTTTGACGCCACAACCCTCAACACGCTCTGGGTTGATAAAAACTTAAAGCAGCATGGGTTGATCCAGGCATTTTCACGGACAAACCGCATTTTAAACAGTGTAAAAACTTATGGCAATATCGTTTGCTTCCGTGATTTGCAGGAGGAAATGGATAAAGCGATTGCCCTTTTTGGCAACAAGGACGCGGGTGGTATTGTCCTGCTCAAAACATACAATGAATACTATAATGGATATGATGAAAACGGCGGGCATAAACCTGGGTACAAAGAACTGATTGCTGAACTAACTGAAAAATATCCGCTGGGGCAGCCTATTATTGGCGAAAAAGCGCAGAAAGATTTTATTAAGCTTTTTGGCGCGATATTGAGGATGACCAATATTTTAACTTCTTTTGATGAATTTAAAGGTAATGAAATATTGACTGAAAGAGATTTTCAGGATTACCAGAGTATTTATCTTGATCTTTACCAGGAATTCAGGAAGGCAGCCGACAGTGATAAAGAAACCATCAATGATGATCTTGTGTTTGAGATTGAGTTGGTCCGTCAAATTGAAGTAAATATTGATTATATCCTCATGCTGGTAGAAAAATACCGCAAGTCCAACTGCAAAGACAAGAGTATCCTTGTGGCTATCGATAAAGCTGTTAATTCAAGCCTTCAGCTTCGCAGCAAGAAAGAACTGATCGAACATTTTATCGAACAGGTCAATGCTTCCACAAAAGTGGATGAGGATTGGCGCAAGTTTCTTGATAAACGTATGGAAGCGGATATTGCAGCAATTATTGAAGAAGAAAAGTTAAAACCTGAAGAAACGCGGCGTTTAATTGAAAATGCCTTTCGGGATGGTATGTTGAAAACAACAGGCACTGCTATTGACAAAATCATGCCGCCCGTATCCCGTTTTGGCGGCGGTCGGGCGCTCAAAAAACAAGGCATTATAGAAAAGCTGCTCAATTTCTTTGAGAAATATTTTGGATTGGTATAAATGTAGATTGTATAGATGCAACTAGATTGTTTTAGATTATTTCAGAAAGTTTAAAGATATAACCTGTCGAAACTTGCGGTGAAAAGATAAAGGAATATGGCATTTTGTGGAGAATGATATTTATTATATTCTTTTATTAAGGTTGGTTGATTTTTATGATGTTGAATGAGCTTATAAGCGTTATAAAAAATGAATTCCCTGAAAAGGCCATTGATTTGTCTGAAAGCCTTGCTTTACTGAGGGAAACGATTAATGACTTGATGGAAGCCATGAGTAACAAAATGAGCATGGCTTTTTCTAAACGGGATTTTCAGTGTAGCGAAAAATACTATCAGTTAGGTAAGGCAATTAATGAATATGAGAGTAAAATAGATGAAATTATCGACATGCTTGAATTTGAGAATGAAGATACTGTAATGGAAGAAAATGACGGTGATGAAGAAACGGAAAAGAGGAATATACCCGACTATTCACAATATCTCGTGGATTCTAATGTTGAACACACTCTTTATGAAAACTTTACACATATAAGGCCATATGGCTTCAGAATAAACAATGGTGAATTGAATGAAGTCAGAACTTGGCAGGAAATGTTGCTAAAAACATGTGAAACTCTTATTAAAATGGATAGCCAGAAGTTTTTAGGATTTGAAAACAGCAAAAGCATGAATGGAAAAAAGAATAAATACTTTTCTATGAATCCTGATGATATGAGAAAACCTGTAATGGTAGCTGGTAAAGTATATGTCGAAACAAATATGAGCGGAAATGCTATAAGGAACTTGATTTTAAAGATGCTAAAGGAATACGGCTTTAAGGCAAGTGATTATAAAGTTTACTTCAGGGCGGATTATACCGACATCAATACAAAGTAAAGCATAAGATAAAGTTGAAATTTAAGAAACATTATAAGGAAATGAATATATTAAAGGAAAGAGTGCTCAAAATGGAAGAATTGATAATGCTGATGCAGGAAATCAAAGATATACTGATTACTATCAATTCAAATATTGAAGAATTAAATGAAAAAGTGGAATCTCTTGCAAACGGAGGAGCATATTCAATTTCCGATATCTGTGACAAATTGGACTCTATAGCTTCTACTATGAGCAGCATAGAAACTACTGTTAATTCAATAGACGTATCGGTTGATAGTATTGAGTTGAATATG
>JAKPCT010000246.1 GCA_029553165.1 Bacillota bacterium
GGAAAAAAGGGAACTCAAGTCGGAGTTCACGGTCTGATAAACAAACTTCAACAGGTGTTGCCGCTGATAGGAGCGGTCATTACGCTCCCAAAACCCGATATGACTGTATAAAAGTTGAGCGGTTATTCCTAAAATAATTGCAATAAAACTTAAGGAAGCAATAACCTCCGCTAAGGTCATCCCCGCTTCACTCTGATAAACGATATCCGTAAAAACTCTTCTGATACGAATAGTGCTTCCCCCAATTAACCGTGATAATTATCCTTTTGACATTGTTTTCAGTAGTCTCTTCACGCGTATACCATTTATAACTGGAATACGGTTCGGCAAAGTTTCCTGATGAGGCTTGTTCACTCCCAGATTGCAGCTCAGCTAATTTACTCGCCCCTAAAACCATTGCGGTAATTCTTCCATTTAGTAACTCCTGGGTATTTCTCACCTGTAGAGTTGCTGCAACAGCCATTGTAGTCAATAATCCTGTCAATCCTAACGCAATAAGCACTTCCAACAATGTAAAACCCCGGTTTCTAACTTTTTTATTTTGATGTCGTGATCCATTCCACCTGAAGATCTTCATTTATAGCCAAGACTCCTTTAAAATGGGTTGATTCCCATTCCAATCTCACCGGATTACATCTTCCTTCACTGGAAACCATTAATTGCATCATGTCCCTTGGTACAGTTTCAAAATCTCCTTCAGCATCCACTTCGTCATCAACCACATCAAGCACGATAAAATGAAATGAAAAGTTATTAAACTTTCGTTCAATCTGATAATCATCCAACTTAAAGAAATATCCTGCTTCTGTAAAATAGACAGTTGTGTCACTGCGGTTTGCAACTACTTCCAGCTTCAGTTTATTCAAGTCAGAACTGAGCAATTTAGCAATTTGATTTAGTAACAGTCGCTCTTCACGATTGATCAACGAAGGAACCGCAAGCGAAAAAATCAACCCAATCAAGGCCACTACTGCAAGCATCTCCAGTAATGTGTATCCTTGATCTCGGTTCATCTTACCAATTGCCAATATCGGCTTCAATACCTTCTCCGCCTTCTTTCTTATCACGTCCAAGGCTGAAGATGTCGTATTTATCCGGATTGTGAACTCCTGGAGATATGTATTTGATCTCTTCTCCCCAAGGATCTTTAGGGATCGTCTTTTCCGATAAATATGGTCCGTTCCAATTTTCAGGTATCGGTGGAATCGTTGGTTTCTCAATCAACGCTTTTAATCCTTGCTCAGTTGTCGGATAGGTATAATTATCCATATAGTATTGTTTTAATACATTATCCAAAGCCTTAATCTGTGATTTGGTTGCTTTTACTTGGCCGCTGTTCATACTGTTAATTACATTGGGTCCAACTAAAGTTAATAATGCTGCGATTAACGCCAAGACGGCTAAAACTTCCATTAAGGTATAGCCTCGCTCTGAAGTTCGGATCTGGTTCAATGATGATTCCTCCCTAATCTAAATTAATTTGTGAGTTAAGACTAAATACCGGTAACAAAATCGCAATCGCTAAAATTGCAATTACACTAACCATCAATAATATTAATAATGGTTCAAAGATTGCCAAAAAAATCTTCAACCCATTCTTAACTTCATTTTCATAAGCATTAGCCACTTGATTTAGCATCTCTTCTAAATTGCCGCTCTCTTCGCCAATTCCAATCATTTCAATCGCCAGCGTCGGAAAGACCTTTTGATTAACCATACTGTTAACCAGGGTGTTTCCCTGCTTAACATCACCGATCACCGCTTGCAAAGCATTATTAATTACTAAA
>JAKPCT010000283.1 GCA_029553165.1 Bacillota bacterium
TTAGAAGAGGGGATTTCCCTAATGCTGAGTATATTTCCGAACGGACATTATCCTTGCCATTGTCTGCGAAATTGAGTGATGAAGATGTAGAAGATGTGATTGAAGCTGTTAGGAAGGTTTTGGCATGAAAAAAGTTATAGCGCATTCGGTTTATCCTTATTTATCATTAACCCAGAGTTGGATCTATTCGCAGTTGATTCACAATCATGATTTTCACCATATTGTTGTTACTGACCAGAAAAAAAATCTTGATCTTTTTCCATATGAGCACGTTTTTAGTATTTCCGACAGCTGTCAATTGCAACAATTATTTTTGAAGGCGTATAAAGCTTTATTTAAAGCCTATACTCCATTTACAAAGCGGCTTTTACGCGAAAATCAGGTATCATTGCTGCATTCTCATTTTGGCAATACCGGTTGGCGGGATCTGGAGGTTAAAAAGCAACTGAAGCTCCCACAAGTAACAACTTTTTATGGTTATGATATTGCGAAATTGCCACGTAAGCAAGAGTGGCGCAGTCGATATCAGCGTTTATTTCAAGAGTGTGATCTATTTACAGTTGAAGGTCCATATATGAAACAGGTTCTGGTTGGATTGGGATGCCCTGATGAGAAAGTAGTGGTACAACATTTGGGAACCGATTTAAACAAAATAAAATTTATTCCGCGTAAAATTGCTGCTGATGGGGTCATTAAAGTTTTAATTGCCGGTTCATTTACCGAAAAAAAGGGGATCCCGTATGCAGTTGAAGCATTTGCAATTGCCAGACAGAAATATCAGAATTTGCAACTAACGATAATTGGCGATGGGGTTAAGGGCAAGGATTTGGTAATCAAGGAGCAAATCCTTAAAATAATTCAACGCTATAATATTGCTAATGCTGTGAATCTGTTGGGATATCAACCATATTCTGTATTGTTGGAGGAGGCTCAAAAACATCATCTGTTTATCTCACCCAGCGTCCAGGCTGAAGACGGTGACAATGAGGGTGGTGCTCCGGTATCGATCATTGAGATGAGTGCTTCAGGGATGCCGGTTATTTCCACGAGGCATTGCGATATACCAAGTGTTATTATTGATGGAGAAAGCGGTTATTTGGTTGAGGAACGAAATGTTGAGCAGATCGTTGAAAGATTGGAGTATTTAATTGAAAATCCTCAAATTTGGGAGGATATGGGACGAGCTGGCAGAGCGCATATTGAGATGAATTATGATATTGTTAAACAGGTTAGGAAGATGAGTGAGTTATATAGTAAATTAATCTAGAAAACAATGATTTCATTAATAATGTGAATCCTACAATTAATTATAAGTTACAAGTTGGAGGATAAAATGATAGAGAATGTACATTCAGCCGAATATGTTGAAACGGCAGTCAGTAATGTTGTTGAAAATGAATTGATTTTTACTTTACCAGATCTGTCTTTATCGTTTAAATCGAAATTAGGGGGATATATTTCACCGTTGCTTTTACTTGTCACTGATTATTTGGCGATCGTAGCAGCGTTGTTATCTTCGTTTTATATACGTAATATTATTGTTTATTATGATGTATTGTCTTCGTTTAGTGATTACAATACTCATATTTACATTATTATTCCCCTGATTTACATTGGTTTGATGTTGAGCCAGGGTTTATATAAAAAGCGGTTTCCACTCTGGCAAAAAATGGAGATCATTTTTAAAATATCCGTATTTGCAACAATAATTACGATTGTAGTAATGTATTTTAATCATAATGCTTCTTTTATTCCGCGAGTGTTTATTGGATTGAGTAGCATAATTTGTTTTATTTATTTATTGTGTTCCAGATATATTGTAAAGTATTTCTTAATGGTTTTGGGTCTGTGGCAGAAACCGGTCTTGTTGATTGGTTCCGGGAAGAATGCGGAGTTGATTGCCGAGGCCTTTGAAGACGATTATTATGCAGGATATAAAATATTAGGAATTGTTAATGACCAGGAAACATCAGATGATGGTAAGTACCCCTATTTGGGAAGAATCGGTGCGATTGAAGAAATAATTACTGCCAGTGGTATCAAGGATGTGATCATTGCGCTTCCTGAATTTGATCGGGAACAACTTATTGGACTGGTTTATCGGTTACAACCTTTGGTAGAAAGGATCTCGATCGTCCCGGATCTGTATGGACTGCCGTTAAGTAATATTGATATTGACTCATTTTACAAACAAAAGACTGTGTTGTTAAGTTTGCATAATAACCTACTAAATTATTGGAACCGGCTGGCAAAAAGAATGTTTGACATCATTGTGGGTACCATATTTTTAGCATTATTGGCTCCACTAATGTTAGTTTTGATTATCTTAATTAAAATTGATTCAAAAGGTAAAGCGATCTTTTCCCATCAACGGGTTGGCAGAAACGGGAAATTGTTTCCCTGTTATAAATTTCGGACGATGGTTGCCAATGCTGCAGAGGTTTTAGAACAACATTTTCAGAATAACCCTGCAGCCAGAGAAGAATGGGAGCGGGAATTTAAATTAAAAAATGATCCACGTGTAACCAGAGTAGGGAATTTCTTGCGCAAGACCAGTTTGGATGAGTTGCCACAATTGATTAATATTATTTTGGGTCAGATGAGTTTAGTAGGCCCCAGGCCTATAGTAACTAAAGAAATTGA
>JAKPCT010000289.1 GCA_029553165.1 Bacillota bacterium
TTGTTCGAGTTTTTTATTTAATCTCTTTTCACGTTCTTCAAAGAATGTTTCGAAAAGAGCTTTTAAGAAATATCCAAGCATTACTCCGATGATGGTATTGGCGATGGTGCTAGAAAGTGATTCTGCAATTTGCTCTTTACCCATAAAAGCAAGTACGTATGATAGCTGTAAATCTATTAATGAGATAATAAGAATTACTGCAACTGCTTTTTTTGTAAAGGTTGTAAGCCACGCTTTATAGTGTTTTTGTTGTTTGTTGTTCATCGCCTCATCCCCTTGTGTTCAATTGTTTTCTACGAGCAGCATTCAAAGCAGCGTTTCTGCTCATAATTTCTTTTCTGCTTCTCTTTTTTGGAGGCTGATTTTTAATATTGCAAACTTTAATTAAAGTAAGAAGACGGTTAAGATGCCATTTTTGGCACTCAAATGGTATATTTAACGCGATCATCCAATAATAGATAAGCTCTGCCGTTATCTGTTCCCTGCTTGATTTTGCTGTTTTATCATCTGAAAAATAAGTTGCCGTCATTGGAGCTTCTATATACTTGTTAATCTCTTCAATGTTTTCATTTGTAAGATGATTGTAAACTTCTGGATCCACGTTTTGGGTGGTTGTCATGCATTTTATATAATCTAAAGTTTCTTCAAAGGTTTTTTCTTGTTTTGTTAGAAATGGTTTACACCATTTGGATTCCCATTTTGAAAGAGAGACGAGGGAATGCTCCAGTTGTAATGTCTGCTCTTTTGTGGTAACGAATTCCTGTTTCCGCTCGTCCCATAGTTCAACGGCTGGTATCGTAATTTGAAGCATTCCTCAACCCTCCGATATTTTACTTAGTTATATTACCTGAATCTGCCGGAATAATACCATTCACAAACTTAGCCGCAGCATCGGCATCTGTGGCTAATTCCATGAACAGTTTAGAGTATGCCTCAGTCTGAGAAAATGCCGTCGAGATCTCATCCGATTTAATAAACCTCTTACCATCCGGGCTCTTTTCTCCATATGCTTTAAGTATCAGCTCTTTGAAAATCTTAATAATTGCCGGGGCGTCCTGAGCAGCAACAATCTTCTGAATCGTTTCAGCCAAACCACCTGCTGTACTCATTTCCATTTCCATGAGCTCAGCCTTGGAAAGATTAAAGTAGAAGTCTTCAGTACGTTCAGAACCGTTATAATCGGTATAAGTAATGGTTTTTTTTAACATGATAATTATTCTCCTTTCGAATAATAATAAAATATGGGAGCCGCCAGCCGATAATCCTGAATACGACTCCCAAAATAAGTTTAATTATGAACAATATTAGCCCGCAGCAGAGGACATCAAAGTAATGATCTCGTCAGGCAGAGGAAGTCTCGGATCGACCCCGTCGGTAC
>JAKPCT010000290.1 GCA_029553165.1 Bacillota bacterium
TCCCAGTCCGACATCTTTAATCAACCTGCCATTATCATCATAGAAGATTTCAGCACCATTACCGCGGGGATCGGTAAAGGTTGCTAACAGTCCGCCGGGATAATAGGTCATCTGGTACTTCTCGCTAGCCGGATTGGTTACACTCTCTAAATAACCATCAGGATTAACCGTTAAGATTGTTTCCTGGCCGTAAGGTGCAATGATTCCTGTAGGATTCCCGTTTCCATCACGAGTAATCGTCGTTACTTTACCATTAATATCAGTTATTGACTTTAAGTAACCCTTTTCATCATATTCAAACCGGTAGATTGACTTTTGGGTTAAGGCATCCAGAGTCTCCAGGTGTTTGCCATTCGGATCGAAATGATATAGTTCACTACCATCTTCGGAAGCAATAAAGATCTCATTATTATTAAACCCAGGTAAAGGACGATAAATCTTACGAAGTTCTTGTCTAGACCGATCAATTAAATAAACATTATCATCGAAATCAACATTTATTTTAGTAGGATAATGCAATTTAGCCTTGGCTGCTAGTGCATTATCAGTCCCATCCCCGCCACCGGCAATGGTTTTGATTATTCCTTCAGTATCAATAACACGGATGTTATGAGCTTCACGCTTTGTGAAATAAACATTTCCAACTGAATCAACGGCTATATCAGTACCTCCATAACTACCTATTACAGAAGTTTTTGCATATGCACCATCTTCGCGGCTTCCCTGTCTACTTCCTCCAATATGATAAAGCAGCCCATTAGGAGTAACCTTCCATATTTCATAACTTGTAGCAATATAAAGACTGCCATCTTTTCCAAACGTCATAGCTTTGATGCTGCCTAACCGCGTCTCGCTTAACGGCCTGCCATCTCCGGGAAATCCAGATGAATATGTAAGAGAAGCTTGAGCTATTGTTTCAATGATACCATCTGGGCCAATTCTTCGAAGGCAATTAAATAAATCACTATATAAGTAGATACTTCCATCTGGGGCAACCGCTATTGCTTGGACGTTACCGATACTTGCCGCAGTTGCCGGCCCGCCGTCTCCG
>JAKPCT010000292.1 GCA_029553165.1 Bacillota bacterium
CAGCCAGTTTTCTAACGGGAATTTTGGTAAAAGGCCCAATAAAGTTACTGGTAGCAATATTGATTGGTGGTATAGCTTTAGGATGGACTTTATTTGCTTGGAGCGAATTTCTGACTTTAATCTTTTATCTTCAGATTGAAAGATTTCAATTGTTGGCACTTATTTTCTATTATCTTTTCATTATATTCTTAAGTTTATTGATAATCCGGATTACGGTCAGTATTATCTTTGGTATTTTTAAAAATATTGAAATCAAGGATAATTTAAAGCAAGTTTTGCTTCCAGTTCTAATTTTAATAATCTTGCCGTTACTGATAATTCCATTTAACTACTATAATCGGCCGGTTATTTGTTCGTTTGATAATTTGTTGACATCAATTTTTAAACAGAGTGACTGGTTTATTGCGATGAAAGGAATTAACCAGCCGTCAGGTGATTTATTTGCTTTTAGTGATGACCAGGGACGTTTAGCAATTGGGAAACTCTATGAAAAACCAGAAGTAGTTTATGTAAGCAATAGTGATGGTGAAGAGTCGCTTAATAATTTATGTTGGTCACCAAATGGAAAGTACATTTCTTTTTCAGATAATCACCGTATTAAAATTTATTTGCTAAAAAATAAAAAGACCATAGATTTTATTGATGGAGATATTTCGTTTTGGTCTCATGACAGTAAAGAAATAATGATTGGAAAAGTATTAGAGAGTGAAACGCAATTGTCTGAAACGGGTGGTGAGGTGCAAAGACAAGTTATTAATTTGCGTGTTTACGATCTATATAATAGAGTTGGGAGAGTAATTGGTAATTTTACTACCACGGGCTTTTCGTTGGGCTGGGACTCGAAGAACAGCAATCTGTTAGCAGTTGATATTAGTGGTGTCTTAAAAGTTATTAATACCTCTGGGACCGTCGAAGAGATTAACCTATTTGATATAGATGAACAAGAAACGGTTTTTGCCAGCGAGGTATTTTATGCTGATTCAACAGGAAGAAAATTGAAAATAGTTGTTTTTAGTATTAATCGTCAAGTAGATAAAAAGAATGTGAGATATAATGTAAGATGGTATGACTTTATTTCTGATACCAAAGAAATTAAATTAACTGGGGTTTTGCAGGATGTTGCTTATAATGATGTGATTGGTTATAATAAGAATAATTTAGCACTGGTTCGGAAGTATGATAATGGATTGTATAAACAGGTTAAGTTAACCAGATAATTAATTTTGAGAGTATAATTTTCAACTGTTGCAAAGTCGATTTGCTAACAGTTTTTTTATGTGTAGTCTTCTGAATTTCTAATGAATTCTTAAGGTGAAAGACAGCTTGCATGACTATATATAATGAAAAAACGCGAAGAGTCAGGTGAGAAGAGACATCCTGACTCTTCAATCAGAAGCTGAAATTAATAGTAAGCAACCAAACTATTAATTTAGCCCTGGTATTTTTATTATTGCTTACAGTTAAAAAAATTATTCGCATGAATTATTACAATTATCTAACTGTTATTTTTTCGGTTTTTAAAGCTTTTTTATTGTTTTTGTTGTTCTAGATGGTTGATAATCCAGAAGCAGAATTTTATCCAAAGAAATCCGGAGAACCATCCTGCTAATACGTCAGTTGGATAGTGGACTCCTAAGTAAATCCGACTGATTCCCACTATAAAGGGAATTAACAAGAAAAGAATAATTAATATTTTCTTAAGATAAGAAGGTTTTAGGTGTTTGAAGAGCAAAAGCGCAATCAATCCATAAAACGCCACGGTAATTAATGAGTGACCACTTGGAAAACTGTAGCCACTGGCAAAAGTTAGCCAAGTAATCGCGGGTCGGGGACGCTGAAAAAGGAGTTTCAGTGATTCAATGAGTAGATGTCCCCCGATAACCGAAAGCATTATTACAACTGTTTCCAGGCGTTTTTTTATAAATAGCAAAATTAAAATTGCTAATAATAAAACGGTTATTACTCCTTTGGCATCACCAAGCTTGGTGATTGTTAAAAAGAATTTAGTGAGCCAATTGGAACGGAGTGAGATTATTGCTGCTTGAACAGGAGTGTCGAAAATAGATAAAAAATTCATCAGTTGCTCCTCCTTTCATTTCATTAGTTTTTTTACGTGTTATATACCTAGTTGTTGAAGTTGTAACCCATTTTTTAATTTCAATGACAATATTATATTATACCTGTATTGATTGTAAAAAGGAAATTTTTATGAGTTAATAAAGCCATCCGAAAAAACAGTTGGGTTAATAATTTATTAACTGCTTAAAATAGATTTGCAAACTCAACCAAATTGTTTATAATAAAATAATTAACAGCTTTGTTATGTTGAATTGAACTTACAATTAAATTTGGATTGTCTGAGTGAGGTTAAGGAGGAGGCACTTTCGGTAATGGAAGAAGTAAATTATGATAAAAAACTTGATAATCCTAATGAAGACTTGAACACAGAAACATCAGTACCGTCGAATTTTATTCAGGAGATCATCAATGAAGATAATGAATCTGGTAAGTACGGTGGTAAAGTACATACGCGATTCCCTCCTGAACCTAACGGTTATTTGCACATTGGTCATGCCAAATCAATCTGCCTCAATTTTGGAATTGCAGCCCGTAACAATGGGCTATGTAATTTAAGATTTGATGATACCAACCCCAGTAAAGAAGATATTGAATATGTTGAATCGATCAAGGAAGATGTAAGATGGCTTGGATTTGATTGGGATGAACGGTTGTTTTATGCCTCAGACTATTACGAACAACTTTACCAATATGCGGTTGAATTAATTAAAGCAGGTAAAGCTTATGTTTGTGATTTGGATTCTCAAGAATTAAGAGATTATCGGGGAACTTTAACGGAGCCGGGTAAAGAAAGCCCGTATCGCAACCGGACAGTTGCCGAAAATTTGGATTTATTTGCCAGGATGAGAGCTGGAGAATTTCCTGACGGGTCAAAAACACTTCGTGCAAGAATCGATATGAGTTCACCCAATATCAACCTGCGTGATCCGGTTTTATATCGCATTTTAAGGGCACATCATCACCGGACCGGGGATCAGTGGTGTATTTATCCGATGTATGATTACGCCCATCCGATATCGGATGCGTTAGAAGGAATAACCCATTCAATCTGTACTTTGGAGTTTGAAGATCACCGCCCCTTGTATAATTGGGTGATTGAAAACTTGGATTTACCGGCAAAACCGCGCCAAATCGAATTTGCCCGGCTTAATTTAACCCGAACGGTTATGAGTAAGCGTAAACTGCTCGAATTAGTTAAAAACGGGCATGTCCGCGGTTGGGATGATCCAAGAATGCCGACGATTTCAGGCTTGAGACGTCGAGGTTATACTCCGGAAGCGATCCGTAATTTTTGCGAGCGGATTGGAGTAGCGAAAGCTAACAGTACTGTTGATTATGCGTTGTTGGAACATTGTATCAGGGAGGATCTAAATAATAAAGCGCCGCGAGTGATGGCGGTACTGCGTCCTTTAAAAGTGATTATTGATAATTATCCTGAAGGCAAGGTCGAAATGGTTGATGCCGAGAACAATCCGGAGCAACCGGAGATGGGAATCCGTCAAGTACCATTCTCCAGAGAGATCTATATTGAACAGGATGATTTTTGTGAAGATCCGCCTAAAGGTTATTTCCGCTTAGCACCAGGACGAGAAATTCGTTTGAAACATGCGTACTATATTAAGTGTGAATCAGTGGTTAAAGATGAGGCAACCGGAGAAGTGATCGAAGTTCATTGCAGCTATGATCCTGAAAGCCGCGGTGGATGGACTAAAGATGGGAGAAAGGTTAAAGGGACTTCGCACTGGGTCTCGGTACAACATGCCATCGATGCTGAAGTGCGTCTGTACGATCAGCTATATTTAGATGAAAACCCGGGAGAAGATTCAGTCCTTAATCCTAATTCATTGATTGTTTTAAACTCTTGTAAGCTGGAGCCGGGTTTGGCCAATGCCAAAGTTGGAGAACGGTTTCAGTTTTTAAGACAAGGTTATTTTTGTGTTGATAAGGATTCCGACGGTAGTCATCTGGTTTTCAATCGTACAGTTGGATTACGTGATTCGTGGGCCAAAAAAAGTTAATATTGTAACAATCTTATTCATAACAGAACCTCTCTTTTTGAGAGGTTTAATTTTTTGTAAAAGAACTAAAGGAAATCCAATTATGTGACGATAAAGAAAATGATGGATTTGGTTGAGAGATTATTAAACAAATAGTTATTAAAGGAGGAATGAATTTAGTGTAATAAGGATTATTCTTGAAAATATAGGATATAATATCTATTAATTATTTTAGTGGAGGTTGAGATTTATGCCCCGAAAAAAGATGGAAGAAGTAGTGAACGGTGTATTTTTAGATCCAGTTCCGATAACTTTGGGAGATGAAGTTAAAATAAAATACAAAGGTCTTTTAGCGGATGCTGGCGCCAATAAAATATACCTGCATGCTGGTTTTGGTCACAGTGGTAAATGGGATAAGGTATTAGAGTTACCCATGAAAAAGACCAAAGACGGTGGTTGGTCGGTTAAGATTCAAATGACTGAACCATCAAGTTTTAATTTCTGTTTTCGCGATGATGCTCAAAATTGGGACAATAATAACGGAAATAATTGGAGTTTCCAGATTCATGAAGGCGATCAGACTACCCATTAATCAAATTTGGGCTTTTAATTAGTTAAAATAATTAAAAGCTCAAAATTTTCTTTTAATAAATATAAAAAAGGAGATTGCTTTTTAGGAGCGAACATATTAAATTGTAATTATGATACAATATACAGTTGCTTTCTCTTAGGGGGATACGATGAGGATCCTTATTGTGGATGACTCTCCTTTGGTACGTTCGGTTCTGAAAGGATTTTTACAAGAAGCAGGTTATGATGTATATGAGGCCGAAAATATCAGTGAAGCAAAAGTAATGTTTGTTTTATTGCGTCCGCATTTGATTATTAAGGACTTGTATATGCAGGGTTGGGATCCGGTTGAATCAATCAATTATTTTAAAAAAATAAATTCAAAGGTTAAAATCATAATTTGCAGTACTCATAATTCTAAGGATTTAATTTTAGAAAGTTTGAAAGCCGGAGCTAACGACTATATCTTAAAACCGTTGGAGAAGGATAATGTTTTGGCTTTGGTTGATAAAGTGACAGCAATTTGATGATTTTGATGGTTTAATTTACATAAAGGTTTATCAATTTTAATAACGAAATTACTCCGTAATATTAAAACGGAGTGATTTTTTTGTTTAGAAAATTTCTCATCAGTTTAATAGTACTGACCATCGTTTTAATCTTTGTTGTTCCTATTGCTGCAACTCCTGACGATGTTATCCTTGATCGACAAGTTGAACTGATCGTCCCGGGGGAGTTTCAGATTGTTGATAATGATCAGGATCGACTGGGTGAAGCCTTGCAATTTACAGTTGGAGTCAAATCATACCGTCAAGGTGAGTATCTGGTGACCGGTGATTTGGAAGGGCTTCAAAATGGTGTTTGGAGGACAATAGCAACTACAGTTGTCCCTTTTAAATGGAGTTCCGAAGCTAATGAAGTGACGCTACTTTTTTATCCAAGCGCGATCCGGCGTGATAAAATTGACGGACCTTATCGTGTAAGTATCTCCCTGAAAGATGGGGACTGGTTCATGCCAAGCCAAATCGCAGGATATTCACCAGTCTATTCCTGGAGACAGTTTTCGGAAGAGATCTCACAGGTGGCTGGTGAAATAACCAGTTCAACTGATGCCAAACAAGCGGCTGAAATCTGGGCTAATATGAATCAGATCAAATTGGGTAATTTTATTGGTGTTGATTATAACTACGACCGGTGGCAAGTTGATTTTCTTGATCAACGCAATTCGCAGGTGCTGCGGTTTTTGATTGACACAAAAGGACAAATCAGAATAATTGATTTTAAGAAATGATGAGCTGTTCCAATTGATTTACGGACAGCTTTTTTTATGCATATTTTTCAAATTTTTATGTTAGAAAAAACTGCCTAAGTGTTTGGGATAGTAATGCAGTTTTTTATCTTTATTTTACTATTTTAGTTTTATTAAAAAATGATTAAAAAGTAGTTTTTCGCCGGCTTTTTTTCTTTTGCCAGTAGGATTTATTGTCGTGCGTGAGGAATTAAACTTCAATGATCTTCTTAGGAGTTTAATTATGGATCTTTTTTCAGAAGTGAATTTTGAAAAAGAAGCACCGCTGGCAGCGCGGATGCGGCCTCGAAATCTGAATGAGTATATTGGTCAACAACATATTGTGGGTGAAGGCAAGTTATTGCGGAGAGCAATTGAAGCAGACCGGTTAACATCAATGCTCTTTTATGGGCCTCCGGGAGTTGGTAAGACAACTTTGGCTGAAATTATTGCCAATACTACCAAATCGCATTGGGAGAAGTTAAATGCAGTAACTGCAGGTGTCGGTGATATTCGACGGATCATTACCGAGGCAACTGAACGTTTGAAATTTTACCAACAGAAGACGATTCTGTTTGTCGATGAGATCCATCGGTTTAACAAATCGCAACAGGATGCTTTATTACCGGCAGTTGAAGCCGGTACGGTGATTTTGATTGGAGCAACAACCGAAAATCCGCTTTATGAAGTAAATCCACCATTAATTTCCCGGAGTATGTTGTTTCGTTTAACACCTCTAAGCCGGGAAGAACTCCGTGAGATAGTAAAAACAGCGTTAACGGATGAAGAACGGGGAATGGCAAGTTATCACCCGGTCTTAACTGACAAAGAAATTGAACTGATAACTAACTTGAGTGATGGTGATGCCCGGTCTGTTTTAAATGTACTGGAATTGGCAATACTTACAACCAGTCCTAATCATAACGGAGAAAGAGTCATTACTGAGGAGATTATTAGGAATTGTGTTCCGGAACGGCCGTTACTTTACGATAAGGATGGGCAAAATCATTATGATACCGTTTCGGCGTTTATCAAATCGATGCGGGGTTCGGATCCTGATGCGGCAGTTTATTACTTGGCAAGGATGATTACTGCGGGGGAAGATCCCAAGTATATTGCACGAAGAATGATGATTCATGCCGCTGAAGATGTCGGAAATGCCGATCCCCAAGCCTTATTGGTGGCTACGGCTGCAGCTCAGGCGGTAGAGATGATAGGCTTACCGGAGGCGCAGATCATCATGTCCCAAGCGGCAGTCTATATTGCAACAGCTCCAAAATCAAATGCTGCTTGTCAGGCGATTCACAATGCCATGCGTGATGTCCGTGAATTAAACAATCAACCTGTACCTGCCCATCTGCGTGACAGTTCTCATCCGCAAGCGAACAAGTTAGGTGACGGAATTGGTTATCGATATCCTCATGATTATCCCAATGGGTATGTTGAACAACAATATCTGCCTGCTAATCTTAATGGCCGGAAATATTATCAACCGACCGAACATGGCTATGAAAAAACAATTAAGGCTTATTTAAACCAAATCAGTTCGAAACAGAGCTAGCTAGCGAAAATTGAATTGTGGCATATAAGGATTTGAATGATGAATTCACCGCGTCTGATTATCAACTTATCAAAATTAATCCATAATTATTCAGTTATTAAAAAACATTGTGATCAAAAGAAGGTTACTTTAACTACGGTTTTAAAGGGGGTGGCCGGTGATCCTCGAATCATTGAAGGTTTAATTGAGAATGGGGTCAGTAATATTGGTGATTCACGGTTGGAGAATTTGGCTGCATTGACTGGTTATCCGCAGCTTACCAAATTAATGCTGCGGTTACCGGCTGTCAGTAATTTAAATGAAGTTCTTAGACTTAGCGATGTTAGTCTGAATTCAGAACTGATTACTTTAGAACGGCTCAATCAACTGGCGGCCACAATCGCTCCGAAACGACACCAGGTGATTTTGATGGTTGATCTCGGTGATTTGCGGGAAGGAGTTTCCGCGGAAGATAGTATTCGTCTGGGAAAGGCTTGCCGTCAATTGAAAAATATTGAAGTCATTGGGGTTGGTACTAACTTCTCTTGTTTTGCCGGAGTTCGGCCCTCATTGCCAAAATTGAACACCCTGATTGAGATTGCACAATGCTTGAAGGATGAATTTAAACTTCCGGTCCAGTTGATCTCCGGTGGGAACTCAAGCAGTCTCCCTTTACTTTATAACGGTGAACTGCCTGATGGGATCAATCACTTACGAATTGGCGAAGGTATTTTATTGGGCCGGGAAACCTTGACCGGCAGTAACTTGCCGGATCTGTTTCAGGATGTTTTTATTCTGGAAGCAGAAGTGTTACAAGTACAATGGAAGATCAATCAACCCACTGAAGCAGTAGGTTATAATGCTTTTGGCAGAGTCCCAACAATACCGGATTGCGAACCGGGTTATCGGTTACTGATCAATGTCGGGCAACAGGATACCTCAATCACCGGGTTGCAACCCCTTGAAAAAGGATTAACAATTTTGGGTGGCAGTAGTGATTACTTAGTCTTAGCAAGTGAAACCAAACTAAAAGTGGGAACAATGCTTCGTTTTTTGCCAGACTATTGGAGCCTTTTGTCGTTAATGACCTCACGATATATTACTAAGCATTACCTGGTTTGAAACTGGCTTTGACTGTCAAAGGAGGATGCTTGAAAGGTATGGATGAATGGGGTTATGGACGTGTGAAAATTGGATATTCTAATATAATTTTGCCAATATTATACGTTGACAGGATATTCGTGGTATGATAGGATAAAGTTAAAATCATACTAAAATAGTAGGAATTAATTTAATTCTATTTAACAAGAAAGGTGGGGTTAGAATGACCCATAGAATATATTTGGATCATGCTGCTACTACTCCGGTTGATCCTCAAGTGCTCGAAGCGATGTTACCCTATTTTACTAATAGTTTTGGAAATCCTTCCAGTATTCATAGTTATGGGCGGGAAACCCGGAAGGCGATTGAAGATTCCCGAGCAGTAATTGCCAAAGAAATTGGAGCTAGTGCTACCAATGAGATTATTTTTACCGGAAGCGGTTCGGAGAGTGATAATCTGGCGATTCGCGGGATCGCCTATGCCTACCGTCAGAAAGGTAATCATATAATAACATCTTCAATTGAGCATCATGCAGTTTATGATACTTGTAAGGCGCTTGAAAAGGAAGGGTTCAAGGTTACCTATCTTCCGGTTAATGAAGTGGGATTGATCAGTGTTGATAATGTAGTTAATGCGTTAACTCCTGAAACAATTTTAGTCTCGATTATGCACGCCAATAATGAGGTAGGGACGATCCAACCAATTGCGGAGATCAGTAAAATTCTACAAGATCGGAAAATATTTTTTCATACCGATGCTGTACAAACTGTCGGGACGATTCCGGTTAATGTTCAAGACCTGGGAGTCGACCTGTTATCAATGGCAGCGCATAAGTTTTATGGTCCAAAGGGAGTCGGGGCATTATATGTACGAAAGGGAATTAAGCTTAATCAACTGATTTACGGTGGCGCACAGGAGCGAAATCGGCGTGCGGGAACCGAAAATATAGCCGGAATTGTTGGAATGGCGAAAGCATTGGAATTAGCAAATGCCAATCTGGAAGCTAATTCAAAACGGATCTTGGAATTACGGGAATATTTGATTGATAATGTACTTGGAAAGCTTGATTATGTAAGATTAAATGGTGATCGCAAACAGCGTTTGCCTGGTAATGCTAACTTTAGCTTCGAATTTATCGAAGGCGAAGCCTTACTGTTGAATTTGGATCTGAAAGGCATTGCCGCTTCAAGTGGTTCAGCTTGTACTTCGGGTTCACTGGAACCATCACATGTCCTCTTGAGTATGGGGATCTGCCATGAGATTGCCCATGGTTCCCTGAGGATTTCAATTGGAAAAGCTAATACCAAGCAAGATATTGATTATTTATTAGAGGTGTTGCCGGAGATTGTTAATAAGTTGCGTGCAATGTCACCGCTATATAATGTTAGCAATGAACGAAAGGAGTGTCAGACATGTACACTGAAAAAGTAATGGATCACTTTCAAAATCCGCGGAATGTTGGGGAAATTGATAATGCAGACGGTGTTGGCGAAGTAGGTAATGCCACCTGTGGCGATATAATGAAGATCTATCTGAAAGTGGAAGACAACCGGATTGTTGATGTTAAATTTAAAACTTTTGGTTGTGGGGCAGCGATTGCCACCAGCAGTATGGTAACCGAGATGGTAAAAGGGAAAACACTTGAAGAAGCATTAGCAATTACCAACAAAGCTGTTGCCGAAGCTTTAGACGGACTACCGCCCCAGAAGATGCATTGTTCCAATCTGGCTGCAGATGCACTGCATAAGGCGATTGAAGATTATCGGGCGCGGCAGGCTGGTTGAAGATGCGAGTGATCATGGCGATGAGCGGAGGAGTTGACAGTTCGGTAGGGGCCGCACTCCTCTTAGAGCAGAATTATGAAGTAATCGGAGTTACGATGCAGCTTTGGGCAGACGATCTCCCCTATGGTACTGAAATGGAAGGGGGATGCTGTTCAATTGGTGCGGTTGAGGATGCTCGGGCGGTTGCTAATCGACTGGGCATTCCTTATTATGTCCTAAATATGCATGCTCCGTTTCGGAAACGGGTAATTGACTATTTTGTTGCCGAATATTTACACGGGAGGACACCCAATCCGTGCATCGTCTGTAATCAGAAATTAAAATTTGATCTTTTGCTGGAGAAAGCCCGTAGTCTGGAAGCAGATAAGCTTGCTACCGGTCATTATGTCAGGACTAAATTTGATGCAGCTGCAAACCGCTGGTTGATGTTTAAAGGTATCGACCAATCCAAAGACCAGAGTTATGTTTTGTACGGGATGACGCAACAGCAACTGGCAAGCACCGTATTTCCGCTGGGAGAGTATTCAAAGGCAGAGATTCGGAAATTAGCCGAAAAATATGAATTGGTAGTTGCCAACAAGCCAGACAGTCAGGAGATCTGTTTTATCCCGGACCAGGACTATCCCCGGTTTATTGAAGAGTATCAACCGGGATCAGTCAAACCGGGGAAGATTGTAGATCGGTATGGTAATGTTCTGGGGACTCACAATGGAATTATTAATTATACGATTGGCCAGCGTAAAGGATTAGGGATCGCTGCGCCAGCGCCTTTATATGTAACCGAAATTCGTCCCGAGACCAATGAAGTGGTGGTCGGTGATGCTACCGAGGTCTTCTCAAACCGGTTATCTGCTTCCGACCTTAACTGGATTGCGATCCCTGAATTAGATCATGAGATTGAAGTTGAGGCTAAAATTAGGTATTCAGCGCCACCTGCCGCGGCGATAGTTAAGCCCTCCGGAAATGGGCGAGTTGAAGTTTTGTTTGAAAAACCGCAACGGGCAATTACCCCCGGACAAGCAGTGGTTTTTTACCAGGGCGATCTGGTTGTGGGCGGGGGAACAATTGAGCACCGGTAATACTATATTTGTCAATCCAGGAATAAAGTAAAGGGTAAAATATTAAAACAACCTTAAGGAAGATGTTTTAACCTCTTTGAACTCGGGAATAATATGTTTAAGCTATAGAAAACCCGAAAGAGAGGTGACAAAGATGAATAAGTTAATTCGGGGAGCGCTCACCGGGAGTTTGATAGGGGCTGCAGTTGGTGTAGTGATGTTATTAAGAAATAAAACTAGGATGAGAATGATGTCAAATGTAAGGGTTAATCCAAAGTCGTTTGGGAGAAAAACCTTAGGGACGATGGATCTGGTAAAGGATAACGCGATGAATTGGACTTCCAATGTTAAAAATAGCACCCGGGCTTTTGCACGGAGAATGAGTCGCCGCGTAAATTGAGCAAAAAAAGATTAAATAGTCAAAGTTTTAATTGAATTTCAACAGAGATACAGATAATTTTATATTGTCATTTGTCTAGGCGCTTCATTTAACAATTGTGAATGGAAGAAATAGCATTTCACACTGTTATTGATGTGCTTTTTTTATTAAAAGGGAGTGTTGGAACACGAAACTACTAACCCGAAACCGCTTTCTTTTTTTAATAATTCTTTTTATTGCTTTAGTTATTTATTTATCGCGGTCAATTATTTTACCCTTTGTATTGTCATTTTTTTTAGCGTATGCAATCAATCCATTGGTTGAGTTTTTAGAGAAAAAAGGGGCAAAACGCGAATGGGCAATAATCACGATTTACCTATCGTTATTTTTGGCCAGTGCGTTGGCTTTAGGAATTTTAATTCCCCGCTTGTTGGAAGAGCTTAGTCAAGCAATTCAACGGACCCCACTTTTGATTGATAAGATTAAAGAGATCGAACAATTTATTAACCAAATTTATTCTAAATTAAATCTACCTTATAATTTCAGCCCGATAACCACTGAAATAACACACCGTGGTGAACTGCTGCTTAGACAGACAATGGTCGATTTAATCCAGGGAATCTTCAATTTTTTGTCCCAATCACTGATGTTTCTGTTAGTTCCATGGTTATCTTACTATTTCAGTCGCGATTATCCGGATCTTAAAGGACGTGCCTATGAATGGCTGCTGACTAATTTGGGCGTTCATTGGACCAAGACTTTTTTAAGTATTGATCATGTTTTTAAAAGCTATATCAGGGGGCAATTGCTGGTAACGATCATTGTCGGCTTTCTAATTGGCCTGGGTCTGAGCCTTTTAGGGTTTGAAATAGCACTTTTTCTGGGATTGATGGCCGGTATCTTCAATTTAATCCCCTATTTTGGTCCGATTATGGGAGCTTTACCGGCAATTGTTTTTGGATTGACCCGCTCTCCCTGGCATGCGCTTTATGTGATTGTCCTCTTTTTTATCATTAATCAAATTGAAGTGATGATTTTGGCGCCGCGGATCATCGGTAAAAGTTTAGGCTTGAATCCGGTCTTTATTATCTTTCTGATTTTAGTCGGAGGAAAGTTGTTGGGACTGTGGGGAATGGTCTTTGCAGTACCTTTAGGGACGATAATTTGGATTATTATTAAAAGTCTCTATGAAATTTCGTTTGGGTTGGTGGATAATGAGACTATCTTGGAAAAACAGGAATTTAATGATGGAGAGTTCGATTGACAAGCCAAGTGGGATTAGGGTATTATTAACAATAGTGTATATTTTATAAACATGAGGATGTTTTAGGGGTGAATTCTTGATTCCGCATCTGAAGAATTACAGAAGTAGTTGTTTAATACTACTTTTTTCTCTGATTGTATTAGTTGGTTACAATCCTGTAGTAACCGGTACTACCGGTAAAAAGGTATTGTTGATTGATATACCGCGATTGAGTTTAAATGATATTACTAAAGAAGATTGCCCCAATTTGAACCGGCTGTTTGATCAAGGTTCAGTTGGAATTATGGCATTACCAGTCGATGATCCGATTACTCCGGCTAAAGTCTATTATGAGCTTAACAGCGCCAATAAGATCAGAGTAATTGAAGAAGGAACTTATATTTTTGACGCTGCTGAAACGTTTCGGGGGATGAAAGCGGGAGACCTGTATCAAGCGCTTACCGGTTATCGGGCAACGGATTTCGGTGGCGTTAATATCGGTCTGGCCAAAATGTTGTCGGCTAATCCCGGAATTCCGGGACAAAATATAGGTTTATTGGGTGAAATTTTACAACGTAATCATATTAAAACTGCTGTAATTGGTAATCTGGACCCTAATGTAACGGGTTTCAACCGTTCCAATGCTGCATTATTAATTGATCGTAAAGGATATCTTGATTATTCTGCTATAGGCCCTGAGATACTGCAAATCGACTCCCAAACTCCTCCGGGATTCAGGTGTGATTCAGACGCAATTATCAACCAATGGGATCAACTTAGTCTCAAAGCTGATATGGTCCAGATCACCCTTGGAGACTTGGAGCGGGTCAATGAGTTTCGAACATTACTTCCAGTTGAAAGATTTTTTGACCATCGACGTTCAATAATCAGCTATTACGATAATCTAATCAATGATCTGCTGCAAAAAGTAGACCTGCGTTCTACTTTGGTAATCTTTTTTTCAACAATAGGCCCTGATAATGTTGCAACCAGTAAACGGATTAATCCGGTCTTGATCGTTGCTAATGGTCAATTTAAAAAAGGCATTTTAGCATCAAACAGTACCCGAAGAAGTGGTATAATAACCGGATATGATCTGATTGCTACATCCTTACAGCATTTAGGGGTTGATCCAAAAGAATACCCCAGAGGGCGCATCTTAAGAGCAATACCGGGTGATTGGCACCAACTCCAAAAAGAGACACTGGACCTCTCTTTTAATCATGCAATCCGTTGGCCGTTATTGACCGGTTACGTTTATCTCTTACTTGGAACGGTGGCTGTTTTCTTCATTGGAATGTTTTTTTGGAGAAGACGGTTAACGATCTTTGTCTGGCTGGAACGTCTCTACTTATTGCTGTTAACAATCCCAGTGGTTTTTCTCATTGTATCTTATTTCAATCCGGTTAATTGGTTGGCAGTTATTGGATTGACGCTGTTTTTGGCGGCATTAATATTTATATTGATAACTGTTTTGGCTAAAGGTAAAGAGTGGAGTTCGTTTTGGTGGTTAAGTTTAGTAACAATGATTGTTATCTTTGGCGATGGTTTGGTTAATGGGAGATTACAGTTAAGGTCTTTTTTAGGATATTCAGCGGTATCGGGAATCCGTTTTTATGGTTTGGGGAATGAATACTTGGGATTTTTCCTGGGTGCTTATATTGTAGTTATGAGTTTGCTGGTTAACAACTTGAAGTCAAAGCGTTACTTTCAATATTTAGTTTTCGGATTGACCATATTGTTAGCTGTTTTTCTGTCACATCCATTATTTGGAGCTAATATTGGAGGCGGTATCACGGCGTTAGTTGGTCTGGGAATAGCCAGATATATTTGGTTAAGGCAACCGATTCGGTTCCGGGATATTTTAGTTTTGGTCCTCTCTTTATTACTCTTTTTGTCGCTGGTAGGAATTTGGGACCTGTCGCTAAACGGGAAAGCAACTCACTATGGGCAATTGATTAATGTTGTTAAAACAGAAGGTATCGGTGCAGTTATAACAATTGCGCAACGAAAATGGCGGATGAACATGAATTTAATCAATTATACACCGCTTTCATATGGTATAATTGGCTTACTGTTGCTGGCGCCGGTTTTGTATAAAAAACCGCCATGTTTTTTGGAGCAACTGATGTTAAGGTATCAGGAACCGGTTCTTAGTCTTTTTAGTCTTTTTTTCACAGCGATTGTTGCTTTATTAACCAATGATTCGGGAATTGTAACGGTTGCTACGATGTTTAGTTTTGGAGTTAATTTAATTCTTCTGCTACTTCTCACTATTATTAAAGAAGAGACACTCAAAGGAGTTGAATCCCATTGAGTAATGAAAAGATAATCTATGTTGACCCGGAATTGAAGATTGAACAATTAGTGAAGGAAATAATTAATTGCGACCAAAAACAGGTTATTTTGGAAGTGCCCGCCAAGACGGACCTGCTGTCGAATGAAATCAACCTTAGATTGATTAAGTTTTATGCTGAGGAAGAGGAGAAAGATTTAATTATCAATGCAGTTAACCCGGGGGTGATCTCAATTGCACAGCGTTTGGGGATATCAACCATTCGCGAGCGGGAGATCAATCCGGATCTGGAGCTTAATAATCAGAGCCAATCAGTGGATTTAGAACCCGAGATCAGTGTTACACCTTCCATTGTTAAAGCAGAGCGTTCAACACCCAAGTTACCGGGATTACCGCGGAATATTGGCAGTTTACTGCCGGCGGTACTCGTGGCTCTTTTCAGTTTGATCCTGGCTTTCTGGTGGTTTATTCAGCCGAAGGTAAAGATAATTGTTTATCCTAAGGAACAGTATCTGAATTATAATGTTCAGGTTGAAGTCGGACAAGAATATAGTGATAAAGATATCATTGATAAAAAGATTCCCGCTAAAATATTTGATACTACCGCACAACTGGAAGTGGAAACGAAAACATCCGGAGAGAAGATTGTTGGGGTTACCCAAGCAACTGGTAAAGTAACTTTTATCAACCAAACCGGTCAACCGGTGGTTATTCCCAAGGGGACGGCGGTATTTGGTAAGTCCGGTTTTAAATTTACGACTGTAAAAGATGTTTTGGTGCCCAAAAAAGCGACAAAATATCAACATGGAATTGCTGTCGGGGAAGAATATGGTCGGATTGATGTGGAGATCATTGCCGAGCAGAAAGGAACTGCCGGTAATCATTCAGCCAAATCAATCGCTAAAATTGATCCTAAATATGAACGGATGATCAGTGTAGTTAACTTAACACCTACTAGTGGTGGAACTGATAAAAAAATTGCAGTGGTTGCACTTGAAGATATTAAACGAAGTGAAAACGAAGCCCGAAGTCAAATGTTGATGATTGCCAGGGAAGACGCTCAAAATTTAGTTAGTAAGGATTATTTATTTTTAACCGAGTTGGTTGAGTTACAATTATTAAAAATCACCAGTGAACCGGCAGTTGGGGCAGAAGCTGATGCTGTAAAGACCAAGTTGGATTATAAATTGTCGGTCCTCTCGCCATCCGTAAATGCGATTCAGAAGTTACTTGTTTATGAGTTGGAACAGAGCACGCCACCCAATTTTGAAGCCGTTTCCAAGGATACCCAATTGATTTCTGCAAAAGTTAATCCGGTAAATGGCCGTTTTATGCTGAGTCTGACAGCTAAAGGTAAAGTTCGCGGTGTCCTTAATGAAATGAGGATTAAACAGTTGATTGCCGGAAAGAGTTTAGCCGAAGCTAAAGAGTTATTAACCAGGCAAAGTGAGATTGCTGAGTACCAGATTGATGGGGCTAATGTCAATAAAATACCGCGATTTGGCTTTCAAATCAAAGTGATCTTTCCTGCAGGTGCCAAAGAACCAATTAGGACAACAAATTAACCAGGTGTAATGATGCGTTGGATGGGTTTAGATATTGGACAAAAACGAATCGGAGTTGCGATCAGTGATCCTTTGGAGATAACTGCACAGGGGGTAACTGTCCGCCAACGGACTACTTTAGATCGGGATTTGGATTTTTTCTGTAATTTAATTAATGAGCGTCAGGTTGAAGGGATTGTAATTGGGCTTCCGGTTAATATGAATGGAACCGAAGGCCCGATGGCTGAAAAAGTACGTTCATTCGGTGAAAAGCTGGCAACCAGAAGCGGTGTTACTACTGTCTATTGGGACGAACGTTTGTCGACAGCCTCCGCACAAAGGTTATTAATTGAAGCAGATGTATCGCGAAGCCGTCGTAAACAGACGGTTGATCAGATGGCTGCGGCAATTATCTTACAGAATTATTTGGATTCGGTCCGTAACAAAGGTAATAATCAAAAAATCCTTGAATAAATATATGTTTAACTGAATTTGTTTAAGGAAATTGGAAAAAATATTTTTCGTAGTGCTAAAGGCTGAAGCATCAATGAATCGTAGTATGAGGTTGCGATCTTACTGTGTTTCGGTTGTTGATAGCAAAAATACATAGGAGGTTGTTGAAATGAACGAAGAAATTAATTGGATAACATTGGTAGATGACGAGGGTGTTGAACACCGCTTTAATTTATTAAATGTTGTTGAAGTCGAAGGGTCAAAATATGCTGTTTTGGTACCCGAAGCAGAAATTACCGGAAACGAGGAAGATGAAGAAGCGGTTATCTTTAAGATCGAAACTGATGAGAATGGCGAAGAAGTTTTGGTTGATATTGAAGATGACGAAGAATTTGAGAAGGTATGCAGCTATTTAGATGAACTTATGTTTGAAGATGAAGACGAGGATCACGAAACCCAGTGATTTGATATTTCATCGTTTTTTTAGTATAATATTGCCTGGAGGATTTGGACTAAATGATGAAATTAACCTCTTGGCAAGAGTTGAAAAAGTTAGTTGAACCGCAGTTTAGCAAGCTTTTTATCAAATTACGACAATTTATTAAGAACCACCCTCGGCTTGGGGGTGGAATTGTCGTTTTTTTATTTTTAGTCATCGCGTTATTTCTTTTTTGCTTTATTAGCATGGCTCCTAGTATTCCGGGCAGTAAAGAGACGAAAGTATTTGAGGTTCGTCATGGAGCTTCATTACGGGAGATCGGTAAAAAGTTAGAAACCGAAGGAATTATTCGAAGTCGTTTAATCTATGAAATCTATGTCCGTTTAAAACCGCAAAGTCGTATGCCAAAGTCCGGGCGTTATTTGTTGGGACCGGGAATGTCGGTGGATTCAATCGTTAAAGAATTACGGCGAGGTATTCCGGGCCAGATCAAGCTGACAATCCCAGAAGGACTGACGAATAAAGAAGTTGCCGAGTTGTTGGAACGTAACAATTTAGTCGATAAAGAACGTTTTCTCAAAAAATTAGAAGATTTAGCATTTGTCAATGAAATACTCGGAGATTTAAATGTCCAACACAGTGTTGAAGGGTATCTTTATCCTGATACGTATCATTTTACACTGGATGCCACTGAAGCGCAGATTATCGCTGTGATGTTAAAACGGTTCAAAGAAATTTACAATCTGCATTTAAAAGAAGTTGAGTTGGACAAGTTAAATGAGGTTGTTGTGATGGCTTCGATCATTGAAAAAGAAGCGCAAAAACCGGAGGAACGTCCGATAATCGCCGGTGTATTTTACAATCGTTTGGAACGGGATTATCCATTACAGTCATGCGCTACCGTCCAGTATGCGTTAGGTGTGCGCAAACCGCGATTGTTATATTCTGATTTAAAAGTGAACTCACCTTACAACACGTATTTGCATAAAGGTATGCCTCCGGGACCGATTGCTAATCCGGGGTTGGCATCATTAAAAGCGGCAATAGCTCCGGCTAAGGTCAGTTATCTTTATTTTGTTGCAAAACCTGATGGTTCCCATGTTTTCAGTAATACATTTGAAGAACATCTAAAAGCGCAGCGTCAGATTGATCGTGAATAGATTGTGCTTTAATCAGTAGGTGAGGAGATGTTAGTTACTTTGTTGGGAACCGGAACCTCGCATGGGGTTCCGGTTTTAGGTTGTAATTGTAAGACTTGTTGTTCAACGGATCGGCGTAATCATCGCAATCGGTGTTCGGCCTATATTACTGTTAATAATGTACATATACTGATTGATACTCCGCCGGAATTCCGGTTACAGGCATTAAAGAATAAATTAAAGCAGATTGACTTAGTGCTGTTAACCCATCAACATTCGGATCATGTTTGTGGTTTTGATGATCTGCGCCGGTTTAATGAACTTCAGCAGGGAATAATACCGGTATATGGTAGTCCTGAAACAGTAATCTATATGCAAAATATGTTTGCTTATATATTTAATGGAATCGAAGAACCCGGGGGAGGAAAACCTCATTTGCATTTAGAAAGTATAACCGACAAACTGACTTTTAAGGAGATTGATATTCTTCCAATTCCATTGGTCCATGGGAATATACAGGTTTACGGTTATCGAATCGGAAAGTTTGCTTATGTTACTGATTTTAACCTAATGCCGGAATCGAGTATTGATTTGCTGAAAGATCTTGATGTTCTGGTATTAGGAGTGTTAAGATTTCGGCCCCATCCAACCCATCTCAATCTCGAACAGGGATTAGATTTAATTCAAAAGATTAAACCGCAACAGACATGGTTGACTCATATTAGTCATGATTTTAACCATGAGGAGTTAGAAACTAGTCTTCCGGAAGGGGTTAGGATTGGGTACGACGGACTCCGGATTGAAGTGAGGGAACAATGAAAGATCAATTAATAATTGCTACTGCATTTGAAGGAACGGTACGAATTTATGCGGCAACAACCACCGCAATTGTCGAGGAAGCCCGGCGAATACATAATACCTGGCCTACGGCAACGGCCGCTTTAGGAAGAACGCTTACTGGGACATTGATCATGGGAGTAATGTATGATCCATTGCACCGGTTAACAGTGCGACTGGTAGGAGACGGCCCGGTGGGTGAAATTTTGGCAGTATCCAATCAACGGGGGACGGTTAAAGGTGATATTGTCCAGCCCCAAGTGGATTTGGAACTGAATCAATTTGGAAAATTAGATGTTGCCGGAGCGGTTGGTTCCGGTGAATTAATCGTCTTAAAAGATATTGGTCTTAAAGAGCCATACCAAGGGGTAGTCCCGATTGTCAGTGGCGAAATTGCGGAAGATTTTGCGTATTATTTTACTAAATCAGAGCAGACGCCGTCAGCGGTGGCATTGGGGGTCCTGGTGAATCCTGACGGCGGAGTTCGGGTTGCTGGTGGGTTGATCGTCCAACTGATGCCGGGTGTAACCGAGGAAACAACTTCCTATTTAGAAAACTGTTTATCCAAGATGCCGCCAATTACAACTGTCTTAGAGTCGGGGAAGGGTTTGACGGATTTAATTGCTGAAGTATTAGGACCGATTGAGGTTAATTTATTGGAAGAAATTGATGTAAATTATTATTGTGATTGTTCTTACGATAAGTTTAAAGGACCGTTACTCAGCTTAGGCGATGCCGAGCTTGATGCGATCTTACAACAACAAGGCTGTATTGAGGTTAAATGCCATTTCTGCCATCAGCAATATCAATATCGAAAAGCAGATCTGGAATAATCAACAGATAGAAGTTTGGTTGTAAAAGGGGGAGTAGTATGCTTAAAAAGCTATGTCCAAAATTTCAAGCCAATTCAATACTGGAATTGGATTTAGATAAACTGAGCTCAATGGGGATTAAAGCGGTGATCTTTGACCTTGACAATACTTTGGTGGAATGGCATCAGGATCAACTTAATCCGGAAGTTATCGAGTTGATTGAACGCTTCAAACAAAAAGGTTTTAAATTATGTATCCTCTCCAATGCTTTGGAATACCGGGTCGAGGCTGTTGCAAAATTACTTGATATTCCTTATGTGTCACAGGCAATTAAACCACGGAAGTCACCATTTATCAAGGCGTTGGAAATATTGGGAACAGCTCCGGAAAATACGGCAGTTGTCGGTGATCAACTGTTTACTGATATCTTAGGTGGAAATCGAATGCAGCTATATACTATTTGGACTCCTCCCTTAAGTGATACCGAATTTTTTAGCACGCGGGCAGTCCGTAAGCTGGAACGGTTAGTAGTCAAAAGGTTTCGGAAGAAAGGGATTTTAAAATGAGTCAAGATTATTGCCGCGGTTGCGGGACAGTCATCCAGACAGTAGATCCGGTTGCGCCGGGATATGTACCGGAGACAGTTTTACAGCAAAAAAAACAGCTAATCTGTCAGCGTTGTTATAAGATCAATCATTATGGTGAGGCCGGTCATATTCAACCTGATCATAATCAAATCAGGCATAATTTACAAAGGGCAATTAATAATAGCGCATTAGCAATCCTGGTAGTGGACTTCTCTGATCTTACCGGGTCGTTTGCGGTTTGGCAGAATTATTTACAAAAGACTCCTTATATTTTAGCAGTTAATAAGATCGATCTGCTTCCAACGCGTACTAAAGAAGAAGAAGTAACTGATTTTCTGAAAGAATACATCAATAAACTGAAGTTGCCACAGCCGATTGCAATTGTCTCAATCAGCAGTCTCAAGGGTTATGGTGTTGAGAGTTTAACTAAGAAAATCACGGCGTTGGTGCCTGAAAAGTCTAAAGTGGCTTTATTTGGGGTTACTAATGTCGGTAAGTCATCTTTGGTTAAGCGTATTCTCCAAACAGAAAACGTGGTAAATAGCCCGACGGTTTCCAAGTTTCCCGGAACGACTCTGGGCTTGAGTAATTGGAGTATTTTGGATGGCCGGATTACTTTGATTGATACACCGGGACTGGTACCGGGCGATCGAATGGGGGATCTGCTCTGTCCCAAATGCGGCAGTTTATTAGCGGCGAACCGTATTGAGCAGAAACTCTGGGGGATTAAACCGGGAAAAGGAATAATTATTGGAGGCCTTGGCGGAGTAATTAACCGAGGTGATGCGGAGATAACCCTTATAGCATTTACTGCGGCTGATGTCGGAACACATCGGACGGATGCCGTCCGGGTTACCGAACTATTGGAAGCACAACCGGATTGGTTAAAAAAGGTCTGTTTAGGCTGCATCCAAAAAATTAAGTGGCAGACTCACGAGGTTCAGCTTGATCCGAACCAGGATTTGGCTATTGCCGGATTGGGTTGGGTATCATTGCGAAGAGAACGTTCAAAACTGCAGATGCTCATCCCTGAAGGTATCAGGTGGGAGATCAGAGCGGCTGTTGTTGGAAGAAAATAAAATAATATATAAAATGATTATAGTGATTGAGATCTACTTTTAAAGGATAGGGGGATGTTGATAATGGAAAGAGTTCCAGAATCTAAAGTCAACTTACGACTTAATGCTTCAATTGTGGTT
The DNA here is from genome assembly GCA_029553165.1 of Bacillota bacterium. Classification (GTDB taxonomy): domain Bacteria; phylum Bacillota; class UBA4882; order UBA8346; family UBA8346; genus JAKPCT01. Next base: position 22,347 of record JAKPCT010000292.1, read on the forward strand.
GGCATATTAACCACTGTAATAATAACAGTGTTATTGATTATAATGAGGAAAGAGGTTGCAACTGCGTCAGGATTAGGTATTAGTGCAGGGATAATCATTACATTCCTAATGTTTATACTATTTACGATAGTTGAACGGCGACTGGAAGCCAAAAAACCGAAATTAGAAACCGGGGAAGAGTTGATTTATTCAAGTATGGCTAATTACTATGGTAAATTAAAGATAATTGGAGGTCATCTTTATTTAACAACCAAGAGAATAATATTTAGCCCGCACTCATTTAATGGTCAACAAGATGAGTTTATAATACTTCGTAAAAACATCAAACAAGCAAAAGCAAATAAAAATATGGGTATTGTTGAAAATCGGCTGGAACTGATCGACCAGAAAGGTAAAAGTCATCTCTTTGTTGTTTATAGTCCTAAAGTATGGATTGAAAAATTAAATTTAGGCTCTGATCAAAAATAATTATCAATTACTTTATTTTGTTTAATTGTCTTTTTCGTTCATAATTTCGGTTAATCTTTAATTGCCATTTAATAAGCTGTCGCATTAATTTCATATTTTATACCTCCTTACTATATTTTGTTATTAATAAAATAATAATATATAATTATAATTAAGTCAATAACAAATAGGTATCAGGATTGTTAAAAAATAATTAACGATGTTACTTTATGAAATTCCTTTTCAGAAATTTAACCCAAATTAATTAGTATTCGTGATATTATTAAATTATAAACCGTGGATTTATTGACTTTCGGGTTATCGATATTTTGTCTGTTATTTTGACTGTTATATTATATTAACTAGGTGGATCGATGTTGATGAAAAAAATTTTACTAGGGATTACCGGATCAATCGCTGCGTATAAAAGCGCGGATATCGCGAGTAAACTTGTTAAATTAGGCTATGATGTTCATGTAATCATGACGGAGAGCGCAACTGAATTTGTAGCACCATTAACGTTTGAGACCCTTACCCGGAATCGGGTTTATGTGGACATGTTTCGTGAAGAGGACCATCGTCAGGTGAGACATATTTCGCAGTCTACGGAGAGCGATCTGATTTTAGTTGCTCCGGCTTCATATAATATTATTGGAAAGACGGCAACTGGAGTTGCTGATGACTTTTTAAGTTCGGTTTTAGCTGCGGCCCCTGCAGGTAAAGTCATCTTTGCGCCAGCGATGAATGTAAATATGTATCACAACCCAATTTTACAAGAGAATATTAACAAACTCACTAAATTGGGTTATCGGTTTATTGAGCCGGAAGAGGGAATGTTAGCGTGCGGAGTTTTGGGTAAGGGTTGTTTACGTAATGTCCCTTCAATCATTGAAACAGTTGAAGGTTTTTTCCATGACAAGTTGTTACAAGGCAAAAAAGTCTTGATTACCGCTGGCGCTACTCGTGAATATATCGATCCGATCCGGTTTATCTCGAACAGTTCTTCAGGTCTAATGGGGGTTAGTTTAGCCAAGGCTTGTCGTGATTTTGGTGCAGATGTAACTTTGATCTTAGCCAACTCACATTTAAATATTGAAGGAGTCAATTTAATCAGGGTTCAAACTGTTGCGGAGATGTATCAAGCTGCTGTTGATCATTTCCCGACAACGGATCTGATGTTTGCCGCTGCTGCTGTATCAGACTTTAAACCGGTTACTTATAGTGAGTCAAAGATTAAGAAGAGTGATACCGGTTTAGTGGTTGAATTGGAACGAAATACGGATATCCTGTTGGAACTGGGCAAGATGAAACAAAACCAGCTCCTAATCGGATTTGCTGCTGAAAGTGAGAATTTAATTCCCAATGCAGTCGGTAAGCTTAACAAGAAAAATCTTGATCTGATAATTGCTAATGATTTAAGTAACTTTGCCACTGATGATGGTAAGGTATGGTTAGTAACCAGCGAAACAGCAGTTGAATTAGAACGTAAACCGAAATTGCAATTAGCTTACGACATAGTGAAAATGATTTTGAATATGACTAATAATTTGTCAGGTGCAAAATGAAATCGCTATTCGATAGAGTGATTGGTTTTATTGGTGCTGGCAAGGTTGGAGTAACCTTAGGTGCCTATTTTCAGAGTAAAAAGATTAATATCGGCGGTTACTACAGTCGTAATGCTGATTCAGCAGCTAATGCCGCTGGCCTGCTATCCGTTAAGCAGTATACCGATCTTCAAGAACTACTGTTGCATTGTGATATAATAATGATAACCACTCCGGATGACCAAATTAAGAATGTCTGGAATGAGCTTAAAAAATTTAACATTAAAGGGAAGATTATTGCACATACCAGTGGTTCATTAACATCGGGTGTTTTTGGGGGAGTTGCTTCATTAGGTGCTTTTGCTGTTTCAATCCATCCAATGCATGCGTTTTCTGACCGTGATGGCAATATTGAAGGGCTTGATCAGATTGTTTTTACGATTGAAGGAGATATAACCGGTATTTCATTGATCAAAAAGATGTTAACTGATCTTGGTAATCAGGTGCTGGTGATTGAATCTGAAAATAAAGCGTGTTATCACTTGGCTAATGTGATGGCTTCAAATTTGGTCTTAGCATTGTTAAAGATCAGTAGCGAGTGTCTGGCGCAATGTGGAATCAATCAAACTGTTGCGATCGAAGCATTGATGCCGTTAATTATGAATAATATTGAAAATATAAGGATTAAAGGGTTTCATAATGCTTTAACCGGTCCGATTGAGCGCAACGATGTCGGAACGATAACGCAACATTTAGCAGTCGTACCAGGTGATTACGAATCGATTTATAAGAATTTATCATTAATATTATTGAAGCTGGCGATTGAGAAGAATCCCACCAGGGATTATGGAGTTATCGAAGATTTATTAACAGTATCAAGTAATAATGATTAGATTGCTATTGCTACTAAAGTGAAATGCTGTAGGAGCAAAGTTTTTACGGAGGTTTCGAATGAAAAAGACGGTTTCTTCCTTTTTAGAAGCAAAAGCTAAGCAAGAAAAGCTGACGATCCTTACTGCTTATGATTTTTCAACGGCTAAATTAATTGATTCCTGTGGTATCGATGCTATTTTAGTCGGAGATTCGTTAGGAATGGTTTGTTTAGGATATGAAAACACCTTGAGTGTGACGATGGCCGATATGATTCATCATACCAAAGCTGTTGCCAGAGGAGTCAAAGAAGCATTGTTAATTGCTGATATGCCATTTATGTCTTACCAGGTATCCATCGAAGAAGCAGTACGTAATGCCGGCAGATTGGTCCAGGAGGCTAATGCGGAAGCGGTAAAGCTTGAAGGAGGCGCTACGGTTGTTGATGAAATCAAGGCGATTGTCAGAGCCCAAATCCCGGTGATGGGCCATTTAGGGCTGACACCACAATCAATTAATATGTTTGGTGGTTTTAAAGTACAGGGAAGAGAGCTGGAAGCAGCAAAACGCCTGATTGACGATGCCAAGCGGATTGAAGATGCAGGAGTTTTTGGGATCGTTTTAGAATGTATCCCGGAAGCTTTGGCTGTGAAGATCACTGAAGCAGTATCTATACCGACAATTGGGATTGGTGCCGGTGCCGGTTGTGATGGCCAGGTTCTAGTTTATCTTGATATGCTCAATCTGTCCGGTTTTACGCCAAAGTTTGTCAAGAATTTTGCCGATGCCGGTTCAGTAATGAAAGAAGGAATTACTAAATATGTAACTGAAGTGAGAAACGGTACCTTTCCAACTTCAGAGCATTCATTTAAGATCAACGCCGAGATCATTGATAAATTATATTGATAGAATTTTAAGAAGATAATGACATTGGATGGTGGGGTTTTTGTTAGTTAGTACAACAATTAAAGAGTCAAGAAGGATAATTGAGGCTTGGCGTAGCGAAGGATTAACAATTGGTTTTGTTCCGACTATGGGTTATTTACATGATGGACATAAAAGTCTGATCGAACGCGCAAGGTTAGAAAATGATAAGGTTGTAGTGAGTATTTTTGTTAATCCAATTCAGTTTGGACCAAATGAAGATCTGACAACCTACCCAAGGGATTTGGAACGTGATCGCCAGATCTGTGAAGCCGCTGGAGTTGATCTGATCTTCGCTCCCAGTGTAACGGAGATGTATCCCGAAAAAAACCTGGTATATATTGATGCTTTAATCTTGGGTGACCGGCTCTGTGGTGCTAAACGGGAGGGACATTTCCGCGGTGTCTGTACCGTAGTGGCTAAATTATTTAATATCATAACGCCGGAACGGGCTTATTTTGGGGAGAAAGATGCCCAACAGTTAGCGATCATTGAGCAGATGACCAAAGATTTAAATTTTGATGTCCAAATTGTGCCATGTCCAATCGTACGCGAACCCGATGGTCTGGCAATGAGTTCCAGAAACACTTATCTTTCAACTGGGGAGCGGCAAGCAGCGCTGATATTATCAAAAGCACTTAGTGTAGCTAAAAATTTGATAAATGCCGGCGAACGTAACGCGAAGGTTATTTATCAAAAGATTGAGGAAGTAATCAAAACCGAAGCTTTAGCCCGTATTGATTATATTGAGATTGTCGATGCCAAGCTGTTACAACCAGTTACGATTATTGATCAACCGGTTCTGGTTGCGATCGCTGTATTTATCGGTAAAACAAGGTTGATTGATAACTTCTTCTTGCGGGAGGTTAGCAGTAGATGATGTTAACAATGTTAAAGGCGAAGATCCACCGGGCGGTTGTAACCGAAGCCAATCTGAATTATGTCGGCAGCATTACGATTGATGCTGCTTTGATGGAGGCCGCCGGGATCTTAGAATATGAACAGGTACATGTAGTGGATATTAATAATGGTAACCGGTTTGAAACTTATGTAATCTCTGGTTCGAGAGACAGCGGGGTGATCTGCCTGAACGGTGCGGCAGCAAGATTGGTTCAACCAGGTGACCAGGTGATTATCATGGCTTACTGTAGCGTTGATGCCAATGAGGCAAAAAATCATCAACCTTTGGTTGTTTTTGTCGATGATCATAATAAGATCCAAAAAGTGAGCCAATACGAGAAGCATGGTGTTTCTGAAATTTAGTATTGCTATTTGTTTTAAATCGAATATCTTTTTGGAGTGGCAAAAATATCAAAGGAGTTAGTGGAGTATTAATAATATGAAAGGTATTAATGGACAAACCACAGTTTTGGCAATCTTTGGTGATCCGGTCGAACATAGTCTTTCACCGGTGATGCATAATGCTGCATTTCGCGATTTAGGGTGGAATTGTGTTTATGTTCCTTGTCGTGTACTAACTGAAGATATTTCTGTAGCAGTACGCAGTATTCGGGTGTTGGGTTATAAAGGGGTTAATGTTACAATCCCTCATAAACAGGCTGTGGTTTCGGAATTAGATGAAGTTTTTGGTGATACTCGCTTGAGTGGCTCGGTCAATACCATTGTTAACCGGAATGGTAAACTATTAGGAACCAGTACCGATGGTTCTGGACTAGTACGTTCTTTGCGTGAAGACGGAGATTTTGATGTTGCCGGAAAGAATGTTTTAATTTTCGGGGCTGGAGGTTCATCAGTAGCAATCATCTTTCGCTTGGTTACTGCGGGAGTTAAAACACTGACGGTGGTTAACCGTGATTTTACTAAAGCAGTTAATCTTCAGGAAAAAGTTTGGTTGCGAACCAGGTTTGCGATTAATGTTCATGATACTAACCGATTGGAAACACTGGATTGGAGTTCTTTTGACTTGGTTATCAATACAACTTCGGTGGGATTACATAATGAGGCAACGATTATTCCGAAACAACTGTTAAGTCGCCATCACTTTGTCTATGATTTGGTGTATAAGCCTGGAGATACAACTCTAATTAATCAGGCTAAGGAAGTTGGATGTAGAACATTATCAGGATTATCGTTGTTGTTGTACCAAGGTGTCGAGAGTTTCAAGATCTGGTTTGAAGAAGATCCTCCCATAGCAGTAATGCGTGAAGCATTGGAGCAGGCAATGCGGATTAGAAAATAGCAGATATTACTTGATAATTTATTAAATTATTCATGAAAGCTGAGAGACTAATTAAGTCTCTTTTTTTATGTCTTGCAACAACATTAGATGGATAATAAGGGTATATCAGTTATGATAAAATAAAAATTGCAATTACAAAATTTATTTCCAAAAAAGGAATTTACCATTATTGTGAGAATTATTTACATAAAGCTGGAGAAAGGTGGTGGATAATCTGTATTATACCAGTTAAAAATTTACTAATTTTATGTTATCAGGAATGACGGTAGTTCTTTCAGAAGAGTTGCAAAAATTGATTATAACTCTTCATCGAAACTGGCTTGTGTTCAATCCAAGTATAAAATAAGGAGCATTCCTGTATTGAAATCAAATGAACTTTGAAAAGACGAGTACCTCCTGTTAGAATACTGGGTGTAAGCAAGTTACCCCTAACAAAATAAGACTAACAGAGGAGGTACTCAATATGAAGTATAGCCAAAATGA
>JAKPCT010000293.1 GCA_029553165.1 Bacillota bacterium
GTTAGGATGGACGCCAAAATGGTGTAAGTGAATTCTTCGGCCATCAAAAGTCATCCAGCTTGTACCAATCACCATTCCATCCGAATTTACAGCCACAAGCAGCTTACCTCCCAGGTCAATGCTTTGCTGAATTATTTCCAGATTGTCGCCACGTGCAGGGTTACCAAGGTTGGTGAGCTGCCAAAGCTCACTTAATCCTTCATAATCGCTTGGCTGAAAGTCTCGAATGGTAATACTTTCCATAATTCTATACTTTAACAACGTAAAGTTGTCCCGACTCGTCCTTTGAAACCTTAACCTTGCTGCCTTTTTCGATGTAGCCAAATTCGGCAACGGCATCAAACCAACTATTTTCTATTTGGATTTTACCCGATGGGCGAAGGGTAGTAATGGCAATACCCTCGGCACCAACCATGTTCTTAATTTTTGTATCAATGCCAATGAACCCTTCTTCTTTATTCAAGTTACTTTGTAAGGCCAGATTAGGGAACAGGGGTGATGTTAGTAGTTTACGGCTAAGGGCTAAGCCTCCAATCAACCCAATAAATACAGCCAGAACAACTATTCCAAAGGGTTTGAGAATGGTGAATAGGTTAAAGTTAACCGGATCGCGGAAAATCTCATTATCTATCATGGCTAAGGTTAAACCTGCTACCATAAGCACTATTCCGGAAATGCCGGTAACGCCAAATCCGGGTATTGCAAAAATCTCAACCATTAATAGAATAACCCCAACAACAAAGATGATAATCTCCCAGTGTTCAACTAGTCCTTCCAGGTAAAGCGGCGCAAAGTATAGGATGGCTGCAATAGCTGCTGCAGCGAGTGGAAAGCCAATGCCCGGAGTTTGAAGTTCAAAGTAGATACCGCCAATAATAATCATTATGAGTATGCCCGATACAAATGGATTGGTAAGAAAACCAATAATTCGATCAAGTAGCGATGGACGAAACTCAGCAATAGTATACGATTTGATACCTGCTTGCTCCATAACCTCGTTTACATTTTCGGCTTTACCTTCGCAGTAGCCATGCTTTATGGCCTCCTCGGGTGTGAATGTAAGAACCTTTCCGGAATCGATAATTCCTTCAATGTATATTGAGGGATCTACCATGGCCTCAGCCATTCTCGGATCGCGTCGCCATTTCAGTATGGTATCGTTTCCTGAAATAAGTGTATCGTAACCTTTGGCTTCGGCTGTTGCGCGCATGATGCTACGCATGAACGATTGGAATTTGTCGGGCACAACATTGCCCGATTGGTCTACAACCGTAGCCGCACCAATGCTTCCACCTTTTCGCATGTAAATACTATCGCAAGCAATTGAAATCAATGCGCCAGCCGATGCAGCCTGGTTATCAATAAAAACCCAAACCGGAATTTCGCTGTTCAGAATTTTAGTTCTAATTGAATCGGCTACTTCAACCATTCCACCATAGGTGTTCATGTGTATGAGTATGATGTCAGCGTTCAGATTTTGGGCTTCCTCAAAGCCAACCTTCACCGTTCTCCATGTCGCCGGCATGATATTCTCTTTTATATTTATCTTGTAAATCAATTTGCTTGCCGGTAGGCTATCCTGTGCTTGCGTTGGTATATGAATTCCTACCAAAAGCAACCATACAAAAAGTCTTAGCATTCTTAATGTTTTCATGGTGTGGTTTTATATCGGTAAAAATATAAAAAATTGATGTTATTTTAGTTTGGCCGATAGGGTTTGAAAAAGTTTTATGGCCTTAAGTTTCTCCTCATCAAGGGTGAACGATATGTTTTGTTTCAAATAGTTTATGGCATCTTCACGACTTATTGAGAGGGGGCTAAATTCGTCGACTGCTTTTTCCATTGAGTTTACCCCAAGTTCAAGTCCGTTGTTAAGTTCCTCTATAAACTCCCTGGGTAACTGTTTTGTGGTTGCCCATACAGCAAAAACAAAGGGCAAGCCATATGCATTGAACCACTCATTCGATAAATCGATAACATTAGAAAAGTAATTTTCGGTATCAAATACTCTATCACCAATTAAAACGATAGCCTCGTTTTCTGTAAGTAACTTGTAATTATCTGAAGGCTTCAAGGGAATAAAGTCAGGTGTAATATTCCACACATTCTGGCATAGAATTTTAACAAGTACTACCGAAGTACGCGATTGGTAATCAAGGTATATTCTTTTTATATCGTTTAAATTACTATTACCCATTAGGACTACTGAACGTACTTTCCCAATAGAGCCAATGCAGTAATTGCTTACAATATCAAACGAAATAAAATCGCTCAAGGCACCTACAGGCAGTAGGCTTAAATCAACCTGATTGCTGGCAAGCTTACGGGCGCATTCTGCCGGGTAATCGTATAAAAGTTCAATTTTGTTGAATACCGATGAATGCTTTAATCCGTAAGCAAAAGGCGCTGTATTTAAATATGATATGGCCGATACTTTGTACTTTTTCATGGTTAAAATTGGTTTGCTAAGGTAGCAATTTTGAAAAGTTATTGTTCATTGCTAAAAAACCTATTTACATTAACCTTTAACATTGAGTTATGTTTAGTAAATTTGGGCAAATTTTGTAAAACATGTTGAATCATAGTTTACATTCCATTTCTCCAATCGATGGCCGTTATGCAAAAAAAACTGAATCGCTGTCGGGTTACTTTTCCGAGTTTGCCCTGATTAAGTATAGGGTTTGGGTTGAACTTGAGTATTTTATTGCCCTTTGTGAAATTCCATTGCCACAGCTCCAGGGGTTTGATAAATCAAAATTCACCATACTACGCAAAATCTACAAAGGTTTTGGTGAATCCGATGCGTTAAGGGTTAAGGAAATAGAAAATGTTACCAACCACGATGTAAAGGCCGTTGAATACTTTTTAAGAGAGAAGTTCGATGCATATGGCTTTGAAACGTATAAGGAGTTTATTCACTTTGGTTTAACATCGCAGGATGTTAACAACACTGCATTCCCTGCAATGCTTCGCGATTCCCTACGGGCTGAATATTTACCTTTGCTTGAAAAGTTATTGGCAAAGCTTAAAGAGCTGAGTACTCAGTGGGCCGATATTCCCATGCTAGCCCATACTCATGGTCAACCAGCATCGCCAACTCGATTGGGCAAAGAGTTTCGGGTTTTTGTGGAACGCATCGAGGTTCAGCTAGAGCAGCTCAAGCACATACCATACTCAGCAAAA
>JAKPCT010000300.1 GCA_029553165.1 Bacillota bacterium
TCGGTTGAAGTTTTATTTAGTTCGGTAGCCAAATATGCCGGTCAAAATGCGGTTGGTGTAATCTTAACCGGGATGGGGAAAGACGGAGCATCGGGTTTATTGGAGATGAAACAGGCTGGGGCATTTACGATCGCTCAGGATGAAGCCAGCTCGGTCGTTTATGGGATGCCTAAAGAAGCGGTTGCTTTGGGAGCAGTGATGGTAACTCTACCATTGTTGCAGATTCCGCAGTTTTTAATTAAACAGATCCCAGGCTAAAAAGTGACGTTAAGTCGCTTTTTTAGTAGTTTTACCGGGCTGTGTTCAAAGAGAAGTTAAGTGATTAATGATAAAATAATTATTCAATGCCATTGTAATCACTTTAATTTTTTGAACATATTTTCTGGTCTCTTGATAGGGAGGGATTCCGCCATGTCTGACGACTGAAGTTGGGCCGGCATTATAGGCGGCAATCGCCAGATCGACGTCTTTAAATCGGGCAATCTGTTCTTTTAAATAAGCTGCTCCCACTTGGATATTTTTTTTGACATCCTTCCAATCATCCAGTTTGTCAGGAGTAAGCTGCATCAATCCCCGCGCACCCTTGCGGCTGATAACGTTTTTCTTAAAGCCGCTTTCAATCGCAATGACTGAAGCTACTAAAACAGGGTCGAAAGTATCCATTATTGCCCGAAAGATTTCTTCATCATTACATTGATAGAGTTTCATAATCAAGCGGACCTTTTGAGCGGTATAATTTGGAGTGATTTGCTCCTTCGATCGCCTGGTTGATCCGGAACCACTTAGAAAACAGGATAGGATTACAATAATGAATAACAGTCGAATTAATAATTGTTTCAATTTTAAATTTAAATTCATCATTTTACTTGCCTTGTGATATTTTTTAGAAAAAATATAAAAAAAAGCAGATGTTATTACTTTTGGGAGTATATCAAAATCAGAATGAAATTGTCAATTATTAGAAATGTTAAATCTTATTAATAAGCTTTAGAAGCAGTTAGAGCCGGTATTAATAATGTTAAAGTTTTGTAAACACAGAAAATTTGGTAACGGAATTTGAAGTTTTTTCTATTAAATGATCTTTTTATAAACCCTCCGGGAAGGATTGCAGGAAAGAATAGTTATTTGCCGAATAATAAAGGTTTAAAAATAGTGAACCAGCTTTAGTTGTTTTAACATTTGTATTTTGAGAGGTTATCAATGGTAAAAAAAATATGGAAAGTTACCAGTAAAATCGAGGATAGAGCCGAACTCTTAGCTCAAGAAATTGGAGTAACGCCATTGGTTGCTCAATTGTTATTGAATCGGGGTATCAACGACGCCAAGGAAGCAGCTACTTTTTTAAGACCGGATATTAAGCAGCTGAATGATCCTTTTTTACTCAAAGATATGGAACGGGCCGTAAAACGGATTGAAAGAGCGATTAATGAGAACGAATATGTACTGTTATATGGTGATTATGATGTTGACGGAATAACATCAATCTCATTAATGGTAAGAGTTTTAGCAAGGTTATTTTCCGGAAGGTTATTGTACTATATCCCAAAACGGTTGGAAGAAGGCTATGGGCTGCATCGTTCTTCACTGGAGAAAGTCATTGCCAAAGGGGTTACATTGGTTATAACCGTCGATTGCGGGATCAGCGCTTTTGAAGCAGCTGAATACCTTAAAGCGCAGGGAGTGGATTTAATAATCACCGATCACCATGAACCGCAGGACCTTTTACCAGATGCTTTTGCAATTATTAATCCCAAGTTGAATGATTCGGTATATCCGTTTTCCCAACTGGCCGGGGTTGGGGTCGCGTTTAAATTACTGCAGGGTCTGGCAGAAATCTTGCCGGAGATTAAAGGAGTATTGTTCAATAACCTGGATTTGGTGGCGTTTGGTACGGTAGCGGATATCGTACCGTTATTAGGAGAAAACCGGGTGTTGGTAAAATACGGATTGCAGCAGATTAATTCCACCAAAAATATTGGGTTACAGGCTTTAATTCAGACGGCAGGTTTAAAAGGCAGAGAGATCAATTCGGGCCATATTGGTTTTATCTTAGCGCCACGGATTAATGCTGCAGGTAGAATGGGAAATCCGAGTATCGGAGTTAAATTATTTATTAATAACAATATCGGACAGGCTTTGGAGTTAGCCCGGGAATTGGATAAAGAAAATCAAAACCGCCAGGAAATTGAGAATGCAGTGTTACTGGAAGCACAGGAACAGATTAAATCCCAGCCGGAGCTGCTGAATGAACACGCTCTGGTACTGGCATCGGAAGGATGGCACTTGGGTGTTATCGGTATTGTAGCCTCCCGATTGGTAGAATTATATAATAAACCAGTGATTCTCATTGGGATGGAAGGTGATGAGGGACGCGGATCCGGCCGCAGTATTTCCGGGTTTAATTTATTTGAAGCGATCGAAAAAAACAGTCATCACCTGATTCGTTTCGGAGGGCATGAGTTTGCTGCCGGTTTATCAATTAGTAAAGATAAACTGGCTGAATTTAAAGAGGGTTTTCTGACTTTAGCCAAAAATACACTGCGTCAGGAAGATTTACAACCGGTATTAAAGATTGAAGGAATAATCGATCTTAATCATATTAATATGGATATGGTCCAACAATTAATGCAGTTGGCTCCCTGTGGCCCGTCAAATCCAACTCCCATCTTGGGTTGCAGATCATTAAACCTGGTCGATATTAAAAGTGTTGGTGATAATGGCAAGCATTTGAAGGTCCGGGTGTCCAACCAGAAAGTAACTTATGAAGGGATCGGGTTTAATTTAGGGTCTGTCTATGAAGAGGTGGCCTGTGCCAGAGAGGTTGATCTGGCCTTTTCAGTCGAAGAGAATAATTGGAACGGGATCTCATCAGTTCAGTTAAACCTAAAGGATGTCAGGGTAGCAGTTGAGTCAATAAAGCAGGTGAGCTAGGATGACCTTTGAGGAGTTTTTGTCAAAAATTGAATCAAGTAAGTCACCGGAAGAGGTCGAGCGGATTAAGAATGCCTACCAATTTGCGGCCAAAGCACATGAAGGGCAGAAACGTGACTCCGGTGAAGACTATATTCAGCATCCGTTAGAGGTTGGTAATATTTTATTTGACTTAGGGATGGATACTACTTCGATTGTTGCTTCATTACTGCATGATGTGGTTGAGGATACGGAGACTACGATTGAAGATATCAGTAAACTGTTTGGTCCCGAAGTGGCAATGCTGGTTGATGGTGTAACCAAACTTACGCGGTTAAACTTCCAAACCAAACAGGAACAGCAGATGGAAAATCTCCGGAAGATGTTTCTGGCAATGACGCAGGATTTAAGGGTGATTATTATCAAATTGGCAGATCGCCTGCACAATATGCGTACCTTAAAACATCTTCCGGAAGAGAAACAAAGAAAGATCGCCAAGGAGACCTTGGAGATTTATTCACCGCTAACCCATCGGTTAGGGGTGTGGAAGATCAAGTGGGAGTTAGAAGATCTGGCGTTACGTTATCTTGATCCTGAAGCATATTATGACCTGGTAAATAAAGTGGCGAAAAAGCGGCAGGAACGGGAAGTAATCATTAATGAAGTACAGGAAGTTTTAAGGCAGGCCTTAAAAGACAATCAACTCAAGGCAGAGATTCAGGGACGACCCAAGCATTTCTACAGTATTTACCATAAGATGCAGGAACAAGGCAAAGCATTTGCTGATATCTATGATTTATTAGGACTAAGAGTTATCGTGGATTCCGTCCAGGATTGCTATGAAGTGTTAGGAATCGTGCATACCCTCTGGAAACCGATTCCCGGAAGGTTTAAAGACTACGTAGCGATGCCAAAGTCGAATATGTATCAATCCTTACACACTACAGTAATCGGTCCTCATGGCGAGCCGTTTGAGATTCAAATCAGAACTTGGGAGATGCACCGGACTGCCGAATATGGTATTGCAGCACACTGGCTCTATAAGGAAAATGGGACCAGTGATCATGAGTTGCGTGAAAAAATCGCCTGGTTACGTCATTTGATCGAATGGCAAGGCGAGATGAAAGATACCGAAGAGTTTATGGAGACACTGCGGATCGGGTTATTCACTGATGAGGTATTTGTGTTTACTCCCCGTGGCGATGTTAAAAACCTTCCTGCCGGTTCGACGCCGATTGATTTTGCTTACAGTATTCATACCACCCTTGGCCACCAATGTGCCGGTGCTAAAGTTAACAGTAGATTGGTCCCATTGGATTATCAGCTCAAAAATGGTGACATTATTCAGATCATGACTTCCAAACAGACCGGCCCCAGCCGGGATTGGTTGCAATTTGTCAAAACGTCAAAAGCGAAGAATCGGATTCGACAATGGTTAAGAGAGCAGAATAAAGAGGAGAACATCCAGATTGGCAGGGAGTTGTTAGAACGTGAGCTTCGCAAGCATGGAATGGAAGTTCACGAAAATCTCCGTCAGGATATCTTAATTGAAGCTGCTAAAAAGTTGGGATTTGGTTCGATCGATGATCTGCTGGCCAGTGTTGGTGATTTGAAGATAACTCCGGCAATGGTTTTTGGGAAGTTAGCCCCTGAAAAAGAGCTTGCCAAAGTATTGAAGCCGGAGGGTGAGGAGCAGCGTAAAAATAAGCGGACCAGTTATGGAGTTAAAGTAAAAGGTGTCGAGGATTTACTGGTTAAGTTTTCGCGTTGTTGTAACCCGGTGCCGGGTGATGAGATTGTTGGTTTTATTACCAGGGGTAAAGGAGTATCGGTCCATCGAAGTGATTGTACCAATCTGGCCAATGAATCACCAGACCGAATCATTGAGGTTGAATGGGAAAGCGAGATTCAGGGGACATACCCGGTAGATATTGAAATAGTCGGTAATGACAGAGTAAATTTATTGACTGATGTCATGAATGCAATCTCCGAGCTGAAATTGTATTTGAGTGCTGCGAAAGCACGCAGTAAAAAAGGCGGCACGGCTTACATCAATTTGACCTTGGAGATCAGTAATTCGGCGCAGATTAATCTGATTTTTAACCGGATCAAAAAGGTTGACGGGATTCAGCAAGTATATCGTGTCAGCAGGTTAGTTCGATAGTTGGGGTGGATTGAGTGCGGGCGTTGATTCAACGGGTATTAATGGCAAAAGTGAGTGTATCAGGTGAGGCGATCGGTGAAATTGGACCGGGGTTATTAGTTTTTTTAGGTGTCGGCGCCGGTGATACTGAAACGGATGCGGAGTATCTTGCCGAAAAGATTGCTAATTTACGGATCTTTACTGATGCAAACGGCAAGTTGAATGATTCGCTGTTAGACTTTAAAGAGAAGATGGCGGTGCTTGTAGTTTCACAATTTACGCTCTATGCAGACTGTCGTAAAGGTCGACGCCCCTTTTTTGGAGCAGCGGCCGCCCCGGAAGAAGGCTTTCGATTATACAATTATTTTTGTGAACGGATCAATCGATTGGGACTTAAAGTAGCACAAGGTTCATTTGGCAGTCACATGCAGGTCGAACTGATTAATGATGGTCCGGTGACGATTTGGATTGACAGTAAGCAATAATCCCCTAAATCCGCTGTAAAACAAAGGCAGATTCTACATGAAGTAAACTTTCCTGATTTTGAAGAATTACGTTAAAGAAATGAATCCAAGATACAATTCTTCTAAAATAAACAGATTCATCCTTGAATAAGCTATCCTGTTTATTAAAAATCCGGCACAATCCAAGTCAGTCTTGGATAATAACGGAATTTTTATGAAGGATTTACAGTTGGAGCAGAGAAGATGATTTGTGGATTAAAGAAAAAGAGGGGGTATAGAGTTATGAATCGCAAAGACCAACCCGAACAACTGCACTTGGCTTTGGAATGGAATTACCTGGACTGGATCGAATTTGTTGGCGAAGAGATGCAGACCTTTGAAAGGTCAACCCGGAGTTTCTTCAGAAAAACAAGGCGTCATTGCCGAAATCCGATCTTTCAGGAATTGATTTCAAGTTCTGGTGACAATCTCTAAGACGATTTTAGCCGGTTTTGGATTTAGTACGTCTTTTGGGAGTAGGCTCATCGTGTTCTGATTTTTGCTCTTGCTTTTCAGTGGCGGCGATACTGGCGCGTAATGCTTCCATTAGATCAATCACTTTAGCAGATTCACGGGGTGAAGTCGCAGTGATTTCGCCACCATTAACTTTGGCTTGGATTAATTCAAGTAAGTTTTCCCGGTAGGTATCGGTATATTTTGAAGGATCAAAATGAGCGGAGAGGTTCCTGATTAGATTACTGGCCATAACTATCTCATTCTCATGCAAGTTTGGCTCATTATGAACTCCGGTTAGTCCGGCGGTCGATCTGATTTCGTCGGGATAAAAGACGGTTTCCATTAATAATACATTCTGGTATACCCTGATAACAGCGAGGCTTTCTTTGGTCCGGATCTTTACTTTGGCAATCGCGATCTTCCCAGTATCAAGCATAGCCCTTCGCAAAAGCGCATATGCTTTTTCACCTCCCTGACTGGGTTCAAGGAAGTAGCTTTTCTCAAAATAGATCGGATCAATCTCTTGTAAGTCGACGAAGTCTAAAATGTCAATTGTCTTACTGGTTTCATCGGGGATCTTAGCCAAATCTTCCTCTTTGAGAATGACATATTGACCCTTCTGGTATTCATACCCCCAGACGATCTCTTCAGAAGGAACTTCAATATTACATGTTGGGCAACGCCGTTCGTATTTAATTGGCGTTTTACATTTTTCATGGAGATAATTAAATCTTAAATCCTTGTTTTCGGTTGCGGTATATAGTTTAATCGGAACATTTACTAATCCAAAACTAATGGCGCCTTTCCATAAGGTCCGCATCAAATCACCTCTGGGATAGTATTGCCATTGAAAAATTAAAAAACACCTTGCCGGTGTTTTTTAATTTTTGAATATTAAGTTTTAAATCATGCAATTACAGATTGTTCTACGTTATCAGGAACTCCTCGGCGAACAATCATCTCGTTTACTTGGATTGGTTGCAAAGATTCTTTTAAAAATTCGATTGCTTTTTGAGTCATACCGCCACCGCAAGTAAAGACATCAATTGCTGCATAACCACGCTCGGGGTAGGTATGAATTGAGATATGGCTTTCGGACAGTAGCAACAATCCAGTAAAACCTTGGGGTTGAAATTTATGACATTCTTCACCAAGAATTGTCATATTAGCATTTTTTGCAGCCTGACGTAAACAATTCATTAACAGTTCTGCATCATCGAGCTTTTCATATTGGCAACCCCAAAAATCAGCCAATATGTGAGCACCTACAGTATCAAAAGCATGCATTCCCCTCACCTCTTCTCGTTGATATCTTCTGGTCAGGAAGAAACAATTGACCTATAAGCACCCTGATTTCCCTTTACCCGATGATGCACTAAGGCTCGCCTCGGGATATATGTTAGATCAGGTATTATTAAGGAAAGTTAAGGTTTCACACTCCCTAAAGGATTGTTTTGCAAACAAATAAATAATAGCAGATGGAAATTTCGATGTCAAGTAATTTAAAATGTTAAAAATTTATTAAGTAATGAATCAACATCTGATGCCATAGTAATTAACAAGGTAATCGCCGAGCAAGGTTACATTTTAGTAAAAAATTACCATAGACCAATAATTATAAGGGGGTTCTTTGGTGCGACGAAAAATCCGGGTCTATTTTGTTGAAAGTAAGCACCTATATTTTACAGCGATATTTGTTTGTTTGGCAATCGGATGCTGCTTGCTTAATCTTTCAACCAGTATCCTTAGCTCAACGATTCGCGAAATCCGGGGGAAAAAAGTGATAATTGATGCCGGACATGGAGGTTTTGATCCCGGAGCCAAGTCGGCTAAGGGTCTGTTAGAAAAAGAACTGAACTTGGATGTTGCTAAGCGGTTGATGCGGCTGTTAAGTAAGGCCGGGGTTAAAGTGATGATGATTAGGGAGACGGATATTGATTTTAGTGATCGTAATGAGTTATTTAATACAAAAAAACGTCGTGACTTGTACTATCGGATTCAAATTGCCAATCAGAGTGATGCCGATGTCCTGTTATCAATTCATGCGAACAGTTTTCCGCAAATAATCTATCGCGGGGCGCAAACATTTTATAAGCTTAATGATGAAAACTCGAAGCTTCTGGCAGAATGTATTCAAAACTCATTTAATAATAATTTAGGATCAACACGTAAAGCCCGGCCTGGCGATTATCGGATTTTGAACGATATTAACTTGCCTGGCGTTACGATCGAGATTGGTTTTTTGTCGAATCCACAGGAGGCTTTATTGTTAAGTGATCCCCAATACCGTGAACGGGTGGCAGATGCCATTTATACCGGTTTGGTTAATTATTTTGCTATTAAGGATTGATAAAATTAAGTGTAATTAATTTTCAAATATTTACAGCTGATAAAGGAATTGCACTGCAGATTGGCGAATCATTATTAATCATTCATGTGAGTAAGGGGTATCAGTTAATTTGAAAGCCGAAATCGTCTGTATCGGAACCGAACTGTTATTAGGGCATGTTGTTGATACTAATGCTTCATTTGTGGCCAGAGAACTGGCAGAACTGGGGATTGATCTGTTTCATAAAGCAACTGTTGGTGATAATTTACAACGGATTCAGGCGTTGCTGGAACAAGTCTGGCAGCAGGCGGACCTGATTATTTTATCCGGTGGCCTGGGCCCGACACAAGATGATTTAACGCGGGAAGCGGTAGCATTATTGCTCCGGGAAGAACTGGAGTTTAATGAAGATGCCTGGCAGCAGATTGCTGGTTATTTTCAAAAAACCAATCGTACTCCGGTTGCCAGCAATCGTCGCCAAGCAATGTTTCCGCGTTCCGGAGAGGTGATCCCCAATCCGTTTGGTACAGCGCCGGGATTATTGGTGAATAAAGCCGGGCGGATCTTGATCGCGTTACCCGGTGTTCCCTACGAATTGAAAGGATTATGGGGGACATTTGTTAAACCGTATTTGTTACAACAGCTTGAGCAGCAGCAGAAGATGGTGATCACTTCGCGAATGGTAAAGATGGCTGGTATTGGCGAATCAGCTATGGAAGAGAAAGTGATCGATCTGATTAATAACCAGAGTAATCCAACGATTGCGCCGTATGCCGGACAAAATGAGGTTTACCTTCGGATTACGGCTAAGAGCGAGTCAAAAGCGAAGAATGATGAATTGATTGCCCAGACAATGCAGGCGATCGAGTCAAGACTGGCTGAATATATCTTTGGGTATGATACCGATAATCTCGAGACAGTGATCGGGCGAATCCTGAAACAACGTGGGTGGCGGTTGGCAGTAGCCGAGTCGTGCACCGGAGGTTTGTTGGCCCATCGAATCACTAATATTCCGGGATGTTCAGAATACTATGTCGGTGGGATCAACAGTTACAGTAATGAACTTAAGATTGGTTTGCTGGGAGTTCCAGAGGCGACGATTGATACTTATGGGGCAGTCAGTGAAGAGACCGCCAAAGCAATGGCTGAAGGTATTAAACAGGTTACGAAAGCGCATGTCGGAGTAGCGATTACCGGAATTGCCGGGCCTGATGGCGGGACACCCAATAAACCGGTCGGATTGGTTTTTATCGCAGTCAGTCTACCGGATTATACCAGAGTCGAAAAGCGCACTTTTCCGTTTGACCGCTTGGGAAATAAGGAAGCAGCGGCGAAGACGGCATTAACTTTATTATGGCAGGAATTATGTAAGGTTTAATTAATTTGTTTAAGGTGGATTTGATGCGGGCTTTTATTGGGATTGAGTTAGCGGAACAGATGGTAGCAGAAGTTGCTGCGCTGATGGAGAGATTAAAGCTTGATTATCATGGTTGGCGCTGGACTAAACCTGCCAATCTTCATATCACACTGAAATTTTTGGGAGAAGTCACCAATGAACAGTTGGACTCGCTTGATCGCAGCCTGCAAACAGTGGCGTTACAGCATGGAAAATTCTCATTTTCACTTGGCAAATTGGGTTGTTTTCCAAACTATAGCGCTCCCAAAGTACTGTGGCTTGGAGTTGAAAAAGGCTCAGCGCAGCTTGTCAACCTGGCCGAAACAGTTGCAACATGCTGTATGAAGCATGGTTTTAGTAGTGACAGTAAGCGATTTCAACCACATTTAACTATCGGACGGGCTGGCAATGGTTTGAAACCACTGGTGCCTAATAATTTGAAGCCACAGTTGCAAATGGAGACAACGGTCACCAAATTTATTTTGATCGAGAGTAAATTAAGCCCGGCGGGACCAAGTTATTTTAACCGAAAGCTATACTTTCTAAATCAATAAATCGGACGGGTAGTTACAAAAATGAGTTGTAATAATACAGAGAAACAATTTTGGAGCCAATGGGCGAAATATAAGGGGCGAGATTACCGGTCAGTATCATACGGAAATAATAAAGTCGAATTGTATGATAAGGACGATTTTTTAATGAAAAATCTCCTCTACACAGTAACTTCAGCAGAGCTTGAGGATAGTTATACTCTAATGATTCGCGGCATATTACAGGGAATTGAATACCTGGTATATGAAATCGAGAATGAGACTGTTACATATACGAAGTATGTAAGTGCTCAAGAGTTTGTCAAAAAGCCGGTAACAGATTTTGAGTTGATTTATTCTCAAAAAAACCACCGGGATTATGTTGAAAAAGACATTATATTTATCGATGAAAAACGTATTGATAGAGAGAAGGTTAATCAAAGATTTTGGCCTAACGAAATGGCCTCGGGGAATATTATGTTTTCAGTATTAGAAGATGTGATCACAATTAAAGATTTGAATATAGCTTTAGAAAAACTTTATAGTGCAAGAATCACAGACAAGGGCGGCTTTCCTGAAGCGATACTGTGGGATGAGTATCAAGCCTGGCTTAGTATTGATGGCCACAGATTGGATATAAATTCGTATTTGGGTATAGTTACTGTTGCTCCGAATGATGAGGGCGGAAATAAATATATTATGGAGATTGTAGATTATTTAAATCAAATATTTTAGTCAAAAATGAACTATTTTTGTTACTTAAGTGAATGTAGGAAAAGAACACCTACTTGTTGTCGGGCATTCGGGCAGCGCAAAAAGACGTATCGGAAACTTCAGACAATAAATGAATATTTATTTTGGAGGTGAATAATAAATC
The DNA here is from genome assembly GCA_029553165.1 of Bacillota bacterium. Lineage (GTDB taxonomy): Bacteria > Bacillota > UBA4882 > UBA8346 > UBA8346 > JAKPCT01. Next base: position 11,145 of record JAKPCT010000300.1, read on the forward strand.
ACAATTACGGGGACAGTTTCAGCGCATTTTGATGGAGATATTTATTTGACACCGGCGGACAAATCTGGTATACTAGAACATATGTTTGGAGCAGAAACGGAGGGCTATGATAGTGTCCAACAAAGAAAAAGCTTTAGAAGTTGCTTTATTACAGATTGAAAAACAGTTTGGCAAAGGATCAATTATGAAGATGGGGGACTCTGCCAAATTAAATATTGAAACTATTCCTACGGGAGCAATTTCGCTTGATTTGGCGTTAGGGGTAGGAGGAATCCCACGTGGAAGAATTATCGAAATTTATGGTCCGGAATCTTCCGGTAAAACGACAGTAGCTTTGCACATTGCCGCTGAAGCACAAAGATTAGGAGGAATAGCTGCTTTTATTGATGCGGAACATGCGCTGGATCCGCTTTATGCCAAGAAGTTGGGAGTAGACATTGATAATCTCTTAATCTCACAACCGGATACGGGCGAGCAGGCGCTGGAGATTGCCGAAGCGTTGGTAAGAAGCGGGGCGGTTGATGTAATTGTGATCGACTCTGTAGCCGCTTTGACTCCTCAAGCCGAGATTGAAGGCGAGATGGGAGATTCGCATGTTGGGCTTCAGGCACGGTTGATGTCTCAAGCCTTGCGAAAATTGACTGCAGTCATTAGCAAATCAAATACTATTGCCATCTTTATCAACCAGATCCGGGAGAAAGTCGGGGTAATGTTTGGCAATCCGGAAACCACTCCTGGTGGGCGCGCATTGAAATTCTATGCTTCAGTGCGACTGGAGATCAGAAAGATCGAAACTTTAAAGCAAGGTACTGATGTGATCGGAAGCCGTACCAAAGCTAAAGTGGTTAAGAACAAAGTGGCTCCGCCTTTCAAAGAGGCCGAATTTGATATTATCTATGGTGAGGGAATCTCTAAAATTGGCTGTATCCTTGATTTAGCAGTCGATTTGAATATTATTAACAAGAGTGGAGCCTGGTTCTCATACGGTGATAACCGAATCGGGCAGGGTAGAGAGAACGCAAAAGAGTTTTTGAGTAAAGATCCGAAGTTGTTATCGGAGGTTGAAAGGAAAGTTCGTGAGGCGTTAGGATTACCCATTACTAAAGAAGAGATAGCCGCAACCAAAGATTCCAAGGAAGAAATTAAGGAGAAGTAGTTTGTCACAGAAGCAACGACCGGGAATAATGGATGTTGCACTCAAGTTACTAAGTAAACAATCCTACAGTCAAAGCAAGCTTTACGAACGGTTGAGAAGAAACGGTTTTGATTCCGAAACAATTGAAGATTGTATAATTCGCTTAGTGGAATGGGGTTACTTAAATGATCGCGAATATACGAGCCGGAAAATTGAACTGTTAATAGCGAAGTTAAAAAGCCGTTGTTATATTAAAAATTATTTAATAAATGAAGGATTAGAAGAAAATTTAATTGATAGTTTGTTAGATGAGGCTTATCCGGAAAGTTTGGAAATCCAGATTGCGGAACGATTGTTAACAAAGCACAGAAATAGTAGTAAAAAGAGGACAGTAGATTACCGGATTTTAGTCAGAGGAGGTTTCAGCGAAAACACCATTTCCAAGTGTTTTCCTGAGCTAGATACTACTTGACACCGCTATTAAAAACGGTTACAATGAATTCTTGAGGACAGAACATGGGCCGAGTTCTAACTCGGCTTGTTTTGTATTCTTTTTTAAACTCAATTTCCGAATCGCAATGATTGAAAATATGTAATAAAATTGAAATATTCAGGAGGTGATTGTCATCGAAATATTTTTTGGAGTAATTATTGGCATCGTTTTGGGATGCGTAGGATATATATTTTATAGCAAACTCAGACTAATGTCGGCCAAAGATAGTGCCAAGAAAATTATTGATGACGCTACAAAAGAGGTGGAATCAATCAAGCGTGAGGTGCTGTTGGAAGCAAAAGAAGAGGCCCTCAAGGTAAAAAATGAACTAGAACGTGAAACTAGGGAAAGACGCACTGAAATTCAAAGATTAGAAAAACGTTTATTGCAAAAAGAAGAATCATTAGACCGGAAATTTGAGACATTAGAAAAAAAAGAAGAAACATTAGTACGTAAAGAAAATGAAGTTGAAAAAATTAAGGCGGAACTACAAGAGATTCATCAACGTCATCGCAGTGAACTGGAACGGATCTCTAATCTCAGTAGTGAAGAAGCAAAGGCGCTTCTGTTGAAAGATGTTGAAGAAGAGATTCAGCAGGAAATTGCGATTAAAATTAGAGATTTAGAAGCTAAAGCCAAAGAAGAATCTGACCGCAAGGGCAGGGAGATTATTTCACTGGCAATCCAAAGATGTGCCGCCGATCATGTTGCTGAGGCAACGGTATCAGTTGTAGCATTACCTAATGATGAAATGAAGGGACGAATCATCGGCCGTGAAGGACGTAATATTCGTGCCTTAGAAACCTTAACCGGTATTGATTTAATTATTGATGACACACCGGAAGCGGTTATTTTGTCAGGATTTGATCCGATCCGTCGCGAGGTTGCCAGATTGGCGCTTGAAAAGCTGATCTCCGATGGCAGAATTCATCCGGCCCGGATTGAAGAAATGGTGGAGAAATCCCAAAAAGAGGTTGAAAGTATTATTAAAGAAGAAGGGGAACGTGCTACCTTTGAAACCGGGATTCACGGACTTCATCCGGAGTTAATCAAGTTGCTGGGAAGGTTGAAATACCGGACCAGTTATGGTCAGAATGTCTTGAAACATTCAATTGAGGTATCGCATCTTTGTGGTGTTATGGCTGGTGAAATTGGAGCTGACATAACCCTGGCTAAGAGAGCGGGTCTGCTCCATGATATTGGGAAAGCGGTGAATCATGAAGTAGAGGGTCCGCATGTGACAATCGGAGCCGATTTGGCTAAGAAATACCGGGAAAATCCTTTGGTGGTCAATGCAATTGCCGCACATCATGGTGATGTTGAAGCGGCAACCGTTGAAGCCGTACTGGTTCAAGCTGCGGATGCGGTGTCTGCTGCCCGACCAGGCGCACGGCGTGAGACATTGGAAACTTACATTAAACGTTTGGAAAAATTAGAGAATATAGCCGATTCATTTGAAGGTGTTGAGAAAGCGTATGCAATTCAAGCCGGGCGTGAGATTAGGATTATGGTCAAGCCGGATCGGGTTGATGATCTGAACGCAGTGCGAATCGCCAGAGAGATTGTCAAGAAGATTGAAGAAGAGATGGAGTATCCGGGACAGATTAAGGTTACGGTTATTCGTGAGACCAGAGCTGTCGATTATGCAAAATAAATTTTAAACCGGTACTAGTATTATTTAAGAAACTATCCGATAATAATGGTATATAATAAAATTAATCACAAAGAACCAGATCAGTTTTATAACGCCGGAAAGGGGGAGGAAACATGAAAGGGATCTTCTGGAAAGAGGGGGAGTCCTTCTCCAATTCCATGAGTTTAATTGCATTTTTACTTGTCAGGTATCCCGAAATCGGTTCAATTCGTTTCGACCCCACCAAAAAAACTTTACAATTTACATTTGTCTTGTTAAAGTTTTTATCTGATGAAGAGTTAAAGCAGTTTGAAGAGAAGTTATTATTAAGCCTTAATTCAATATCAGTGCTACAGGAACGGGAATTAGGCAAGATTGAACTTCAATGTACGGTAGAAGAAGGCGGACTTTCTTTTTTAGAAATAACCCGAGATATTGGTAGTTTGACGCAAGATGAAATTGCATTAATGATCGGACTGATCCAACAATTTTTTGAAGGTATGATTTTGTTGGATCAGGACGATACTGTACAGGAAGAAGAGATGGCCCTTCAGGAAGAAATGATTGAACATATGTTGGAAGATTTGAAAGATTCACGCCAAGAAAAAAGACTGATTGGATTCCGCGAAGAAGGCAGAGTGATGATCTTTAACCGGGCAAATTTGCCGAAGTAAAAAACAGATGCCATTTAGTTTTGGCAATAAAATATTGTTGAAGCCGAATGGCTTATTTTTTTGGAGGAAAATAGTTGCTGAAGATACTTTTTATTGGAGATATCGTAGGGCGCCCAGGGCGTAAAATTGTCAAAACATTTTTGCAGGAATTAATTGCAGCCGAAGAAGTTGATTTAGTAATTGCCAACGGTGAAAATGCGGCCGGTGGATTCGGAATTACGCTTGAAGTGAGCCGGGAATTGTTTAATGCAGGGATAGATGTTATTACTTTAGGGAATCATACTTGGGACAATCGCGAAATTGATAAAGTATTAGAAGAGGAAGAAGCCGTAATCAGACCGGCTAATTATCCGGAGGGTACAATTGGTTCGGGGTATTACTTACATGAAACTGATAAAGGGATACTCGTTGGTGTGGTTAACCTTTTAGGACAGGTTTTTATGGAACCGGTAGGTTGTCCGTTCCGGACCGCCAATAATTGTGTGAATCAAATCAGAAAGAAGACGAATATAATTATTGTAGATATTCATGCAGAAGCGACCTCGGAGAAGATGGCATTAGGCTGGTATCTTGACGGCAGGGTGACCGCAGTGTTGGGTACACATACCCATATTACTACTGCAGATGAGCGAATATTAACCAAAGGAACCGGATATATATCTGATGTAGGGATGACCGGACCGATCGATTCGGTTTTGGGGATCAAACCGGAAATCGTAATCAATAAATTTATGTCAAAACGGCCTGCAAGATTTGAATTAGCAGATGGTCCAATTGAATTGAATGCTGTTTTAATCGAGGTTAACGAATATGGATTGACGTCCAATATCAAACGGATTAAACGTTCGCTCGAATCATAGAAGGTTCCTAACTGAAATTTAGAATGGCAGTAATAAGGCTGGAGGGGATTATTAATGGAAATATTAAAGGTTTCTGCAAATTCTAATCCAAATTCGGTAGCCGGCGCGTTAGCAGGAATCATCAGAGAAAAAGGAAGAGCCGAGATTCAAGTGATTGGCGCTGCTTCAATCAATCAAGCGATGAAAGCAATCGCAATTGCCCGTGGATATGTTGCCCCCAGTGGGATTGACCTGATTTTTATTCCTTCATTTGCCGAAGTGGAGATTGATGGTGAAGAACGCACTGCGATTCGATTAGTAGTTGAACCTCGTTAATTAAAACCGGATATCATTAAATGAACTATCAAATTCTTTGATAGTTTTTTTACTGTTTATGTAATCTTGATGAGATTGTTCACTTTGGTTCGCAAGAAGAAAAGAGCTTGGCTATAATTACTTAAAGGGATCGTAATAGTTGAATCGAAATTACTAAGCACAAAGAAAACCCTCATTTACTGAATGGATATCAACATACAACAACGTAATTAAAAAATCCGGAGGGGATAAAATGGAGCTTAGAGGTGTTAATATTCGACTACGTCCCTTGACAGTAAAAGATCTCTGTAAGATGGTTAACTGGAACTGTGATTCCGAAGTTCAATATTATGTTGACTGTAATCTGCCGGATAATCTTATTGAATTAGAACGATGGTATTCCGAAAATGTTCCCGACCGTAATTATCAGATTTATGGAATTGAAACTGTTGATGGAAAGCTAATCGGTGATCTGGAACTGGACCATATCTGTTGGAGTAAACGGGAAGCAGAGTTACGGATTAGGATTGGCGAAAAAAGTTATTGGGGTAAAGGATTGGGGACTGAAGCATTAAATTTATTTTTAGAGTTTGTCTTTGAAAAGAAGAGATTGAAACGGGTTTATCTTCGTGTTTATCACTTTAACGAACGGGCGATTCGCTGCTATTTAAAGAATGGTTTTAAACAAAAAGGGATTTTACAACGGCAGAGCCATTCCTGGAAAGATATAGTGTTAATGGAAGTAGATGCAGTATCTTTTCGTAAAATAGCGAAGTCAAAATTAGCGGGTTAACAGTATTAATAAATTAAAAAAGGTAGCAGTTTACAGAAAAGGAATTCACCTTTGGTTGTCGAATAGTTAAATTTACTATAAATTGTAATTTGTTTCGATGAATCAAAGGAGGACCAAGATGTCAAAGATTAGAATTGCGATGGCAGATAATAACCGTGAATTATGCACTACTTTATCTGAACTAATTGGGATACAACCGGATATGGAATTGGTCGGAGTCGCTTATGACGGAATTGAAGCTCTTCAAGTAGTGGAACAGACAAAACCCAATGTGTTAATTTTAGATATTACAATGCCATACCTTGATGGTATCGGTGTCTTAGAACGCTTAGCCGAATTTGAGCATCGACCAATTGTAATCGTCTTAACTGCTTTTGAACAGGAAGCAATGATTCAAAGATTGATTGCTTTAGGCGCAACCTATTATATGGTAAAACCCTTTGATGCGAATACACTATTTGAACGAATCAGACAGTTTGTCTCCGGAAAACAGGCCTCTTTTTCAGCAAATAAGGTTCAGGAAGATAAACAATTATATAATAATGCCCAAAGGGAGAAATCAGTCAGTGAATTGGAGCTTGAAGTAAGTAAATTGTTTCATGAGATGGGGATCCCGGCGCATTTTAGAGGCTATGCCTATTTACGGGATGCGATCATAATTGCTACCAAAGAAGTTGAAGTATTGGGTAATATTACGAAGAACTTATATCCAAGAATTGCCGAAAAATACAACTCAACTTCAAGCGGTGTTGAATCGGCAATCCGTCATACGATTGAAATTGGTTGGGAACGCGGCAATTCAGATTTTATTGAGAGTTTCTTTGGGTTTGAAAATCAAAAAGGGCGTTTTCCGACAACAGCTGCTTTTATCGCCAAGGTGGCGGATAAGCTTCGCTTAGAGTCAAAGATCGTCAGTTAAGAGGTAGCATGTTTGTTTTCCGGTGCAATTAATAATTCAAGAAGGCATTACAAATACTAAGTAAAAAATGGAGAATTGTTGTTTGAATTTCAAGAATTTAAGCTTTACCGAGTTGCAAGAGTATTTAAAAGAACAGAATATTCCAGTGTATCGTGGCCGGCAAATATTTAATTGGTTATACCAAAAGAAAGCTTTTTCTTGGGATGAGATGACTGATCTTCCCAAAGAACTCCGGCGGCGATTTATTGATTTAAATGTAGGGATTAACAGTCTTAGACTGGTTTCAAGGATCAGGGATAATGACGGGACTGAAAAATACCTATTTGAACTTGAAGACCAATCCAAAATTGAAAGTGTGTATCTTCCCGAATCAGACAGAAATACTGTCTGTTTTTCTACTCAAGTAGGGTGCGGAATGGGATGTCTATTCTGTGCAACCGGCCGGAATGGCATTGTCCGTAATCTAACAGTCGGAGTGATCATTGATCAAATATTAAATATCAGTAAATTAACCGGAACTCAAATAACCAATATTGTGGCTATGGGGCAAGGTGAACCGTTGTTAAATTATGAATCTTTAATGAAAACGCTTAGAATTTTGAATGATCCGAAAGGATTGGGATTGGGGGCCAGGCGAATAACCATCTCTACTTGTGGGATTATACCAGGAGTGTTAAAGTTAGCTGAAGCGGACCTCCAAGTTAATCTGGCGATTTCCTTACATGCTGCCGATAATCAATTAAGGGATCATTTAATGCCGATCAATAAAAAGTATCCGTTGGAAAAGTTATTGGAAGCCTGCGATCATTATATCGCGAAGACAAACCGGCGGGTAACATTTGAATATGCTTTGATTGACGGGATCAATGATCGGAAGGAAGATCTGCAACGGTTAATAAAACTGTTGACAGGGAAACTATGTCATGTTAATTTAATTCCTTTTAACCCGATTCCGGATACCAATTTTCGACGCTCCAATCCCAAGACAATTGCTGAGTTTGCAGCAGGTTTAAATTCGGCCCATATTGAAACCACGGTTCGTAAGGAACGGGGCTCGGCCTTAACGGCTGCATGTGGACAATTACAAAGTAAAGGTTAGTCCGATGAAAGAAATTTTTATTAAATTTCACAATATAATAACGCAGTTGAGTAAAAAATCGATTATAATTAATTCAGATAATCGATTAAAAACGGTTTTCAGAAGATCAAAAAATGATAACAATAAAGATGTAATTAATTCAGTGCCAAATAGTAAAATTGAAGATAACCATCTTGAAAAAACTCTTCCAAGGATTCGTCAGTTTAAAGCAGAAACTGCCAACAGTGATCATCGACTTGAAAAAACAATTACGAAACGGTTAAAACGTAGCTCTCAATCCAAACTACTTAAAGAACAGTGGGTAATAACGGTGGTTTCGGGTCAAGATAAGGGCCGGCAGTATTTAGCCACTACTTCGCAGTTGAAAATTGGCCGGAAGAGCGATAATCATATTTATTTAAGAGATCCAAAAGTATCACGGTATCATGCGCTTTTGAAACTAAAGGGTTCAAAATGGTATATTAAAGATTTACAGAGTACAAACGGGACCAGAGTTAATAATCAAAAGATAGTCGGTGAAAAAGAACTGGCTCCGGGAGTACAAATTACTATTGGCGACACCATCATTGAAATCAAAAAGATTGATTCCTAATTCAATGTTGGTAAGGAGTGATGAAGATGATTTTTGGGGCAAAAACCGATCAGGGTAAAGTTAGAGAACAAAATCAGGATACTTTTGGCTATAAAAATAACTTATTTGTTGTTGCCGATGGAATGGGTGGTCATCAAGCAGGTGAAATCGCGAGTTCAATTGCGGTAGAAACAATTTTAACTTTAGATTTGGATCATGCCGATGAAAATAGTTTGAGAGAGATTGTTGAGAAGGCAAACCAGCAGATTTTGGAGGCAGTGAGTCAAAATTATCAGTATGCCGGGATGGGAACAACGGTTGCAATCTTACTGTTGTTAGCTGATAAGGCTTATGTAGCTCATGTCGGCGACAGCCGGGTGTATCGTTTGGTGGCTGATGGCAGTAGTTTGGAACGTTTGACCAAGGACCACTCGCTGGTTGCAGAATTGTTGAATAATGGTGAGATTACTGAAAGCGAAGCCAAAAATCACCCGCAACGGAACATTCTTACCCGGGCATTAGGCTCAAAAGGTGGCATCGAAGTGGATATCAGTAATTTTGCGGTGCAGCCGGGAGAGAAACTACTATTGTGTAGTGACGGATTAACCGGAATGCTAAGTGAAGATGATATTAAAAAGGTCTTATCACAGAAGGCCCATCCGCAATTAATCGCCGATGAACTGGTAGAGCTGGCCAATAGTTGCGGTGGTGTCGATAACATTACTGTAATTGTTGTTGAAATCTGACTGATTAATTGAAATGGATGAATCTGTCAAGGGATTTATTGAGTGATATTCGTAGTAATTGCAGGAAATCAAGCTAAATAAGCGAATTGAAAATAGGTAATTTAATATAGTTTTGTCTAATAACTATTTACTTGAAACAATTAGTATATTTTTAATTTAAAATAATTGTTACCACGGAATTGAGGTGAGACTTTGATTGGAAAAATATTTGGTAATCGTTATCGCTTGATTGAGTTGATCGGCGAAGGCGGAATGGCATTGGTGTATAAAGCAGAGTGTTCCTTACTATGCCGGACAGTTGCAGTCAAAGTTTTGCGACCTCAATATGCAAGTGATGCCGAATTCGTTGAACGTTTCCGTCGTGAGGCCAGAGCAGCCGCAAGCCTATCGCATCCAAATGTTGTAAATATTTATGATGTAGGTCAGGAAGATGGTATTGACTACATTGTAATGGAATATATACCTGGAGATACATTAAAGAATATTATCAAAAAAGAGGCTCCGTTTACTGTTAAACGGGCGTTGGATTATACCAGACAAATTGCTGAGGCTTTAAATCATGCACACCAACGCAATATTATTCATCGTGATATTAAACCGCATAATATCTTAGTGACTCCTGATGGACAGATTAAAGTTGCTGATTTTGGAATTGCCAGAGCAATCAGTGCCAGTTCGTTTACACAAACCGGTATTGTTGTAGGCTCTGTTCAATACGCTTCTCCGGAGCAGATTAAAGGTGGAATTGTTGGTCCGCAATCAGATTTGTATTCATTGGGTTGTGTCTTTTATGAGTTGTTAACCGGGGCGATCCCGTTCAAAGGAGATACTTCGATCTCCATTGCTTTGCAACACTTACAAAACAAGATTCAGCCGATTAGGGAACTGCGGCCGGATATTCCCAGTTCAGTTGAGGCGATTTTGAATAAAGCAATGGCTAAGGATGTTGCCGAACGTTATCCGTCGGCTTTTGCAATGCTTAATGATATATTAAATGCTCAGTCACGATTGTCCTATGAAACCAAAATTAATGATGATGAGATGCCGACTCAAGTATGGCGGACGATGAATACTGATGAATCTAAACCAAAATGGTACCAAACCTGGTTTGTCAAATTATTGATGGGATTGGGGATCATTGCAAGTGTGATCGTAATCATGAGTTATATCTTGTTGCGGGTTATTGTGCCAGACACGGAGATTGTTGTCCCGGATCTGGTCGGTAAAGATATAACCGAAGCCAGACAGATTTTAAAGCAGAAAAAGTTGTTGCTAAAAGTAGTTAATGAGGTCTATCATAATGAATATCCAATCAATGTAATCATTGCTCAAAAACCAATCTCCGGTAATAAAAAGAAGCCTAATACCGAAGTTAATGTTGTGGTGAGTAAGGGGCCCCGACTGGTACGGGTTCCGAATCTGATGGGAAAGACGGAAGCCGAGGCCAGGATAATTTTAGCTGATAGTCATTTAAAACTTGGTGAAGTCTTGAATTCATTTAATCCGGATTATCCGGATGGTTTGGTCTTTAAACAATTACCGGAGCCCAATACTCAAATTGAGCAGGGTGCTAAAGTCTCAATCACAATTAACAGTGGCCAGGATGATAATCTGGTAATAATTCCGAACTTTATCGGCCGGTCTTTATCGGAAGTAAGAGCCGAATTGGTATCATTGGGTTTGATTTTTAACCAGGCGACACCAATGCCAAGTAATATTTATGCGGAAGGAATTGTGATTGACCAGCAACCAACACCCAATGAAAAGGTGCCGGTTGGAACGGCAATGAATTTTATTGTTAGTTCAGGTTTTGAATAAGATTAAGTTAATTCAATTGTTTTAGTTGTGATAAATTAGTAGATAGGGAGTTTGCGTTTGGCAGTAGGTAAAATTGTAAGAGCAATAGCTGGTTTCTATTATGTTGAGTCACTAGAATCAAGTAACACCATAGTAGAATGTTCAATCAGGGGTAAAATTAAATTATCCTCAGACTCCGTATTTGTCGGAGATAAAGTTGAATTTTTAATTGACGATAATGGTAAAGGAGTTATTACGAAAATTTTACCCCGCAATAATCAATTATTACGTCCTTATATTGCTAATGTTGATTTGATTGTTTTGGTTTTTGCGCATCATACTCCGGATCCGATTGAATATTTAATAACCAAGTTTTTAGTTTTAGCTGAAGATAGCAATATACCTTATTTGTTGGTTTTTAATAAAATGGATTTAGTTGAAAAAAGAAAAGCTAATTTATTAGCACAAACTTACCGAAATTATGGATATGAGGTTTTATGTACGAGTGTCGTCACTCACCAAGGTAAACGAAAGTTACAACAGTATTTAAAAGGAAAAACAACTGTTTTTGCCGGACCGTCGGGAGTAGGGAAGTCAGCTTTGTTAAATATGGTTTGCCCCGGATTTCGGCTACAAACAGGGGCGGTCAGTGAAAAGATTGGGCGGGGAAAACATACAACCCGCGAAGTCCAGTTGTTAAAAGTGAATACGAATAGTTATGTTGCTGATACACCAGGATTTTCACAGATTAATCTTGACTTTATTGAACCCCAGGCATTGGCAGGATTATTTCCGGATTTTGAACAATACCTTGATCAATGTAAATTCAGTTCGTGTGTTCACCAGGCTGAACCTGGCTGTGCCGTAAAGAACGCAGTTGATGAAGGTAAATTGAGCCCATCACGGTATCAATGTTATCTGGAATTACTGGATGAATTGAAACTGGCATGGAAAAACCGATATCGTTAAATTTAGGAGAGAAACATTGGTTCAAATAGCACCTTCGATATTAAATTGTAATTTACTTGATTTGAATGCAGAGGTTAAAAAGATTGAGCAGGCTGATTGGTTACACCTTGATGTTATGGATGGACATTTTGTACCGAACCTCACTTTTGGTCCGATGTTTGTTACTGCAATTAAAAGCGTTAGTCCTCTGCCGGTTGAATCACATTTGATGGTTACCAATCCTGACTTTTTAGCTCCTTTATATGCTAAGGCAGGTAGTCAGAGAATTATTGTTCATGCCGAAGGAGTTACTCATTTACACCAATTGATTCGAAATATAAAAGAATTTGGTTGTCAAGCCGGAGTTGCACTTAATCCGGCAACCCCATTAAGTGCATTGGAATATATTCTTCCGGAACTGGATATAGTGTTGATAATGACGGTAAATCCAGGATTTGGTGGACAAGAGTTGATTCCGGAGATGATCAATAAAGTGAAAGATCTCAAAACTATTATTAATAAAAGGAATTTGGCTTGTAAAATCGAGGTTGATGGCGGAGTAAATTTTGATAATGCACAGTTGTTAGTCGATGCCGGAGTTGACGTAATTGTAGCGGGTACATTAATCTATAATAATCCTTTTCCCAGTGATATAATTGGAAAACTGAAAGGGTTAAGTAAAGGGAGGTAATTAAACTGTCATTCGATCATATTGATTCTTTTGTTAAAGCTGCTTATTCTGTAATTGAAAGTATGCTTAATCCTGAAGTTGAAGCAGGGAGACCTTTTTTTAATGATAATCCTCTTAAAAAGTACGAAATAAATGTCTTGGTTGGAGTCTTGGGTGATCTTCAGGGACAAGTTATTTGCGGTATGTCAAAAGAAACAGCAACGAAGATTGTTTCACAGATGATGTTTACGGAGATGACGGAGATTGATGCCATGGGAGAGAGCGCGCTCTGTGAGTTGAAGAACATTATTGTTGGTACTGCCAGTACTAATCTGTCTTTGAGCGGTTACAACTGTAATATTACCCCGCCACTTTTCATTAAAGGCGGAGAGATTCCGGAATTTCTCAAACATATTCAAACAGCGTTAGCGATTCCGATTAAGACTCCTTTTGGAGAAGTTGATATTAATCTGGCATTACGTAAGGATGATTAATGTTAATTTGAATGAATGACCATAAAGCAACGTTTATGAAGATGTGCTCAGCTTTATTTTTGAAGTCAGAAAAAAACTTGAGGTGAAAAAAATGGGCGAACTGAATGAAGTCACCAGAAAATTTGCGGCTAAGGATGATAATTTTTCCGAAGTAGCCATAGTATTGAAGGAAGTCTGTCAGGCTCTTCGGGAGAAAGGATATGATCCATTAGATCAAATCGTCGGCTATTTACTTTCTGGAGACCCTGCTTATATTACCAATCATCAGAATGCCCGTGTTTTAATCAGAAAACTGGAACGTGATCAGATTATTGAAGAATTGGTGGGAACGTATTTAAAACGGGAAGGAATATTTGAACAAGAGTCCTAATAGTTAATAATAAATTACGAAAAGCCCCGTACTTTTTTGGGGCTTTTAGTAACGTCTTGGTTTAATAATGTTTAAGATAAGAGAGGAACAAGAGATGAAGCATATAAAAATGTTGTTTGTTTTGGGATGTGTTTTATTATTGGTGGGATTTAGCGGTAAAGGTCCAATTCCGATGGAAGGGGTCTATAATGCCCAATTACGAACTTATACATACTTTGATTTGGTTGCTTTAGCAAAACATAAACTGATCACCACTGGTAAACCGGCAGAGTTGACAGAGTCAAAACCGGATGAACTTCAAGTGGAATTTGATATTAATAATCTTAAGCAGCCATTGTTTGGGGTTGTGAAGTTAGGTAATGGCGAGCAACCAATTTGGTTTGTCATGGGTCAAGACGATGATCAATACTATTCGGAGATCTATTTTGATCGCAATCTGGATAACCGAATTACAGAGAATGAAAAAGTAAAAGGGGTCCAGACTTTTGACGGCAAAAATAAATCGCTCAAAGTAAAGTATGCTTTTTCAATGATACCAACATCAGCTACAGTTGTTTATAAAGGTGAGTCAGATGTGATCCGTAAAAAGCTCTACTTCTTTATTTTTGCACAGAATATCAGTAATAAAAATCAGCAAACCGAAACCGCTGTTGAATTTTATACTGCCAGCTTTTTGGACGGAGAGATGAAGGTCCAGCGGGGAAAAGAGCTGAAGATTGTCAGATATCGAATTACGGATATTGATGGCAACGGCTGTTTTAATGATTATGGTAAAGACATAATTGCGATTGATGCGAACTTGAATGGTGTTTTTGAAAAATCGGAGTATTATCCGTTAACGGAATATTTTGATTATGTTGATGATTCCAAACAAAAACAACAGCTACGGATGGTAGTGCTGCCGATGCCATCGAAAATAGCTGTAACCGGTGTAACTACAGTGGTTGATCGCTTGCAACTTGAGGCAGTCTCTGATAAAGCTAAAGATGAAGAGGCTGAAGATGAAAGCAATAATGGTAAAACCGAAGCAGAAAATGTTCAATCTGAAGCAACGAATGAAGAAACTGTCGAAGAGAGTAGTCTGACTGGTGAACAGGAATAAGCAAAACCGCGGTATTCGCCGCGGTTTTATTTTCGCTCAATTGGGTTTCCAGGTATCACTGCGAAAACCTAATCTTAAAGCCTCAAGGGAGAGGGTTTCTGTTGGCGCAATATTACCAAGATTGACATTAGGACCAAAGGAATTGATCAAAGTAGCTTGTTGGTTTTTTAATGGTGCTTCCCAGATTATTTTTTCCAATGGTAAACCTGACTTGATTGCTTCTAATTTAGTATTGTTGACTTCGCCGGAACTGTCATAAATTCCAATACCTTTTCCGGATTCACGTGCTTCAATTATTACCATTTCAACACCCAGATTTAAATCGTGGTTTGCTGTTTCAATCAAAGATGCTTCACTGGGTTGGTTATGGAGATCCTTCTTTCCGACTTCAGTGATGATTTTGAGTCCGGTTTTGGCCGCTGCCATAATTAGGCGTGTTCTTTCAAGTTGACTGATTGAGATGGTACCATCGGAGATTTCGACCCAATTGATCCCCAGTTCAACTAAGCGTTTAAAATACTCAATGGATTTTCCTTGCCAATAGGCGATCTCCAAAAAGGTGCCTCCCGGATAAACAGCAACTTCATATTCTTTAGTAAGTTTAATTTTATTGCTTAGCGTAGATTTGTCATAGAGAGCCGCAGTTCCAAAAGAGAGCTTTAGAAAGTCAATATATGGCGCACTTGACTCAAGCAATGATTCTGTTTCTGCAATTGATAATCCTTTATCAATGACCATGGTAATCCCGGATTTACGTGGTTTTTTTAATCTTCCTCCGTTTGGTGCTTTAATAATATCGCTCCAACATCCATCCATCTGTTTCACCTCAAAAATGATTTTGTAGCATAGTATTTTATGAATCAATCGCCGGTTTGTTGTTTGTAATGATTTATCCAGAGTTTGAATATGAATTGGATAAGGAGTGAAATCAATGTTTCAGGATAATCTTCTGTTATTAATTATTTTTGCGCTGGGAATAACGTTTAACAATAATTTAGTTGCTGCCGGGGCGGGAAGTGTCTTGGTTCTTAAATTAATAAAAATGTATTCGGTCTTGCAGATTTTAGAAAAGAGAGCATTGGATGTTGGCTTAATTTTTCTGTTAGTAGCGGTATTGGTGCCATTTTCATTAGATAAAGTCGGAGTCACCGATATCTGGAAAACATTTCAAAGTGTGCAGGGGCTAATTGCCATAATTGGGGGAGTTACAGCAGCCTATCTTTGCGGCCAGGGTTTGGTCTTACTTCAGGTGCAGCCGGAAGTAGTGGTTGGTCTGGTTGTGGGGACAATTATTGGAGTTTCTTTATTAAAAGGGATTCCGGTAGGACCATTGGCAGCAGCTGGAGTAACAGCATTACTGTTTAATCTTTTAGGATTAGGAAAACGATAAATGTTTTCACGAGGAGAATGATTATGGAACAAAGCACTTTAAACAATATGGCGGTGATTCGGGTGATCTCCGGTTTGTTGGAGATTGGAACGGCCCTCTTTTTTTTAAAAGCGGGCCGGGTGGATACTGCGTTGCGAATGAATGCCTTTCTGGGGTTGTTAGGGCCAATAATCTTTATTTTAGTAAGTGCTTTGGGAATTACGACAATAGCTGTTAAACTATCATGGTATAAAATCGGAATCATCATCTTGGGATTAATTTTAGTTTTATTAGGGACTAAAAGTTAATTGTGCTTAGAATTGTAAAATCCATTTGGCAAAAGCTTGGGTATAATCAACAATGCTTGTCTGGTGTTGAATACCAACTTGCAGCTGGTTGACGGGTGAGAAACTCTTCGTTATGCTACTCTGCCAGCGTAAATTGGAGTTTGGCTGATCATAATTGACAATCGGGTTCCAATAAAAGATCCGGTTCTCCCAGAATAGATCTTCTCTTAACTGGTGTTGCGATAATAACTCAATCCCTTTCGAATTAGGCTGAAACCATTCCCGGTTATTACCCGATGAATGAGCCAAACTGGAATATGATGGTGCAAACTTTGGATTGATATAAGCGGTTTTCACTTGGACGAATGTCTTTGGTGAAAGCATTTTGCCATAACTTAACATTAAGCCTTGAGTCCAATCTACTTTATAATCCGGATATTGATTGGAGTCAAAGGAGTACCAGCCTAATTCAGCTGAGAATTTCGAATCGGGTTGGTTATAAGTCCAGTCAATTCCGATATTTTGTTCGCCAGCAATTCCTTTTGGTACAACGGTTAACCCAAAGAGCGAATTGTTGGCAGATAATCCAAGACGGACAGCGAAATAATCTTCACTGTCGGTTGGTCGGTTTGTCTCCGGTTGGATAAAAGTGATCACCCGGGAATAGACACCAATTAAATGCAGGTTGCGATAGTTCTGTTGAAAAGCTAATCCTTCAACCGGATTACTGTGAAAGTCGGAGATTAACCCTAAGGGGCTGAAAGAAAAGCTAAATCGTCCTAAATAAGCCATTTTATCAGGATATTCCAGTTTCAGAAAAGCTTCACTAAGGTCTAAAGGGGTATTCATTGGTAAAGTCGAAGAACCCGTATTTTGGTAGCTAAGTCCCCATCCGCCCTGGTGTGCTAGTTTTAATGCAAAGAATAGATTCCGATCAATGTAAGCATCAAGAAAAACATTTAACTGTTGCCCAAATTGGAGGACTGGTGTTTGATCTTGAGCAAGATCGGTCCCTGATTCAAGAGTAAGGTTGCCTCCTAAATGAAACCGTCCCCAGGAGGACTCTAAGAGCGAAAAGCGGTTTGAGAGATCGCTTAACAGTGCCCGATCGGCAGGTGGATTTTGAGTGATTGGCTTTGCGGCATAAACTGCCTGACGATTATTGGTTGCGATGTTGAGTATGAACAGTGCCATGAAAGTTATTAGTATTTTCTTCAACGAACTTGCCTCCATTATTTTTTAATTTTTGAATCCTTGTTTACGATTAAATTATTTATAACAAGTTCGGTTGTTTTTTATAAAACCCCTGCTAAAGCGGGATAATAATATCTGTTAATCAAGGAAAAAAAAGAAAGCCGAATAACTCGGCTTGAATAGCAGTTTAAAAATCTATTTGAATCACTCAGATCAGTGCGAAGGTTAGTAATCATCCTTTGAAAGAAGGAATTTAATCAAAATCAAGGTCACATTTCCCTTTACTTGGGTCAGTATTGGGTAAGCAGCGAGTTGCCGTTGATACCGGCGGATAAAATTTGCGGTTACCGCTTAAACTTAGTATATTGTATGTTTTAATAGCGCTAAATGTTATCAGATTTTTTGAATTGTGAAAGAATAATTTGGCTGCTTCTTTCACAATTCAGATTAATTACCGGGTCATCAATTCTTCTGCCTTTTGGATTAGGCGTCGTACAATTAACCCAGCTTCGCGGGTGGTGATATTGCTATAGTCATAGTTTCCTCGTTCTACCTGGATCTTATCGGCAAAACCAAGTTCTTTGGCGATCTCATATTTGACTTGGTCAGAAACGATACTACCGCGTGCCATGATTTCACCCCCCTTTGTTAGAATAATAATTATCTAAAAATAGATTGCTTATTATTCTTTTTTAGTATTATCCACTTGGTCTCACAATCTGACATAAAAGTTTTAGTAAAGCAGAAAAAGAGTCCCAGAGGTGTTTGAATCAGAAAGATTATAGTTGTCAATAAGAAAAATATGTTATAATAAAATGATCATTATTGAGGGGAGTACCTAACGCGTATGAAACATCTCCATTTTATTGGTATTGGCGGAGCAAGACTCCGGGGATTGGCAAAATTATATTATGACCGCGGATACGAGATCAGTGGTTCAGATATGCATCAAACCAGAGAGACTGAAGACCTGGTTAAACGGGGAATTAAAGTGATGATCGGACACAATCCGGAGCAGATAACCGGAGCGGATTTGGTTGTTTATACTAACGCAGTTGGTGAAGATAACCCCGAGTTAATTGCAGCGAAAAAACAGGGAATTCCTGTTTTGGAAGGAGCGGAACTCTTAGGGCAGTTAATGTCGGAAGTTGGTACCGGAATTGCGATTGCCGGTACCCATGGAAAGACTACTACTACTGCAATGACGGCGCAAGTTTTGACTGAAGGTGGTTTGGATCCAACCGTCTTTATTGGTGGTGAGTTGAGTATCTTTAACGGAAATCATCGGACGGGGAACTCTCAATATATGGTGGTTGAAGCATGTGAATTTCGTAACTCTTTTCTCAAACTAAACCCAACAATTGAATTGATTACGAATGTCGATTGGGATCATCCGGACTGTTTTCCTACTTTTGCGGATGTTATTAAGACTTTTCAGGATTTTGTACAATTATTGCCACCCGATGGTTTACTGGTGGTCTGGGGCGATGACCCAAAAGCAGCAGAGCTTAAAAAGAGTCTAACATCACAGAAATGTATCACGTTTGGGTATCAAGAAGATTTTGACTGGAGTGTTAGTGAGATTAAAGCGGTCGAACCGCTCGGGATCTCAGCCCGTTTAAAATATCGGGGGCGGGATCAGGGAGAACTGGTGTTACGGGTTCCAGGAAAGCATAATCTTCAAAATGCTTTGGGCGCTCTGGCGTTGGCAACTGAATTAGGAGTTGAGCTCAATACGGTATTAAAGAGCTTAGCGAGTTTTACAGGTGTCCGTAAGCGGTTCGAGATTAAAGGTGACTATCAGGGAACGCTGGTGGTTGATGATTATGCGCATCACCCGGCAGCAATTAAAGTTACGCTGGCAGCAGCCAAAGAGTTTTTTAAAGGTAAAGGACGTATCTGGTGCGCTTTTCAACCGCATTTATACAGCAGGACCAAACACCTGTTGCAGGAATTTGCGCAAGCCTTTCAAGATGCCGATGTATTATTGTTGGCTGATATCTTCCCGGCCAGAGAGACTGACCCGGGAGATATTTCCAGTGGCGATTTGGCACGTGAAGCATCAAAATATCATCATGATGTCCGGTATTTAGGGGACTTTGACCGGATTTATGAGCTTCTGAAAACCCAGTTACAACCGGGAGATCTATTGATTACAATGGGTGCCGGTAATATTTGGACTGTTGGCGAACGCTTACTCAAATGATAGAAAGAGTAAATAAAAAAGAGACTTAAATGATAACCTAATGGAAGTCTCTTTTTTATTTTTGAAAGATGTTTGTTTGGACTTAAGGACGTTTGATACATTTGATACTATGTATTATTCAACTTGAATCGTTAACATACCGTCTTCATATGAAAACTCATACCGCCGATCTTCGATTGGTATATTGAAGCGTTTGATAAATTTTTTGGCAATAACCATTTTGGTTGTTTTTCCTTGAATTTTAAATGAGTCGTATGTTTCTTCAGGAACCGGTAAAATTCCAATCTTTTTTGTTTCCGGATCAAAAAACAGTTCGACGTGATTAATATCATTTAAAAAGTTTTCAACAACTGGTTTGTAAAATGCAAAACGTCCTTTTTTATTTAGTCCAATAGTTTTTGAAGAAATACCCTTTTTAGGTTTTTCTTTTTGATATTTGAGAAAAGCCACTGTGATCCCCTCCATTTTCTTATGTTTTTATATATACGATTAATTTTTTGATATTCCTCTAAAAAAGCACAAAAAATCAATATAATTTAAAATATGTCAAAAATCGGTTTTTTTCGTTAAATTCAACTAGAAGTCGCTAGCAGATTAATAAAGGGAGATTGGACTTTAATCTCGAAATTAATTGATTGATGAGCTGCTAAAAAAGTGGGGTGAACAATTGTATTATAGTGTTTTTGTGTCACCATGGGGTGAGGGTGCGATTTTGTGGGATGAGGCAGGGGTCAGCGAATTATTATTACCGGGGACAGGTTTTACGATCCCTCAACAGATGATCAAGGAAGATATTTTTGATGCTGTTAAGCAAATCGAGTATTATTTTGATAAAAAGCTCAAAAATTTTGAATTTCCACTAGCAATTACAGGAACATCTTTTCAAATGAAAGTTTGGCAGGGTTTGAGGGCAATCCCATATGGTGAGACTGTCAGTTACCAGGAATTAGCCGCCTCTATTGGTTGTCCCAAAGCGGCGCGGGCAGTTGGCAATGCCAATCATCGGAATCCGGTCCCGATTGTGATTCCTTGTCATCGGGTGATTAAAGCGGATGGGAGTATTGGTGGTTTTGGGGCTGGGATTGAACTTAAAAAAGGGTTACTGGCGTTAGAGAAAGAATAATTGGAAACCATTACGGAATATTTTCGTTTAATTTATATAGTTAGTAGTAACTAAACCTGTGGGGTAGGGGGTGAATGGAGGTTTTGAGTATAAAATATCTGATCTTTGACTTAGATAATACCTTATATTCACCTGATTCGGGCCTGTTAAATCAGATTGACCGGAATATCGAACTGTTTTTAACCCAAAAATTTCAGCTGCCGCCGTCAGAGATAACTGAAATCAGACATCAGTATTGGATTAACTATGGTACAACCCTGGAAGGTTTAATCCGGCACCATCAGATCTGTCCCGAAGAGTACTTTCAGTGTACTTACGATGTTAATGTGGGTGATTTCCTCACGAATGATTTCAGACTGCAACAAATGCTTCAGGAAATTGATCTTCCGAAGGTAATCTTCAGTAACAGTCCGAAATATCATGTCAATAAAGTACTTCAGGAATTAGGTATCGGCAATTGTTTTTCCAAAGTTTATGATATCATTTTCTGTGAATATCAGGGTAAACCTAATTTAACAAGTTATCAAAGGGTTTTAGCCGATTTAAATATTACTCCCGCAGAATGTATTTTTGTGGATGATACTTTGTCTAATATTGAGGGAGCCAGTTCATTAGGGATAACTTCGATTTGGATTAACCCCAGCGACGAGCAACAGACCGAATGGTCATTGACCGATATCTATGAACTTCCAAAATTGATTGCCGAAATATTAGAAAACCGGAAAACAGCTTAAATTTACAATTTTTTCAATTTTTTAACCAAGCGTTTAAATTGGCGTTTATCACGGTTATCCAGCGACTGATTGATTTGGTCCATGATTTCAGCCCGTTCGAGTTCGTGTTTGAATGCTTCACTCCATAACGAGAGTTCAAAGTCGATTAATATTTGTTGGCCCAGTGTGGATTCTAAGGTTACCGGTGACTCCTCAATTACGGAAAAGAAAGCTTCACAAGTGGTCCGATCGGGAAAATATAAACTCAAATAGAGCGGTGAGCCATTTAATAACTGTAACCGCGATAAGATTAATTCCGGTTGTGTTACTGTACTGTTAAAAGTTTTAAAGATAAAGGGGGGCATTCCTGTTCCGGTAGTCGAAATTACCAATAACGGTCGAAGGTATGAACCATCTATTACAAGGTGGGTGCGAGCTAAATTTTCCTCTGTTTCGGCTAAATTTAGCAAGAGCTGTTTAGCGCCTTGAGATTGAAATTGGTAATTTTCAACAAACCAGTGGAGGAAATTTTTCTTTGCCCAGGTACTTACAGTTTTTCTTGACATGCGCTCCACCCCAGATAATTATTTTAAAGAGTATCTATCACTATTATTATTCGGCTCAAATGCGTGAAATACTAAGAGACATTTTTTAACATGTTCTAATTTATATTATGTGTAATTAAGCATTAATGGCATAAAATAAAGGCACTTTATCAATTTAGGGATGGGTTTTTTGGAATAAAATAATCTAACAAATTAAACTATAAATAAATGGAAAGGATGAAGAATTTCGATGAAGGATCCCAGATTGGAAACAATGGCCCGTGGGTTGATCAACTATTCGGTGGAGTTAAAGCCAGGTGAAAAGATCTTGATTGAGGTAATTGATTCGGGTTCGCCGTTGGCTTTGGCGATCATCCGTGAAGTTTATAAAGTCAAGGGAATTCCTTTTGTTACAGTCCGTAATAAACAGATTGACCGTCAGATCATGCTGGAAGCCAATCAGGAAATGCTGGAGAAGATGGCGGAGTATGAGATGGTCCAGATGAAAGAGATGGATGCTTATATCGGGATCAGAGCGGCAGACAATGCCAGTGAGACCGCTGATGTTTCCGGAGAACAACAGCAATTATATATGAAGCATTACTTACGACCGGTAACCGAAAGACGGGTTAACCATACGAAGTGGTGTATAATGCGCTATCCAACTCCTTCAATGGCGCAGTTGGCCGGGATGAGCACCGAAGGATTTGAGGATTTTTATTTTGATGTCTGTACCTTAGATTACGGCAAGATGAACCGAGCGATGCAACCATTAAAAGAACTGATGGAGCGGACCGATCAGGTCCGGATCACCGGAGTGGGTACTGATCTGACTTTTTCGATCAAGGGAATACCGGCAATTCCTTGTGCCGGTAAGATGAATATCCCGGATGGGGAGATCTTTACTGCTCCGGTAAGAGATTCGGTAAATGGGGTTATTACTTATAATACCCCTGCGGTTTATCAGGGTGTAACCCATGAGAATATTCGTTTTAGGTTTGAGAACGGGAAAATTGTTGAAGCTACCGGGAATGATCCCGAGCGTCTCAATAAAGTCTTAGATACTGATGAAGGGGCAAGATTTGTTGGCGAGTTTGCTTTGGGAGTAAATCCATATATTTTAAAACCAATGAAGGATACATTATTTGACGAAAAGATCTCCGGCAGCCTTCATTTTACACCGGGCCAGGCGTATGAAGAAGCTGACAATAAAAACCGGTCGGCAATCCACTGGGATTTAGTCTATATTCAACGGCCGGAATACGGTGGTGGTGAGATTTACTTCGATGGGAAGTTGATCCGGAAGGATGGGAGATTTGTTATTCCGGAGCTGGAAGCGTTAAATCCGGAGAATTTGGTGTAACAACTCTAATCCCTTTCATTTTTTAATAAGATTAAGAAGCTGTAAAGCAATGTCCCCTTTTTTACTAAAATAACAAAGACTGTTAGCAAAGTCCCTTGCAACAGTCTTTTGTTACTTTAGATATTAAAAATTTGAAAGGTTATTATTTGACAAACGCATTATAAATAGCTTTAACGGCAGCTTCGAAGTCGGTGGTTTCGACGCCAACAATGATGTTAATCTCACTTGATCCCTGGTCGATCATGCGGACGTTAATATTAGCAGCTGCTAAAGCACCAAACAATTTAGCGGCAATACCAGGGGTGAAAGCCATACCACGACCCACAGTGGCAATGAGAGCCATGTTGGGGGAGATTTCAATTGAGTCTGGTTTGCATTGCTGTTTGATCTCTTCAACAACTTTATCGAGTTTTGAGTTGAGTTGAGAATCTGCGACTACCAGGGAGATGGTATCAATTCCTGAAGGCATATGTTCGAAGGAAATATTATTAGCTTCAAAGATTGATAAAAATTTGCGACCAAATCCAAGTTCAGTATTCATTAAAGATTTTTCAACTGTGATAATCGTAAAATCTTTGCGGCCGGCAATACCGGTAATCGCTCCGCTTTCAGAGATTGGCTCGGCATCATTTACAATCAAGGTTCCGGGATGTTCCGGTTCATTGGTATTTTTAATGTTGACAGGGATACCTGCTTGTCTCACCGGAAAGATTGATTCTTCATGAAGCACGGTTGCTCCCATATAGGCTAATTCGCGTAATTCACGGTAGGTGATCTTCTCAATTGGTTTTGGATTGGTAATGATTCTGGGATCAGCCATTAAGAAGCCGGATACATCAGTCCAGTTTTCGTAGATCTCTGCTTGGATTCCCCGGGCGACAATTGCGCCGGTGATGTCGGAACCACCGCGGGAGAATGTCTTAATTTTGCCGTCCGGAGTGCTACCATAAAAACCGGGAATGACAGCCCGTTCGTGTTTACCTAAACGTTCCGCCATCTTGGTCTGAGTTAAGTCCGAATCCAGTAAACCATTCTTGTCAAAGAAGATCACTTCGGCAGCATCTATAAAATCATATCCGAGCAGATCGGCAATGATCAAACCGTTTAAGTATTCGCCACGGCTGGCAGTGTAATCAGCGGAAGCACCGTTAGCGATTTCAGTTTTGATTGCATCCAGGTGGGATTGCAGGTTTAGCGACAGTCCTAATTCGGCAACAATCTGTAAGTAACGTTTGGAAATGATTGCGAAGACGTCATCAAAAGGAATTCCTTGTTGAACGTGCGCATTACAAAGATAAAGCAGATCGGTTATTTTATGATCATCAGAGGAACGTTTTCCCGGAGCTGATGGGACAACATAACGCCGTTGGGGATCAGCTTCAATAATCGCTTTCACTTTGGGGATTTGTGAAGCGCTGGCAAGTGAAGTTCCTCCGAATTTTGCAACTTTAATACCCATAATGCCAACCTCCTGTATTCAGCAAAAAAATAGAAATAAAAGGCTTAAATTCATGTTTAATAATAAAGCTATAGTAATCAAAAGTCAAGGATAGCAATTGATCATTAACTTGTTTTTAATCAGCTTTTTGGTTTTGAGGCTTTATTTTTTTATTTAATTAATTTATTGTTCTAATCTAAAGATTACTGGAGAATTTCCCGATGTTTTTAGAAGGGGGTTAAAAGATTTATGCGTTTAATTTCGATTGATGCAGTTGTACCTGGAATGAAATTAGCCCGTCCTCTTTACCGGTTAGATGATGGGAAAATATTATTGCGTTCCAATGTGGAATTAAAGCCGCATTATATTAGCCGACTTAAGGAGATGAAGTTTAGCCATCTTTACATTTGGGAACCCGGAGACAGTAATGATGAGCATTTGCTCTTAGACCCGATCATGGTTGAGACCAGGCTCAAAGCGGGTTTGGCCTTTAAAGAAATAATCGATCTTTTACACCAAACTAATCAAGTTAATGTTAAAAACTTACGCCGGGTAGTCGCGGAGATGATTGATCAGATTTTTAATAATGATGATGTTATCTACAATATGATGGATATCCGTTCTTACGACAATTATACTTATGCGCATTCGATAAATGTCTGTACAATCTCATTGATTATTGGCAATTCAATGAAGATCAACCGTAATGATTTGGAGTACTTGGGTATGGGAGCATTACTTCATGATATTGGTAAGATCAATATTGA
The DNA here is from genome assembly GCA_029553165.1 of Bacillota bacterium. Lineage (GTDB taxonomy): Bacteria > Bacillota > UBA4882 > UBA8346 > UBA8346 > JAKPCT01. The sequence continues at coordinate 36,748 of JAKPCT010000300.1, forward strand.
TTCTAAAATCCTCAATAAACCGGGGAGTTTAGAGCCAGTTGAATATGAGGCGGTCAAAAGACATCCGCGTGATGGTTATCAACTCTTAAAGGAGAAGATTGAAGTTAGTTTTGTCTCTTCACATATTGCATTTCAACATCATGAACGGGAAGATGGGTCAGGTTATCCTCGAGGGCTAACCGGCGATAAGATTCACCGTTTTGCTAAGATTGTGGCAGTAGCCGACATTTATGACGCAATGACTTCACATCGTATTTATCGTGCGGCAATACCTTCCCATTTGGTTTTAGCAGAGATCAAGCAAGGGATCGAGAAGAAATTTGATCGCCAAGTTGTTGAAAGTTTAGAGAAGATTGTGGCTCCATATCCGGTAGGGGCGACATTATTACTCAATAATGGAGAAGTTGTAACAGTTAAGAATGCAACCCGTTCCGAATGTATCGTCAAAGTAACCAATGGGGAACGTAAGGGATGTCAGTTTAACCTGTTCCGGTATCCGGAGTTAAAAGTAATCAAATATTTGGTTTGATTTAATCAACAAAGGAGCTTCAAAAGAAAAAAAGTCCTTTAAGTAAGGACTTAAACCGTATTCGAAGGATACGGCTTTATTTTTGTAAGATATTGATTAAATCAGCAAGATCATCAAACTGGTTTTTCTGTAAAGAATTGAAGAAGATTCCGGCCATTGATGGATAGTCTGGTTCTATGCCTGCATCGGTTACCGGTGAGTTCCAGATGCAGATTCCGTTTAAGAAAAAGGCCTTCTCATGGTATTGAATTGCGATATTAACATTAGCGTTAATTGGGATCTGATATTTGGTCCGAATTCGAACTCCGCCAAAGCTTAAATCCTCAATTATTCCCTCGATTTTACGTTCATGATATATTATTGTGGCTTTAACAGAAGAGTATGGTTCTTTAGTCTCTTGATTTTGAATTGTTATCACTTGTTTGGGTTCAGTGGTATTATTAGATTCGGGTTGCAGGTCGACTTCATTTTGATAACAGAAATCCATAATGTAGTTCCAGGTTTCCAAAGGCATTGCGATAAACTTTACACCATAATTAGTTCTTTTTACTTGCTGATTTTGATCGTACTCAATCTCCCGGTAACAGATTTCACCTTCAACTTTTTTCTCGCCAAAATGAGGCAGTGTAAAAGTAAACTCTAATTTTTCCCCTAATTCGAGTAATTGAGAACCAAGAGCATAAAATTTTAAACCACCGGCACTTAAATTTATTGAATAAGCTTCGAGTAGTACTTTTCCATCAGAGTTGATGAATTTAATCTGTAAACCAGTTTCAAAAGGGACCCGTTCTGCGGTACGCTGTTCGATTTTGCCTTTGATCATCATATACCTCCACCAACACATATATCTTTATTATCGGCAGAAAGTTCAATTTTTTTACCGGGGTTTAGCAGAGAAATGAAAAAAATCCGTTCCAGGTTAAGAACGGAGTTTCGATTTTGATTTACTTATTTTGTAGTTTAGCGATTATGGATTTTAATATTTCCATATCCATATTACTATTGCTCAAACCTTTAAAGAAGAATTCGGCTTTGTAATTGTTGGAGTCAATCTGTTCACACATCGAACAGATTCCGGTAATATTATTAATTTCAGTCGTATTACTGGATATTGATATTTTATACGGACTGTTTTCTAAGATCCGTTGAGGTGATTCAATAATAATTCCACCAAAATAAAGCCTTACTATTTTACAATTGATTATATCACCATTAAGTGTCTCCAGTTTTACCGAAAAAGTTTCCGGTTCATTACTGGTATTAACCGGAGCCTGCTGTGAAGGTTTATTTTTGGGAACTAATTTTTCAATTAGTTGGTCAATCATCTTCTGATCCATCGGAACTGTCGAACTGCCCCGGGCAAAATTAGGAATTTTCGAAGTATCAATTACAATATCCGGTGAAGGAGATGCTGGCAAAGGTTCTTTAACAGGTTCAACTTGGTTAATTTTGTCGACTTTGTCAACTTTTTCAACTTTGTCAACTTTATCAACTTTATCAACTTTACTTTCAACCGGTTGATTAGAGTCATGAACTGGTGGTGTGACTGGTTTTTTTGGCTCTGTTTCAGTTGAAATATTAGAAATATTATTTGATTCAAAGAGCGAATTGATCTCTGACTGGCTAACTTCTGGAGATTCGTCGGGAGCAATCTGGTCTGTTACAGCTTGCTCCAGTAAAGAGTTTAATTCCGATTGGTCAATACTTAAATCATTAAGATTTGCTTCAAGATTAATTGGTTCAAATTCTTGAACCGGTTCATTATTGACAGGAACAGGCTCTGTTGTTACTTTTTCTTTGGTTTCCTCAATTGGATTAACCGGCTCGGTCTCAATGTTTTGGATTACTGGTTCATCGGAAACAATATCAACAACTTCATTGTTGTTAATATTGTCAACCTTGTTATCTTTAGTTTGGACATGATCTTCACCAGCGTTATCAGCCGTTGGTGATTTGGAATTATTCTGGTTAGAGCTCATTGAATCAATTAATTTGTCAATAATTTCCTGTGAAAGCGATCTGAATGGATTACCCACATCAATAACTGGTTCAGGCTTTGAATCAGAAGTAGAAGGGGTTTCAACTGGATTAATAAAAGGATCAAGTGGTACAGGATCAGGCAGAACCGACTCCGGAACGGGTTCAATAGTTGATTTAATGTCAGGGCTGATCGAGCCGTTGAGAGGCTCAAGCGGTACAGGATCAGGCAGAACTGACTCCGGAGTTTGCTTATTAATATCACTAACCGGGTTAAGTGATGAAGACAAAAACTCAAAAGGAATAACATGTTCAACGGTAGAAGCAATTGGTTCTGAAGCAGGCTGTTCCAGATCGAAGATGGAATCAATTTGAATGTCGCCGGAGTTGCTGATCGTATTGGATAAACTGACATCCGAATCTGAACCGCCTGACTGTTGTAACTCAAAGATTGAATCGATCTGGATATCAGTAAACGAATTGGTAGTTTCAGTATTAGAAACATTAGGCTCCTGAGAACCTTCCGGTTGCAACTCAAAAACAGAATCAATCAAAAGCTCGTCAGAATTGGTTTGATCACCGGTAGCAGAATCAGACTCTGACAGGCCAAAATCAATTGAATCAATACTTGTAGTAAGTTCCGTATCTTTTTCGGGTTGTTTTTGAGCTGCCTTGACAGAGGTGGAGAATTCACTTGCGGAATCACCAGCTGCTAATTTGGCTGTGCAATAATCATTGATTGTCTTCCATGTTTCAGCACTCAGTTCCGTAAATTTGATTCCGTAATAGACGACCGGTTTATGTTCGTTATCAAACGCATTAGCGAAATAGCAAACTTCTCCTTTAACTTCAATTTGGGAGTCACCGATGTTGAAGACCAGTTCGATTGAGTCTTCCGGAGCCAGCTTAATGAGGCCTTTGGGTACAAAGAAACGTAATCCTTCTAAACTGATATTGGTTGTTTGAGCAACAACAGGTTCAGAGTTTTCAACATAAAACTGAATTGTAATTTCAGCCTGGAACGGAATTCGCTGTGAGGCCCGTCGACTGATAATTCCTTTAATCATTAAATTTCAAACCCCCGATATATTTCAAAATATGATCATACAAAAAGCCTATTATATATAATTATAGGGCTTTCAGGCTAAAATATCAAATATTATACAAAAAAATTATTATTTTTGCTTCATGGGTTGAAAAAATGACCGGAAACTGATCTGTTCCTAATCATAATTCGGATTTGTGAAAGGATTTTTATTGTTGTTGTGGAATTGTATTGCTGAAATTATATATCATTTATATCGGTTTTTTCTTTGATTAACATTACTAAAATTATGATAACCGCTTAAGCAATCTGGTAATATGTCAAGCCCATAAAAAATAAATTTTGTAAGCAAAATCGCGAAAAAAGGGTACACTTAACAAACCTTCACTTCAAAACGAAGAAAAAGTTAAAAAAAGGAAATGATTAACTAGGATTTACTCTAC
>JAKPCT010000302.1 GCA_029553165.1 Bacillota bacterium
TTAGTATTGCAGAACCAATAACGACAATAGCTCCGGCGGCGGCAGTAGCAGAAACGGATAGTGCAGTTAAAGCCGTAGAAAATGCCAGAACACCAACTCCAACAGCCGCTATACCAACGCCCAGAAGCGCAATAGCCGCACTCAACCCGATCATCGTCGGAACAAGAGGTTGCAAGATAAGAGCCGCAGTGCCAAGCACTACAAATACTCCAGCTAACGCTAAAAGTCCTATAACAATCTCACTAAGGGGCATGCTACCAAGCTTTTCGAGGACCTTGGCCATAATAGCAAGAGCAGGCGCAACAATCAACATAGCTACTGCACCAGGAATCGCTTTTTGCATAACATTCAGGGCAACAGCGAGTATCCTCATTGAACCTGCCAAAGTGACAAGCCCTTTAACTATCTCTTCCCAGCTCATACTACCCATCTCACGAAGAGGTTTAACAAGAATAGTAAGTGCCGCAGCAACCCCAATAAGACCTGTAGCCTTAACGATCATGTCTTTGGGCATAAAATTTAAAGCGAGGGTTATAGCAGCTAAAGCTCTAGCCATTGTTATAAGTCCTCTGGCAATTTCATCCCAACTCAACGAACCCATTTTTCCAACTGCTTCGCCAATTATAAGCAAAGCAGCCCCCATAATAACCATTCCGGTAGCTTTGCTGATCATTCCCTTAGGCAAGAACTTCGTAGCAATTGTTATAGCCGTCAAAGCTCTAGCCATTGTTATAAGTCCTCTGGCAATCTCTCCCCAGGATAATTGACCCATATGTTCAACTGCTTCTGCAAATATAAGCATCGCAGCACCAAGGGCTATCATACCTATGCCCGTTGAGATCATACGTTTCGAATCGCCCATAAAGTGTGTAATTGCGACTACTTCAGCAAGAATAACTGTAAGTCCAGTTAGACCCTTAATTAATTCATTCCAACTAAGTTCGGACATTGATTCGACCGCTTTTGACATAATTAAAATTGCAGTCGCAAAAGCAATTAACCCCGTAGATCCCTTTATGAGTTTTCCAGAACTCTTATTCAGTGACTTCGCTGCGATGACAAGGACCGCGGCCAAAGCCGCAATACCGACTATGCCTTTATTTACTCCTTCCCAATCAAGCGATGAAAGATTTTTCATAGCTGATGATAGAATTAGAATAGCCGTAGCCATCGCAATTATTTGGGTGGAGACTTTAGCCATTTTACCGCGGCCAAGAGTTTTTTGTATAGACTTCATCGCAAGAGCAAGCTCAACAAAAAGAGCTGTAATGGCCGTCAACGACGTTGATAATTTTTCGCTGTCAATAAGAGAGAGAACAACAAGTGCTGCTGCTAAAATACCAATAGCTGAAGCTATCGTAAGTAAGGTTTTAGCTTTTAGACTACTCTGATAAGCTTCCAGAGAACGACGGACGCCGTCGAGAATATCCGTTATGCCCTTAAGGAATCCTCCGGCTCCAGATGTAATATCAGTAAGCGAATTAATAAACTTCTTGATACCAAATAAAATAGTACCAAATAAGCCGGTGTTAATAAGATCAAGAATTTCGTTGAACTTCATATTTTCGACAGCATAGCTTACTTTATCAGCAAGAGCACCAAGACCTTTTCCAATAATACTTCCGAGCTTTGCCACGATAGGGGCAGCCCATTCAAGAACTTTTACGATTGCTTCAAATGCGGCTCCGAAGATCTCGCCTATTTCAAAGCGTTCTGAAAACTCATCCAAGGGACCGATGTTGATAGATTTGAAACCTTGAAACGCCTTTCCAATTCTTGAGATAGCATCTTTAATTTTATCAGCTACTGTTGTGAAGATTTCTTGGATTTTCTCAAAAGCTTTACCTAATATATTTCCTGCTTCGGCAGTATCATGTAGTTTAACAAGTAAATCACCAAATCTTGCTGTGAGTTCTAATATTCCTCCAGCCGTCGGTCCTCCAAACAAACCGAATACTTTACCCGCCACTTTAAAGACAAATGAGAAAGCGTCTTTAACCATGTCAAGAACCGCAAACAAACCAGCAAAAGTTCGTTTAATTTTATCAGCGGTTTCATCTCCGATTTTTAATCTTTCTGTAAAACTTTTTAAACCTTCGGTTAACGCGTATAGTCTCTCACTCGTCATCGCTGGGAAAATATCCCTAAAGGCTTCTTTGATCGGGGTAATTACTTTTCTTAAGGCTTCGAACGCATTTGAGAATGATTCAATCAAAGCGGTTCGTCCACCAAGTTCTTTCCATCCCTCTAACATCTCATTACGTGCTTCTGCGCCACTGGCGAAAATATCCCATAAAACATTAGCGACGTTTGTCCAAAGCTCAGTTGCTTCTTCGATGTCACCAAATATAATCTCTATGGTTCTCATCCAGCCGGAGCTCACTGCGTCTTTTGTAGCTTCAATTGCCTCTTTGAATGTTTTTGCTTGCTGGGCTGCCTTAAATGCTTTTTCAGCAACATCCGAGTATTGCCCGGATAAAGCTTCTATCGCTTCAGAGGCTGTATCATATTCTCCGGATTTAACAAGTTTATATGCTTCTTCAGAGAGCTCTGAGAATTTTGCAAATGCCGCTTCCATAACTTCAGTATCAGCCCATTTATTTTTCAGAGTGCTACTAAAGTTAGCTATTGTAACTTCCCCTTCTTTGATCTTTCCCATAGCGACGCCAGTATCAATAAATATCTGTTTAAGTTGTTTTGAGGCAACGCCAGCAAGTTCTAAGCTTTTCCAGTCCATGTATTGAAGACTTCCCATACTATATGATTGGTTTAAATTATACATTGCTCTACTAAATTCAGCAGCACCTTTACCAGCGTATGCCGTAGCATTCGCTACACCTGTAATCAAGGGGATAAGTTTATCGATATCTCCGCCAGAAGAAGTCATCTGAGCAAGAGCCGCTGTCATATCGGTAAAACTATAACTTGTTTCATCCGAAAACCACATAAGCTTATCGAGATACTTGTTTACTTCGTCAACCGATTTACCTGTTGCGTTCATGATGGTTTGGATATAATCTATTTTCTGTTCGTATTTAGTCCAACCTGCGATCACCTGGTCAATAGTTAGTGATTTTACTAACTGTTTACCTGTATTAATTGCTAAGTTGGTAATATTGGCGAGGGCTGTTACCGCCACAACCTCAAGAGCTGAAAACTTAAGACGAACGTTCTCTACAGCATCACTGAGCCCAGACATATTAATGTTTTTGGCGGCGGTTCCTATGTTTTCTAAGCCTTTTGAGACTCCGGTCAAATTCAAACTTTGTTTAAGTTTGTCAAGAGTTGACATAGAAGTTTTGACATTCGCTTCAAACTGCTTGTTGTCAAACCGCATTTCGACAACTCTTTGATCAATTGTTGTGCTCATGGCTTGGTAACCTCCCTCCATGCTTCATTTACGATTTTGTCAAAGATAGGCCGGATAGCAGGATTGATGTAATCTCGACCCTGTACCCAGCCACCATTTCGAGTTCCATGTCCATACTGTAAAATTATGGCTATTGGAACTCCATTTTGAATATTTGAATTGTAAAAAGTGATTGAAACTGACCCGTTCTTATGTATAATCTTGTAATACCAAGAATTAGCAGTTTGTCCGGAGTCGATAGGTGTTGCAGACGCAAGGGCGGCTACTCCCTCCCGACCATACTTGTCGAGATCTCCGAGACGTACGGCTTCTTTGGCTTTCTCTAAGAAACGTGTCAGTTTGGAGAAATCGCCCTTTTGTCTGAACTCTATCATACAAAAATTCTCCTTTTATATTTGGTATAACTAACCAAAGGACTATTACTCATGATTATTCCTCCTTGATGTTTTGAATCTGTTTAATCATTTGAACCACTTTGTCGTAACCAACCGTTGAAATTAGGAAACCAAGATACATAAGAATAACAATCTCGACTCCAACCTTCAAAGAAAAGACAATGTCGTTCATGATGATATAGATGACACAAACAGCACAAGCGATTATGACTGAAGAAACAGCGGCCAAAACATTTGAAGAATATTTAACAGTTGTCCCGTCAAGAAGCTTCTTGATTCCTTCGACCGTTAGATTTGTTACAACAGAAACAATTAAAAGTGCTGTAGTTAAAAAATAAATAGGCATGGTAAAACCTCCTTTATTAAACTGACTCATCTGAAGAAGACGAGTCAGTTTTGTTCGAGTTTTTATTTAATCTCTTTTCACGTTCTTCGAAGAATGTTTCGAAAAGAGCTTTTAAGAAATATCCAAGCATTACTCCGATGATAGTATTGGCGATGGTACTAGAAAGTGATTCTGCAATTTGTTCTTTACCCATAAAAGCAAGTATGTACGATAACTGTAAATCTATTAATGAGACAATAAGAATTACTGCAACTGCCTTTTTTGTAAAGGTTGTAAGCCACGCGTTATAGTGTTTTTGTGGTTTGTTATTCATCGCTTCACCCCTTTGTATTTAATTGTTTTCTACGAGCAGCGTTCAAAGCAGCATTACGACTCATGATCTCTTTTTTACTTCTTTTTTTAGGAGGCCGATTCTTAATGTTGCAGACCTTAATTAAAGTAAGAAGACGGTTAAGATGCCATTTTTGGCATTCAAATGGTATATTTAAAGCAATCATCCAATAATAAATAAGCTCAGCTGTAACTTGCTCTCTACTGGTTTTACTGTTTTTTTCATCCGAAAAATAAGTAGCAGTCATCGGAGCTTCTATATATCGATTAACCTCGTTAATGTTTTCATTAGTGAGGTATCGGTAGATTTCTGGATCCACGTTTTGTGTGATTGTCATGCATTTTATATAATCCAAAGTTTCTTCAAAGGTTTTTTCCTGTTTTGTTAGAAATGGTTTACACCATTTGGATTCCCATTTTGAAAGAGAGACGAGGGAATGTTCCAAAGACAGCGTCTGTTCTTTTGTGGTAACGAATTCCTGTTTCCGCTCGTCCCATAGTTCAACGGCTGGTATCGTAATTTGAAGCATTCCTCAATCCTCCTTAACTTTTTTTATTGTTGTGCAACCGGCGCTGCTATTTGAGTGGCATTCGCCGGAATGATCCCGTTCATAAACTTTGCTGCTGCATCTGCATTTGTCACTAATTCTATGAACAACTGAGAATAGGCTTCTGTCTGAGAAAAAGCAGTGGAAAGTTCTTCGGATTTAATAAACCTTTTTCCATCAGGAGACTTCTCACCGTAAGCCTTAAGAATGATTTCTTTAAAGGTCTTGATAATTTTTTCGCCGTCCTGAGCGGCGATAATCTTATTAAGCATTTGGGTCATGCCACCCGCTATGCTTAATTCCATTTCTATAATTTCTGCCTTAGAAAGATTGAAGTAGAAGTCCTCTGTTCTTTCGTTTCCGTCAAAGTCGGTGTAAGTTATTGTTTTTTTTAACATAATATTTTCTCCTTTCGATAATTAGAAATATGGAGTCGCCAGCCAATAATCCTGAATACGACTCCCACAAAAAATAAGTTTAAATATAAGTAGTTAATTAACCCTGAGCAACGGTCATAAAGTTATAAACCGCAGCACTAAGCGCCTGACCATAAATATCAACAACTCCTCCAACCGTAACAAGGTATACAGTGCTAGCTGAAAGATTCGCAGTTGGCTTGAACGTCAATACTTTACCTGTCGTGTCCCAAGTCTTTGTTCCCTCAACAAGTGTTCCGTCGTCTTTGGTGACAATGATCGACTCACGAGAAATCTTGTTGTTAAAGGTTATAACAATGCTAGAATCAACCGCAACATTTGTATCTTCATCTGCGGGGTCAATATTGACTAAGGCGAGAGCACTCGGTGCATCCGCCGCTAACAGAGTAGCTATTTCGTCAGGCAGAGGAAGTCTTGCTTCTGTTTCCTCGCCACCATACAAGATAGCTTCCAGAGCAGCTAATTTAGTTGGATCTACCTTCGTAGAGTCGATCGTAATAGAAGCAGTTGGTTTAAATCCTGTTACAGAAACAGGAGTTGTAGTGATTTCCCAAGAGAAAGTGATAGCGTCTGGACTATCATTAATAGTAGAATATCCCTTTTCCGAAGGAGCAGCAAGCGCACCATAAATGATGTGAAGCTTATAGCCGTAATCATTACCATCGACATCGTTACCGAGAGTGGTAACATAAGAAAGACCAAAGGGTTTACGAGACTGCTGTCCAATCATAACACCTGTTGCAATCTCGGCAGACCCATCACACTGAGCAAATTCATCGGGATAGGTATAAGCTTCGATAGTGGCACCGAACTCCTCGGCAGACATGAGATTAAGATACTTGATATTATCAGCATATATAGGCGTTGGCTCAGCACCAGAAGGACTTTCGGTAACGGATATAAGACCATTCCAGACAACGCCTTTCTGATAAGTACCTCCAGGTCCTTGTGGATAAAGCACGCCCTTTTTAACACCGGTTTCGTAAAAACGTTCTCCAATTTTATCCCAAACAAGTTTAGCCATATTTTTTATCCTCCTTTAATTAAAAATATAGAATGAAAACATAATGATTCAGATTGTCCGATTGAAAATGTCGATTAAATCGACAAGTAGGTAAAGCAGTGATCTTATCTACTATCGGACTATCTGGATCCTCATCAATAACTGTTACTAAATATTTTTTCTTAGATGAATAAACCCCGTCATTTGCAAACGAGTTCTCAATATTATCGAGACCGTAAACAATGGCGGGGTATTTCATCTTTACTGACTCAGGGGGTTGAAAATATACATTTCGACTTCCGAGAATATTCTCGAATAAAGTCTGTAGTTCTAGCCTACTGGGCATTGTATACACCCCCTATAGTCAGTATTAGTCTTGGGTACTGAACTTCGACATTTGTAATCTTCCATTTAACACCCATAAACTCAACGTAACGCATCGAATGAAAATTCTGATTGGCAAATGGATCGGATACAATGCTGATCTCATTTGCAACATTGATGTTGTCGTTGAGTTGATTGG
>JAKPCT010000303.1 GCA_029553165.1 Bacillota bacterium
GGTAAAACAGAATACATCCAACTGAATAGGGCACGACGCACGGCATAATTGAGGCAATCGTTGCCCGTTCCAAACAAGAGGTTATTAACTCTGTCGGCTAATACAAGTTGTCTCAAGAAAGGAAAAATAGCATTGCCCCAGAGATTTGATGCAGCATAAAGCGGATTAACAATGCTCTGAACAATTCCCGCCAGTGCAAAACCTAATCCACTACCGGCTCCGCCAAATTGCAGCTTTGGATTACAAATAAGAGATTTGGGATTTGCCGGATGGCTTGCGGCACTGAGAGTTGAAGCAAAATCGAGATCAGAAAGCCAATGCCGCAACGTAACTTTAAGCTGTAATCCACTAGATGTCTTTATATATTGTACATTGCTTGGATATCCGGCAAATACCAGGTATGTTCCGGTTGATATATTGCAATTTACAACTCCTTCAGAATTATCGATAAACGTTAAATAAAGATATGCCGGACGATCAAGAAAGTAATTTGTGAGAAATGCATAGCTGTTAGAGACAAGCTTCGAGTTGAATTCTCGACCTAACGGTAAATAGACTTCGGCAGTAGGGATTCCGTTAAGAACATAAGTAGCCGAAAAGGCGGATACATCAAATGAATATCCGTCTTGAAGACGAAGCTTACAGTCAAAGACCCGTTTAACATAGACTGACATAATTTTATAGAAAATTCCCCAGGGCTGATATTATACCAACGACGATTTCCGGGGATTGAGCCATGACTCCACTTTCCATTTGCATTTGTGTAATAACGCCCCTCCAGGACAATCCATTTATTGTTACATTTATCCTTGGAGACCCATAGGCAGAAACCAAATAACTGTCTATAAATGATAGGAATGACGAAATGGCATTAGAGGCTGTACAATTTACAAAGGGGAACAAATAAAACTGCATTACCAAATCTGTTAGTGATGTACCAAAGACGTAGAGGTAAGGGATATTGGCGAGAGAATAATCGACAGCATGACGAGCTTTGGCAATCAATACGAATTTATTCAATAAAATAGCTTGATTGGAGAGTCCGGAGAGCTGCAATATACCAGCCCCGCTATAATCGCTATAGCTTATAATAGTAATCGAACCTGGTCTATTGGAAAGTAAAAGGCTCATTATTCAACAACTAATGTCATTGTTTCTTCGTAAAAACGAAAGCGCGTTCCTGGCTGAAGCCTCACAACTGCAATACGATTCGATTCAGCCGCCGGACGATCACCCCCTCCGGGCTGCGGAATATTATTGAATTGTTCTCTATTCCAAACTCCAGGATTCCATATATTTCCACCCGCTTGTGCCGGAGGTTGCGCCACCTGCTGACCAGCTTCTGGTTGCTGTTCCTGCTGGATCGCTTTAAAACGCCCA
>JAKPCT010000009.1 GCA_029553165.1 Bacillota bacterium
TGTTCAATTTTTGCGGGTTCTGTTGACATCAACTCTGCAAACGATGATGTAATGTCGCCTAACTTTGTAGTATACTTCTGCAATATTTCACCGAATTCAGGTGCTTGAAAAATATCAGACAACTTCATCGCATCTGCTGACATCTTCTCAAACGGTATTTGACCTGCAATATACTTACTTAAATCCTCCATTCCCTTTTGGATGAAAGCAACCGCCTCTCGTGGGTCTAATGTGATATTCTTTGAAACATATTCCAAAGTGGCAAACATAGTTTCGATATTATTGCCGAAATTGTCTGTAAGTTTTCTTAACTCTCTACTTATCTGTCCGCCAGTATGTCCTATATTGTCAGTGAACACATTAAACATTTGTGCGATCTGTTCAATTGGACGCCTGGTCAATGTTGCAATATTACCAATCTCTTGAAACTGTTCAGCGGTAATACTTTCTAAATATTTCAATTTTGCAAAAGCATCTGCATAAACCTCGATATTCTCAACCGTCCTCGTTCTCATAGTCGGTAATACGGCCTCCATTGCTTTTGCCATCTCTTCGATAGACACGCCGTATTCTTTTGATTTATCGAATAGCCCCTTTAATATCTTGCCTTGCTTTGAAAACAATTCCGATGGGACGTTAGTAAACAAACTCCTGAACGCTTCTGCAATAGGTATGCCTTTTTCGAATGATGATTGCAAGCCTCTTGCAAGGAATGTTACGCCTCCAACTAATGCAGTAGTAATAGTCCCTGCAATTATGCCAGCGGATATCTTAAAACCTCCAACGATTTGCCTTGATAGTTCAGAATGATAAGCATCACTGATTGCTTTTAGAGTATCTTTTAATCTTCTGGAAAAACTATCGCCTGCTGACCGTGCTTCTGCTGTTACCTTCTCTTTTGCAATGATTGAACCTGCAGTCTGTTGCGGAACGACTTCCATGTAAACACGATGTTTCTTCTGGACTATCTTAACTAAATTCTTATCATCCACATTTAATCCTAATTGCAGTTTTGCCATTACAGTAATAATCCTATGCTATTAGTTATCGGGTCCTTTGTTTTTATCATCATCGTTTTTAATGTTCTTACTATCATGAAATCCATTACAGACGGATTTAGTCGCATCCTCATTGTCGCCTGCACGAAAAAAGGTTTCATTTAACCTGCTCATCTCATCATGTCTGTAAATAGTCCTGATTAGTTTTTCAATATTATAAGTATCAATAATTCCTAACGCCAACACGATATTTCTATTTACATAGTAATTTCGTTCCAAAACTTTTGCAATCAATTCAATCAAGTCTGAATACTCAATTCCCTTCTTGATTTTGTCTGCATAATCTATCAATAAATCGAATAGCGGGTCGCACACCTCCATCGTCTGGATGAATTGACCTTCTTGTTTTTTCAATGTGAATTTATATCGAACGTCTGCAATTGTAGGTATTATCCATTCATTATCATCAGCAAGTATCATCGGCTCGCCTTTGATGTCTCGCCTTTGCAAATCAAAAGGCACTGGCTTAATGGTTAATAAATAGCAATCATCATCATACTCGATTACATTACATTTGTTCTCTACTTCTTTTATGCTATTCGCAATTAAACGCCAGTCATCTTTCACATACATATAATAGTAGCCATTATGGCTTTCGTAAGAGATATCATCGAATATTCTTTTTTTTGATTTGATTATAATCATATTAACTTAATCCAAATGTAATACTTTCTGGATACATTACAATATCGACTGTTGAAACATCACCGATTGCTGAACGCTTGCTATCTGCTGTTACTACACAATTTTTTAATGTGATTGTTCCTCCACTGACTTGCGGTAATC
>JAKPCT010000019.1 GCA_029553165.1 Bacillota bacterium
AGGAACTATTGCTTACAATAGCGATATCCAAAACACTCTGATATTCACTAGCCAAATAATCTCCGATAAAAATGTAGTAATTGTTTACCCTGCCATCCACGGTACATCAATTATTGATTCACGTTCATTACTTTCGGGAACCGGCCGTGTGGTAACTGAGAACTAAACTTTTAATGCTATTTGCAGCATCGTTTACACCAACCTTATTAATATCAAATACGTAGGCATCGGTTAGGTTCCACCTTTCCACAACATGCATTAGGTTTTCCCGCCTCACTGTTAGTATCAAAACATTCTTAGTTTTTGTAAGATGATGTTCTATTAGCCCTGCCCACACCTTACCATAAAGCTCCATTCGGCCAACCTCATCAATAACCAAAATATCATCGGCATTAATAGCAGCCAAATCAGTGGTTAACCACCCTATAACCCCATCGTTAAACTCGAACGACTTATTAGGCAAACCACAAGCTCCAATCCTACGGCACAACATCAAGTCGGTTCCATCGGGTATAATCCAAAGATTATATCCCTCGCGTAGCGGTGGCGCACCTATACCCCTGGCAATAAATCCCTTAAAACTCAAGCCTTTTTCCTTCCCAAAAATTTCCAGCAGATTTTCTAAATATGTTGATTTTCCTTCACCTAAACCGCCTGTAATGATAAATATAGGCCTATTACCGCACCAACTCGAGTTATTAAGAACACCCTGAATACTTTTAAGCATTGATGAAGCCGTAAATTTGGATTTCTCAAAAGCTTCCAGGTATATGGGTAAGGCATTAAATGCCATGCTTGATGCATAGTAAACCGGACTTAGAAATCCTCTACTAAAAAGCTGACTAACGGAAGGTTTGGCTAACTCTGTTCCAATTGCAGCTAATGTTACCACAACAAAGATTGCCCTAACAAAAATATATGAGCCATACATTGGAACCAGGATTAACTTGGTTGTGATTAATGGGATAAAAAAAGCAAATGCCAGAACTGGCAATATAAAAATAGGCTTTAATAGCTTTTTTCGTGGCCTTTCATAATAGGTTAAAATAAGGGTTGTATATAACCCACCACCCAAAATGGCAAACCAAGTAGGCAATACTGAGGCAAAAGCAAGATATGACACAAGGGCAATTATATGGATTATCAACAGTAAATAAGTTCTGAAATTCAGATTATTGCCAACTCTTGTAAAAACTGTAATTTCAATTGGATTAATAGCAATGGGCAAATTATTTTTCCCTAGGCTATACCCAATCAATGCCGATATGATACCAAGGGACAAATAAATAATCAGTAAGGTATAAATCAAATAATTGGTTACTATCACATTATTGCTTCCAGTTAATTGGATTAACAAGCTATTAAAAAATTCAACAATACCTTGTCCGTAAATCATGTAAAGCCTAATAGCTTTAAAAAGCGGAATTGAGAGCAGAGCCAAACCTCCACCCAGTAAAAGTCCAAGTACATTTGTGCCCAATATTAGTAATCCTAACTCCATAAGAACCCCTTCAAGTGCAATTCCCACCATTGGAGGTAGAATTACCGCGCTAGGCGATACTGACTTAAGTAAGGCACAAATCAGTGCAGCCCGCCAGAAGAATCCTCTCTGAATTGATGGTGCCGAAATAGCAGAAACGGTTAATACACCAAGCGATGCAAGTAATGTTCCTGCAGCCATAGGAACCATCAGGTTGTGAAGTACAGAACCCAATGTGATTTCCAGAGCACCCCAAATACTCCCTCCTATAATTGCCCTTTGCCACAATGGGCTAAGCTTGTATGCCACGCTATTCCCTTCCACCTGGTACTCTTGGATTTTGTACAACAATCAAGTAATCAATGGCCAGTACAAAAAGCAACACAAACTCAACATCCTGAAATCCTAAAAGGTTTAGGATAATAGTAGCAATGATAAACCCCAAGGTGAACCGCCTATACCTGTCAACCTTATGTAAATTTTTAACATTCCTAATATAAAACCTCAACCTATGCAAAATAATTGGTACAAATGCCAAGTAGAAAAGCCATACTCCCACTTTGTAAAATCCCAATCGAACTATTCCTGCCACTATAAGTAAACCAACAGTAAAAAGAATTAGTTTCCGCTCTGATATTCTGATTTTTCCCATTGCTTAAAAAATTGGTACCAAAATTGACAGCAATTATAAAAAAATTAGTTGATGATTTAAGCTATATTTGAATTCTATTGTTAACAATACAAATTTTTACCATCATGCAAAGGATTTTACTTGTTGTTTTGCTATTCGTTTCCTCTACCCTATTCGCCCAGATTAAACGAAGTGCTTATATCACTAGTAACGAACTTTTATACCACGTAAGCTTTCTGGCTTCCGATAGTTTAAAGGGGCGGCAACCAGGTACAGTTCAGGACAAAATTGCAGCTAAGTATATCCGCGACGAGTTTCGTGAATACGGCCTAACCCTTTTAGGCAAAAAAGGATATCAATTCTTTTCCTTTAAGAATTTTAACCCTGAATTCGAAAAGAAAACCAGCTTAATGATAAATGGTGAGAGGCTTGAGTTCAGTCGCGATTTTTCAGCACCTACTGTAAACGGATCGGACTCACTCTGCGCCGAAGCAATATTTGTTGGCAAAGGCGATAGTGTTGCATGCTATGAAAACATCAAGGTTCGAAGGAAATGGGCTGTAATTTATTACCCATTAGATGACTCAAAATACGTTTACTTGAACACTAAACCTTTAGAAATTGCTAAAAATCAAGGTGCTGCTGGGATTATTATTGTAAGTAACGACACATTATCAAAGTATATTGATGTTGATTTCCGTTCCCTTCCTAAACTCCCTATTTTCATTCTTTCGCCTGAGGCTTCAGCAAAACTTATTGCACCTATTGGCCAACCCTCCGCTATTGCTAAGAAAATTGCTGAGTATAGGATCCTCTCGCAACCCTTAGGAATTACTGTATGTGGAAAGGTAGCAAAGCTTTATAACTCCATTGAAACCCAGAATGTGGTTGCCATGCTCCGCGGCACCGACCCCAAGTACGCTAATGAATACATTGTAATTGGTGCACATTACGACCATTTAGGAATGGGTGAAATGGGGGGTAGCAGAAACCCCGGCCAACATGCCGTTCATAATGGAGCCGACGATAACGCTTCAGGCGTTGTGGCCATGCTTGAAATTGCTCAAAAGTTAGCATCGGAACAGAATAAAATTAAGCGTAGCATTGTGTTTGTGGCTTTTGGAGCCGAAGAAAAAGGACTTATAGGCTCGCAACGGTTTGTTGACTCTGCTCTCATTCCGGTTGAAAACATAAAGGCTATGATTAACCTCGATATGGTGGGGCGATTACGCAACCGTGAACTTGAGGTTCACGGGTCAAAAACCTCCCTTGAGGCCGATTCCATTCTGAACGCCCTGAATTCCGATAGTCTTTTCAACCTAAAACTGGTTCCCGATGGCTTTGGCCCTTCCGACCATGCCTCATTCTACTCCAAAAACATACCTGTTTTCTTTATTCACACCGGATTACATGAGGATTACCATACCCCAAACGATGATATAGCACTACTCAACATTGATGGTATGCAAAATGTTTCCGATTACACATACCGCTTGGCCCGAGAACTGGCAACCATGCAAAAACCCCTCACCTTTACAAAATCAAGCACCCGCTCCATTTCATCATCGCGTTCACCAAAAATTAAAGTTAAGCTGGGAATTATGCCCGATGTGAGTGGTGCATCGGACGAGGGACTCAAAGTTATTGGCGTTACCGAAGGTAAGCCTGCCGAAATTGCTGGCATTAAGGTAGGCGACCTGATTATTGCCATAAATCAGAAAAGTATTAAGAATATTTACGATTACACCGAGGCCCTTTCAACCCTTGAACCGGGCACTAAAGCAACTGTTAGAGTTGTAAGGGATAAAGTAGAAATGGAATTAACTGTTGAACTTTAATCATAACCATATCAATTAACCATGAAAAAATATTTAATTTTTTCCCTGGCGCTTACAATAACCCTGGCAGCCGCTGTTTATCAACGCCTCACGGGGCCTACCCATCCTAAACGAGTTAGCTATTTAATTGATAGTGTTGAGTATAAATCCAAGCTGATACGTAGCGGGGAAAGCGATAAGGACACTAAAATTACCCTTCACCTCCCAATAAATGCCATTGCTACTCTCCATTACAAGCGATTCAAGGTTAACGAGGATTTTTCATCTATTCCATTTCTTGCAGTTGATGAAAACCGTCAGGAAGCATACCTTCCTAAAATGCCTGCTGCTGCAAAACTCGAATACTATATTGAAATAGTTGAGGGTGCTAACACCCATTTTTTGTTCAAAGAAAATCCTATTACCATAAGATATAAAGACCCGGTGCCTGCTTGGGTCTTAATCCCACATATATTATTCATGTTCTTAGCCATGTTATTCTCGAACCTAACAGGTTTACAGGCTACATTCAACATCCCGTCATACAAACAAAATATCACCGTAAGCCTTGCTTTACTATTTCTAGGTGGTTTAATCCTTGGTCCTATTGTTCAGAAATATGCATTTGGGGCATACTGGACAGGGTTCCCTTTTGGCTATGACCTTACCGATAATAAAACCCTTATTGCTTTTGCAGCATGGCTAATTGCATTTATTACTAATCGCAAAAACAACAGGCCTGTAATGGTTATACTTGCAGCAGTGGTTACCATTATTATTTTCTCAATCCCTCACAGCCTTTTTGGATCGGAACTCGACTATGAAAGTGGAAAAGTGATTACAGGTTTTGTTCACTCATTATGTCTGTTTTAGCCTAACCAACAAAAAAGAAAGGCCGTCGAATAACGACGGCCTATTTCATTTATCTTTCGGTTAGTGTTTATGCTCACATGGTTTATCACAAGGTTCTTTATGCTCCTTGCCGCTGCAGCAACCATCTTTCTTGGTGCTATCGGCAGGCGCGTTAACCTTTGTTGAGTCGCAGCAACTCTTTCCCTCTTCCTTGCTGTGACCACCACAGCATTCAGTTTTTTCTTGGTTTGTGGCATCGCTCGCCTTGGAACCGCAAGATGTCAAAGCTAAACTGCTGACAATAAGTAGCGATGAAGCAATCAATAC
>JAKPCT010000033.1 GCA_029553165.1 Bacillota bacterium
ATATTTGACCCGCCGAAATTCAAAGGCTCAATCGTTCAGGATATGGATGTCAAATCCGTGTCTTATCCGTTAACCGTATATTTTGATGGACTAAATCATCAGAAAGATGCAGACCGCTTTTTCAAAGCCTGCCAAAATGAAAAGGGACAGTGGGAAGTAACTCACCCCGTAAAAGGGCAACTTATTTTGCAACTTGTTTCAGTACGTGAAATTATAGATCCCACAGAAACCGGTTCATATACAATGTTTGAAACGCAATGGTTAGAGCCTGCGAATATTGATAGACTTATTTCAGCGCCCGAACTTGGCGCACTTGTATTGCTTGAAATTTTAGATGCTATCGCAGACGGTATAGCACAATTACAGCAATTAAGAACAGACTTATATTCGGCAGTGCAAGCCGGATTAAACATGATAAACAAAGTCGCAGGTCTTGCCGACACAGTCATGTCAGAACTTGCAGCGACTCAGAATTTAATAAACGACAGCTGGAACGAAGCGAAAAACACTTTGACGAACTTACTAACAATATTTAAGTCTGATCCAACAAACGAAGAAATTCAAAATAAAATTGGTCAAGCACTTGTTGACGTAATCTCTATCCCTCTTGAAGCAAATGATAATTATGATACTCGCATAGATTATTATGACGAACTTGCGAACGCTTTATATTCAGAAGCTCCAACTGGGAAAAATGAGGAAGATTATAACAAGGCTCTATTTTTTGAGCTTTCTATGATTGCGATTTTAATATCAGGCGCAAGAATAATTGTAACAAGTAATTTTAAAACACGCTCTGAAATAATTTCAGCAATCGAAAAAGTTCAAGAATTGTGGAACGACATAATCGCAAGCATAGACGGCATACAGGAAAATTTTGAAAACGTTGATATTGATAAACAGTATTTCGGGAACTCGCAGGCGTACACATCACTTGTAAATACTTACACGCTCGTTATGCAATATCTATTGTCTCAATTTTTCAACCTTGCAACAGAAAAAAGATTTACAATTAAAAATAAACGCTCACCGTTAGAAGTGTGCGTAACCGAATACGGCTCGATTGATAATTATGATTTATTTATCGAGTCAAACGAATTGACAGGAGATGAAATATTGCTGTTAAATCCAGGGCGGGAGATTGTGATATATGCCTGACCGTGACACGCTAACCGTT
The DNA here is from genome assembly GCA_029553165.1 of Bacillota bacterium. Classification (GTDB taxonomy): domain Bacteria; phylum Bacillota; class UBA4882; order UBA8346; family UBA8346; genus JAKPCT01. The sequence continues at coordinate 1,178 of JAKPCT010000033.1, forward strand.
ATAATCGACAACCGCGAGATAATAGTTGAATCGGCGTCATTTATTAGAACTATGGATACAGGATGCGATGCCTGCTCAGTTATCATGCCTTGGGAAATTGGTCTTGATCCTGATATTGACCGCATAACTCGCCCTTACTCTTACAGCCCCGCTAAAATTAAAATCGGTGATGAAGTAATTTCCGAAATGGTTTTATATGATGTTACACAGCGGACTAACTCATCCGGTACGGTAAAGGAGCTTGATTTCTTTAGCAAAACCGCTGATATAATTGACAGTACAGTTATAGCCCCGTACGAAATGAATAATGTAAAACTGACAGACAGATGCAAACAACAGTGTAACCCTTTCGGGATAAATGTATTTATCGGCGATGACACGTTGAAATCAATTTCAGAGACAAGAAAAGTCATATATGACACCGGCAAAACTCGTGAATTTGTTATTGGTGCAACATTTTCAAGAACACTTGATTTAAAACCAATAACACAAAAATTTCCAATAAAAAAATCAAAACTTGTAACAGATGAAAAAAAATTCCCACGCGTAAAAGCTGAACCGACAGAAACAATATGGAGCCATTTATCAAAACTTGCAGCGCAACGGGGGCTATTATTATCCTGCACGCCTCAAGGGGATTTGCTTATAACGACGGCAAATGTAAACGGAAAGCCGGTCGGAACAATTGAAGAAAGTTTATCCCCTCTTGCAAGTGAGTTTCAGGCAAAATTTTCAGGACGTGACAGATTTAATACATATCGTGCAATCGTAAAATCAAGCAATACCGGAAGACCATCAGGAATACAAGCGGCAAAAGACACGGTTGTCAAAGCTCCTCGATTACTCACGTTTAACGCGGATGACAATATCCCCGGTGAAGCAAAATCAGCAGCGGAATGGCGCAAGAATAAATCAGCAGCAGACGCCATGTCAATATCATTTCCTGTAAATGGGTGGTATGCTCCGGATGGCAGTTTATGGAAGCCTAATACAACAGTAACAGTTATCAGCGATACAATTGGGACAGGCAAAAAGGGCTTTACATTTTTAATAACCCGTGTAGAATTGAAATATTCAAGTGGTGGAAATTCGGCAGTATTGGAATTGAAGCCACCGACATATTATAAATCAGGGGAGATGGTTGAGCCGTGGTTGGAATAGTTACCGGACGCCGAATAGGTAAAAATCGCGATGGGGATAAAAATGTCCTTATCTTACAGGTCGAACTAATAACTGGCGAAGATACAAGGTCTATTGAGATATTTTCATCCGCAGATTTCAACCCTGCAAATGGGACACGAGTTTATATCTGTGACGTGTCAGACTCTTATCAAGTCGCAGTTGCCACAAGTGACGGT
>JAKPCT010000052.1 GCA_029553165.1 Bacillota bacterium
AATAAAAAAAGCGAAAAAGAGCAAAGAAAGAGAAAACATTCAAGCAACAGCTGATGCAGTTGCGAGCAATGGCTCGCCCACCGAAGCTGCTACAGCTACTAGCAATAATTCACCTGCTGAAGCTGATACAGCTGCGAGCAATGCCTCGCCCACCGAAGCTGTTAAAAAAGAAGAGGCAGCCGAAGCCGAAACTCCAGCGGCAGAATAAATACGGAAATTAGATTTTTTAAATTAGCCGTCGCTTAAAAAGTTTTTTATGGACAACAAAAAAATTTTATTCGTTATTGCCTTCAAAGATTTCCGAGATGAAGAGTTTTTTGAGCCCAAAGAAATTTTGGAGAAAGCAGGTTTTCAAATTGAAGTCGCAAGCACAGAAAAGGGGACAGCCGTCGGTGTTAATGGCGGCGAAGCAGAGGTTAATTTTTCTGTTGAGGAAGTTAATGTGGATGATTATAAAGCAATTGTTTTTGTTGGTGGTCCCGGCGCTAATCGCAATATCGAGAATCAACGTTTTCATCATTTAGCGCGGGAAGCCATGAATAAAAATAAAATTGTGGGAGCGATTTGCATTGCTCCGCTTATTTTGGCGCGCGCCGGAATTTTAGAAAATCGCAAAGCAACAGTTTGGACAAGCGCCTTGGATCGCCGGCCAATTCAGCAGTTAAAAGATGGCGGCGCTTCATACGAAAATAAGCCAGTTGTAATTGACGGAAATATTATAACTGCCAATGGTCCTCAGTCTGCCAAAGAATTTGGCAAAGCATTAGTGAAAGAATTAAAAAAGAGGGAAGAAGAGTAGCGCCATTAGTTTTGCATTTGGATTTTTGATTTGGCATGGGCACTTATCCACAGGCCTATCCCTTGATTTGAATTTTTGTGGTATAATAACCCTGTTAGATGCGAACGGCGTTTACATCTACTCGAAGCGAATATCATTAAACGAATTAAGAATATATTCACTTTTAGTGTGGTTGTGTAAATGACGTTATCGAGCAAAACATCAAACAGTCATTAAAAATGCATCACGGATTTTTTTTAAAATTTTTCAACAGGTTTTCTCATTGGTTTTCTCATCGAAATTTTAATAATCAATCTTCTCGTTTTTCTTCCAGTTTTAATAATAGATCTTCAAAAGCTTTTACTTTAATCGAGATTTTAATCTATACGGCTATTTTTAGTGTTGTCGCCGCTGGTATCATCGGCGTTGCTTGGAATGTTACGCGCATTCACACTTCTCAAATTGCGGAAAATGAAGTAGATGAAAATCTGCGTTACGTAATGAATTTGATTAATTCCAAAGTACGTGACGCTTCTATTATTCAACAAGCCACTGGCACGACTTTAATTTTGCAAATGTCAGATCCGAATAAAAGCCCGGTGATTTTTTCGTTGAATAACGGAACAATGTTTATGCAAGAAGGCACGGCTGATCCAATAGCCATCACTTCTGATAGAGTTGCGATTACCTCTTTGGAATTTCAAAAAGTTTCAATGCCCGGGGCCAAAGATGGCGTGCGGGTTAATTTGACCATCGCTTATAAAGAGCCGGCAGGCACAACAGGCGCTCAGCGCGAATATTTAACCACCATAACTAAAGTCAATGCCATTACTTTTAGTGAAGATATTCTGCCGGGGAATCCTAATTTGTACAACATTGGAATGGATGTAGCCCGTTGGAAAAACGGATATTTTTCTGGAAATGTAAATGTTACGGGTGACGTTATCGCCGGTGGTACAGTGACCGGTTTGTCTGGCCTTTGCATGGGCAGTGATTGCCGTAGTTCTTGGGGTCAAGTTACGGGTGTTACTGGCTCTGGCACGCAAAACTACATTGCCAAATGGGCAACTTCTGGTTCGCTGACCAATTCTCAGATTTATGATAGCGGCACCAACGTCGGCATTGGCACAACTTCGCCCGCTGCCTTGCTGGATGTTCAAGGCGCAGCCCAATTTGGCACGGGCAATGTTAATTTAATTGATGCCACTGGTAAAATCGCTGGCATCTCTTCCACTTATTTTGCTGATTTATCCGGCGCTAATCTTACTAATCTCAATGCTTCTAATTTAGGTTCTGGCACTGTTCCTTCAGCCAGAATCTCTGGTTCTTATACCGGCATTACTGGCGTGGGCACTTTAACCACTGGCACTTGGAATGCTACGCCTATTGCTGATGCCTATATTGCTTCTGCTTCTAATTGGAATGCCAAAATGAGTAATCCAATGACCACTTTGGGTGATATCATCTATGGTGGAGCATCTGGTGCGCCAACAAGATTAGCTGGTTCTGCTGGTTTTCTGAAATCAACTGGCGCAGCTGCTCCCACTTGGACAACACTTTCAGCTTCGGATATTCCCGGCCTTGATGCTTCAAAAATTACTTCCGGAACTTTACCAGTTGCTCGAGGTGGCACTGGTGCTGGTAGTTTTACCAGTAATTACTTAATAAAAGGTAACGGCACCAATGCCTTATCTAGTAGTGTGATTTATGATAATGGCACTAATGTCGGCATTGGGACGACGGGGCCAAGTTATAAATTAGATGTAAGTGGCGATATTAGGGCCACGGGACTATTATTAGCGAATAAGTTTAAAGCAGGCCAAGGATATTCTGGTTCGGTGACAGCTGGTAACTGGTATAGAATAGCATCAAATTCAGGAGATAGGGCAAATGCTGAATTTACTTTGAGGGATTACATTAGCGGTGGCGGACATTCAACGCTCACTTTCAGAATCGGTATTTCGTATAACAATGAAAGTGGTGCAAGTTTTACGGTTCTTAATCATAATATTTACAGTACGCCAACCTTTACTAAAGTTAGGTTATTAAGAAAGGACACCTACGACCCAATGTATGTGGAAGTATATGTGGGAAGAACCGGGAGCGTGGATTTTTCCATCTATGATAATTTGCAAAGCGGGGGATGGACACCTGTCAATTGGGAAGCAGGAAGTATTCCTACTGGTTATACAGCAAGAGAGTTTCAAACAAATAACCTATTTGTAGTTGGTGATTATACTGATAGGTTTACAATCAATAGGGGCGGCAACGTCGGCATTGGGACGAGTGACACAACTTATGGAAAATTGGTCGTTAGTCAGTCAGACGGAACAAACGCGTTATTGGTTCTAAATACAATTACAACGCCCGGTGCAAATTTTGGAGTTCACATTAAAGCAGGATCGAATTCTAACGACTATTCTTTAAAAGTCACAGATTACACGGCAGGCTCAAACTATTTCTATATCAGAGGCGATGGCAACGTCGGCATTGGGACGACAAGTCCTGCGACAAAATTAGCAGTAAATGGTGTTGCCAGTGTTGGGGTTAATCAAAAATTATCTCTCATTGGTTTAGATATAAATAGCGGCAGCGCCCCAAATTATATAAAAATTAAAACATCTATTCCTGCTGCTTCCGGAAGTGCGGATTTCACTGTAAATATTAAAGGTTTTAGATATAATGGATCTCAGATGACTAATTTAAGTATAGGATGGCATTGGTTTAACAATACTTTTTGGAACGCTTCCGTTTCGTCAAGTGGCGGGTGGGCTCCAGTAGTTAAACTTTCTAATGAGAATGGTTATGTAGCTATAGTTTTGGAAAATCCGGGCTATTGGCCAAAATTATATGTTGAAAGCATGTATAGTAGCGCTTATAGAGATTCTTATGCCTTCGGATGGACATGGGCAGACGAGGCAGCCTCTGGAGATCCTATTGTCACTGCTTCATACAAAAGTGATTTTGGTAATAGTTTTGTTATGACAGGTACTGGCAACGTCGGCATCGGTACAACTTCTCCGGCGAAGAAATTGGATGT
>JAKPCT010000056.1 GCA_029553165.1 Bacillota bacterium
CTTTCGCGGATTTGGTGTAAACTGTGTATTGTCCATAGTGATCACCTTTCTGCTGTTAATGTTTTATGGTAAATTCATTTTACAACAGAAAAGGTCACTATGGATTTTTATTAGTTCAATTTGATTTTACAATGAGCCTAAACATTTTGCCGAAGCTGACGATAATATTAGTAATTAAATTTTATAGATGAGAGGGATCACAATGATAATTAAATTGCATGATCAAGAGATTAAGCTGAATGTTAAAGAGTTATCAGTGGTCGATGTGATTGATCGAATTACGGAGTTGATTGAACAATCCGATGTCTTTTTTAGCCACTTAAAAATAGACACAATTGATGTTTATGACCATTATGAACAGTATTTAGAAGAACACTGGGAAGAGATCAAACAAATTGAAGTGATGAGCAAAAGTTATCATCAAATGATAAATGAAACATTAAATACAGCCAGCGGTTATCTGGAGCGGATTCTTCCTGAAGCTGCCAAACTGGTGAAAGCGCTTTATCAAGGACCAACAACCGATACGTGGAGTAAATTTGCATATTTTCTTGAAGGTTTGCAATGGATTGTTCAAGTGATTGAAACCATTCAGGATAAGTTAGTAGTCGTAAATTATCAAGTGTATCAGGAACTTGAGAACAAATTAGCCGGTGTAATTAAAGAAATGTCCGGTGCTTTAGAAAATTTAGATTATATTTTGATTGCTGATACGATTAATTACGAAGTAATCCCGATATTGGAAGCAACTAAGCAAGAAATGATTACATCTTTAAAGGGTGAGGTTAGTCAAGATGATCTTAACTGAAAACCAAGATCTATTGGCGGAGAGATTTCCGGATCTTTGGGGCGTTTTAAAAGAATTTAGCGACCAACCGGATCTGCTTGCTAACTATCAGGTCCATCCGTCAAAAAGTTCGGCGCCAACATTAACAGTTGCTTGTAACGGTCAAGAGATCTACCTTCACAGTAAATATGATCCTGTTAATGAAGCCAAGCAGTTTATTGAACAGTTTGAGGATATCGACCGTTATCATCACATTTTTTTTTATGGGATTGGCCTTGGTTACCATATTGAATATCTGATGCAACATAACCCTGACAAGCAATTTACGATCTTTGAACCCAATCCGGCAATCTTATATCAATATTTATCAGTCAAACGCTTAGCCGATCTCCCCTTAAAGAATCTGGAACATATTTATTTGGACCTTGATACTGAACAGACCAAAAGTTTTTTAATTCACTATGCCAATTTATTGTTGGAGGATGTATTGTTTGTTTTTTTACCGAGTTACCAACGGTTGTTTCAGGAAAAGTATCGGTCATTCCAACAATTGTTTTTGAAGATTATTAAAGATAAAAAACAAAATTTAGCGGCTAATTTATTCTATGCCAGGAAATGGACTGTTAACAGTATTAAAAATTTCATGGAAGTATTAAAAACTCCTGATATCATTGATAACTACAAGGGACAATTTAAGGATCAGCCAGCAATTATTGTTGCGGCTGGGCCTTCATTAAATGATGAAATTGAAAATCTGAAACACATTAAAGCTAATAATTTAGCTTATGTTTTTGCAGTCAGTTCAGGATTAGTACCGTTACTGACTAATGATCTCTTGCCAGATGCGGTACTGGCTTATGATCCTAATGATACCTTTTGTGTCTTTCAAAAAATGGTCGATCAACAGATCACCGATGTACCGTTAATCTTTGGCAGTACGATTGGTAGTATTGTTCCCCAGCATTATCCGGGCCCAATGATGCACTTCTTTATTAATCAGGATCGGGTTGCTCCATACTATTTACGGTTTACCGACGGGAATCCGATTACAGCGCTTCATGATGCGCCTACGATTACTATTATCGCTGTTCAACTGTTAATCCAGTTGGGATTTGATCCGATAATCTTTGTTGGACAGAATTTAGCTTATCGTAACAACCAATCACGGGCGGTAGGGATTGATTATTATCAATTTGAGAATAATGCTGCAGCCTTAAAGGAATTGTTCCCGGTTGCCAGTGTTGACGGGGAGCAAGTATTGACGAACCAAACTTTTAATTTGATGCGGGAGAATTTGGAATTGGTTATCAAAGGATTTCCGGATACCGAGTTTATTAACTGTACTAACGGTGGTGCTAAGATTGAGGGGACAAAGTTTATTCCTTTGGAGCAACTGATTGCTACAAGATTATCAAAAAGATTGGAGAAAACCGACTGGAGTCAATGTCAAACTGATTGTTACGATCCGGCTTATTTGCAACAACAAGCACGACTGATGGAGAACGATCTGTCAAAGCTGGAGCAGCTTTTTAAACTGGCCGATGAGAGTTTTCGTAAGTTGAAGATTGCAATGTCACAAAATAATCTGACACAGTTAAATCGGGAAATTACGGTCTTTGAACAGTTGTTGCTGGAGTTACAGGCGAATTCGTTCTTTAAAGTGTTTTTAAAATCATTGAAACGGGTAGAGTTTGAGTTTTTAGTGAAGATAGTTCACCATCAGGTCCAAAAAGCTCCTCCCAAAGTTAAGGCGCGTCAGGTGTTGGATAAATTTGGCAAGTTTTTTGATGGTTGTCGTTACGAGATGCAAACCATCTTACCATTATATCACGATTTCAACCAATCGATTGTTCAATATATTGAAACAGTGGCAACTAAAACTTGAACATCAAAATAAAATAACAGCTAATTCAATCCATTAAATGGGGTGATACCAACGATGTTAAATGGTAAAACAATATTAATAACAGGTGGGACGGGCACTTTTGGCAAGCAATGTGTCCGGCAAATCCTCAGTAACTACCATCCCAAAAAGGTGATTGTTTATTCACGTGATGAATATAAACAGTTTGAGATGCAACAGGAGTTTAATGGAGCCGAAATGCGTTATTTCTTAGGTGATGTCCGTGACGTTAACCGTTTGACCCAGGCACTTCAAAATGTTGATTATGTTATTCATGCGGCTGCTTTGAAACAAGTACCTGTTGCCGAGTATAATCCAATGGAGTTTATCAAAACAAACATTAATGGCGCTGAGAATGTGATCCAAGCGGCTTTGGCAAATGAGGTTGAAAAAGTAATTGCGATCTCTTCTGACAAAGCGGTGAATCCGGTTAATCTTTATGGCGCTACTAAAATGGTGATGGAAAGGTTATTTATTGCAGCCAACAATATTGCCGGCGGTCACTGGACCAGGTTTGCAGTGGTCCGTTATGGTAATGTAGTTGGTTCGCGTGGCTCGGTGGTGCCGCTCTTTAAAAAGTTGATTGCCGAAGGTGCCAAAGAGCTGCCGGTAACCGATTGCCAAATGACCCGTTTCTGGTTTACGATTCAAGAAGGCGTGGAGTTTGTCTTAAAATGCCTGCAACGGTTTCAAGGGGGAGAGACCTTCGTACCGAAAATACCATCAATGAGGATCATTGATCTGGTTAAGTCATTTGGAGAAGATATTCAGATCAAACTGATCGGAATCCGCCCGGGAGAGAAACTCCATGAGTTGATGTGTCCGGCTGATTGTGCGCATATTACCTTGGAGTTTGAAGATCATTATGTAATCAAACCGACCATCAATTACCTGTCACCGATCAATTATGAACGTAATTTGTTGGGGGAAGAAGGGAAACCGGTGGCAACTGGTTTTGAATATTGTTCCGACAAGAATGCCTGGTTTTTAACGATTCCGGAATTGAAAGAGTTGAATCAACGATGTTAAGGATCCCATATGGGCGACAGAGTATCAATGAAGCTGATATTGAAGCAGTTGTTGAAGTGTTAAGGTCAGATTGGTTAACTCAGGGGCCGGCAATCGAGCGGTTCGAGCAGGCCGTGGCTGACTATTGCGGTGCTAAGTATGCAGTAGCGGTTAACAGTGCTACTTCGGCTTTGCATCTTGCAGCTCTGGCAGCAGGGCTTGAAACTGATAATCTGTTATGGACCTCTCCCAATACCTTTGTAGCCTCGGCCAACTGTGGGATTTATTGTGGGGCCAATGTTGATTTTGTCGATATTGATCCCCGGACTTACAACCTAAGCCTTGAAAAGTTGGCAGAGAAGCTTCACAATGGAAAAATTTATAATCAATTGCCACAGGTAATCATTCCGGTCCACTTCGCGGGGCAGCCGGTTCCAATGCGTGATCTGTATGAATTAGTAAAAGATTATGAAATTACAATAATTGAAGATGCCGCGCATGCGATTGGCGGCAGTTATCTTGCTCAGAAGATAGGTAGTTGTCAGTATTCCGAGATGACTGTCTTCAGTTTTCATCCGGTAAAGATCATCACCAGCGGTGAGGGTGGGATCATCACTACCAATCGGGAAGATCTGTATGAAAAGTTAATACGGCTACGTTCCCATGGGATAACGCGCAAGCAAGAATTGATGACGGAACCGGCTCATGGTCCTTGGTATTATCAACAAATTGAATTAGGATTCAATTATCGGATGACCGATATTCAGGCGGCGTTAGGCTACAGCCAGTTGCAGCGGATCGATCAATTTGTTGCCCGTCGCAGAGAGTTGGCGGAACGGTATAACCGGTTGTTAGCCGGATTACCATTGATTTTACCCTGGCAACACCCTGATTCATTATCAGCTTATCATTTATATGTGATCCGGTTACAGACCGCGGTGTTAAGAAAGTCACACCGTCAGGTCTTTGAGGAACTGCGCCAACTGGGAATAGGGGTAAATCTGCACTATATTCCGGTCCATCTGCAACCATACTATCGCAGACTGGGATTTCGCGAAGGCGATTTCCCGGAAGCAGAACGATATTATCAAGAGGCAATCAGTCTGCCGATTTATTACGAATTGACTGATGCACAACAAGATCAGGTGATTGCAGCCCTTAATCAGGTGATTGCTTAGTTTAACTAAACTAAGTTTTGGAGGGTCAAAATGGTATTAGCGATCCTGCAAGCCAGAGTGTCTGCAACCAGACTGTCAGGTCAAGTTTTAAAGCCTTTATTAGGGAAACCAATGATCTTCTATCAACTTGAACGAATCAAACATGCCGCTAAAATTGATCGTCTGATAGTTGCAGCCAACATCGATCAGAGTGATGACCAATTAGTAGATATATGTTGGGAATCGAAGGTTCCGGCATATCGTGGTAGTTCAATTGATGTATTAGACTGTTTTTATCAGGTTGCCTGTATGCTTCAAGCTGATCATATTGTAAGGTTAACCCGGGGACTGCCCGTTGATCGATCCTGAAATAATTGATTTGGTGATTGAAACTCATCTATGGGAAGGTAATGACTACACCAGTAATACGCTTGAACCTACTTATCCCAGCGGGCTTGATGTCGAAGTAATGACTTTTGCCAGTCTTGAAAAGGCATGGGACGAAGCTAAAACACCTTCAGAAAGAGAACAAGTAACGTCGTATATTTATCAGCATCCCGACCTGTTTAAACTCGGTAATGTCGCTTGGAATCTCAATCTTTCTCACTTTAGGTGGAAAATTGATGTACCGGCTGATTTGGAATTTGTTAAAGTGGTTTATGAGCGGTTGTATCAGCCCGGAAGAATCTTTAAAATGCAAGATATCTTTGATTTGATTAATGCCAATCCAAAACTTAAAGAGATCAATTCAGGAATAAACCGTAATGGAGGGTACTATTGGTCTCGGGTTTAGCAGTTCATTGAAATTGAAACAAAAAACGTTGAGGGTTAATAATGTCAGTTGTAATTATTATCCAAGCAAGGATGGGTTCGACCCGGTTGCCGGGGAAGATTATGAAACAGGTATTAGGAAAGACGTTATTGGAGTATCAGTTAGAGCGGTTAAGCAGGGTAACTTTAGCTGATCAGGTTGTTGTGGCTACAACATCTAATGATAATGATACTCCAATAGTCAAGTTGTGTACGGAGTTGGGAGTCGCTTATTATCGTGGCTCCGAAGATGATGTCCTAGCCCGTTATTATGAGGCTGCCACCCAATATAATGCACAGGTGGTCGTTCGGATCACTTCGGATTGTCCGTTGATTGATCCGTTAGTAGTCGATCAGGTAATCGGTTATTACCTGGAACATCAGAATAATTGGGATTATGTTTCAAATACCTTTCCGCAATTGACATACCCCCGTGGTCTGGATACCGAGGTCTTTTCGTATCGGGCGTTGCAAGAAGCCTATCACGAAGCAGTTGACGCCAGTGAACGGGAACATGTGACGATCTTTATTAAACGGCGTCCGGAACGCTATCGGATTTTTAATTATACTTATCAGCGCGATGAGAGTATGAATCGTTGGACTGTAGATACTCCCGAGGATTTTGAATTGATTCGACGGATAGTAACTGAATTGTATCCAAAACGGCCCCAATTCACTTTAGAAGACTGCTTGCAGTTGATTGAATCCAATCCTGACTGGAAGCTGATTAATGCTCAGATTGCACAGAAGTTGGTGAAATAGATGAAGGTCTTGATTAGAGCCGATGCTTCGGTGCAGATTGGAACAGGCCACATTATGCGTACACTGGTAATGGCGCAGCGACTTAGCAGTTTGGGCAGGCAAGTCTTTTTTATCTGTAGCGATTTGCCGGGAAATCTGGCGACTTATATTGAACAGAAAGGCTTTCGGGTATTTCTCTTGCCTCCGTTTGAACATTGGATGCAGGATGCCGAGGCGACAAAACAGGTTATTTTAAAAAATTTTAAAGAAGAGTCACTTTTATTAGTGGTTGATCATTACGGGCTTGACTTTAAATGGGAACAATATTTAAGACCATATGTTGCTCAGATTATGGTGATTGATGACTTAGCCAATCGGGTCCACGATTGTGACCGGCTTTTAGATCAGAATTTCTATTTGAATCTGAATGAGCGTTATCAAGGTTTGGTCCCACCGGAATGTCAGATGTTATTGGGACCAAAACACGCATTACTCCGGCCTGAATTTTACCGAGTTAAAGAAACGCTACAGCGCCGCGATGGTATTGTCCGGCGGATTTTGGTGTTCTTTGGAGGTAGTGACCCGACTAACGAAACTATGAAGACTTTGGAAGCAATTGCAATGCTTCAACCGTTGGAGATCGCGGTTGATCTGGTAGTAGGCGCATCTAATCCAAATCAAACAGCGATTAAAGATGTTAGTTCCCGGTTTGATAATCTAGTCTTCCATTGTCAGGTTGAAAATATGGCAGAATTAATAGGGCGGTCTGATCTAGCAATTGGGGCAGGAGGGACGACGGCTTTGGAACGTTGTTTCCTGGGATTGCCGGCAATTGTGGTGACGGTGGCTGCAAACCAGGTCGAAACGGTTACTGCTTTGGCTTCCGCCGGAGCTTTGATCAATCTTGGATGGTGGCAACAGGTCACAGCAACAAAAGTAGCTCAGGCGTTGACTGATTTGATCTGTAAACCGGAGCAACTTCTTAGCATGAGTGCGATCGGCTTATCGTTATTTAAGTAATGTTAGAATGTTATTAATTGGAAATATTTCACCAAATTGAGAGGGAAATAACTCCAAGTGTCGAATTGTTATCTTGAGGTGATTCTTTTTGGAAGAGCAAAAAGTGATCGAATTGCTCCAAAATTTAGTTGATAATTTTAATAAAAGTTTTGATCAGATGGCGCAAAGATTTGATAAACTTGAAAACCGTTTTGATGCTTTAGAAAATCGCTTCGATGACTTAGAAAAACGTTTTGATACTTTAGAAAACCGCTTTGATGATTTAGAAAAACGTTTTGATATTTTAGAAAACCGCTTTGATAATTTAGAAAAACGTTTTGATGCTTTAGAAAACCGCTTCGATATTTTGGAAAATCGTTTTAATAAGCTTGATGCTGATAATAGGCTTGAACATTTACAGTTAATGCAAGCAATTAGAGAAATAGATAATACAAAGTTTGAGATTAGACGGGTGCAGTAAAAACCCGTTTTTTTATTTGTAATTTTCATTTAATTAGTTTTTGTTGCCATCCATAAGATACCTAAATATTTTGCAAAGGAAGCAGAGATCAATCAACGAATAGTAAAAGATAACGTCAAAAACAGCCAAAGGTAAAAACCAATCCCAATAAATGGTTAACCGTAATTTTGCTCTACATAATACTGTTAATATTGCCGATAACAGAATAAGCATTATCAGTGGTGTTATCAGGTGGAAACAAAGAAACAAGATTGGACCAAGGCACAGCATCATTTTGAAAAGACGCTTCAGTTCAATCAGCACCATGGAGCTGCTTTGAATAATCTAGGAGCACTGTTGGCAGGCAGTGGCCGGATTGAAGCTGGGTTAGCGAAGTTAGATTTAGCATTAAAACTATTCCCGGGATTTTGGATTCACAACATAATATTTCTGCTATTTTGGCATCCGGGAGTTCGGTTGAATACGATCAATTGTCTTTTACCTGACGTGAGTTGCGACCGGTATTGTTAACATATGCTCAATAAGATCGAATACCAATGCGGGAGTTAATTGATGGAGAAACAAACTCATAAGTTTGAACGTTTTTATAATTATCAGAATTATCAAATTATTGACTGTCAAACCTGTGGCTTTCGGCATCTGTATCCGTTTCCGACCGAATCAGATTTGCAACGTTTTTATCACGACCAATATTTTCGTGAAATCAAACCGTTTCCTTATGAAACCGTATCGCCGGAATTCATTGCCAAACAGCGTCAAGACGCTTTAGTCAACCCGAATTACCTGGAGATCTATAACCAGGTGGTTGGTTATATATGGACTAATCACTTGAAGATGGTCGATGTTGGATGTGGAAACGACCTGCTTGCTTTGGTTTTTCGGGAGCAAGGATGGCAGACCTGGAATATTGAACCCAATCGGGATGCTGCCGCTTATTTGGCTAAGTATCAATTGGAAGTGATTAATCAACCGGTCGAAGCGATCATTGATTTTGGACTGAAAGATATTTCCTTTATCAATCTTCAATTTGTTTTGGAGCATATTCGAGAACCGGAAACGGTGTTGAAATTTTTTAACCAGATTATGGTTTCCGGCGGCGTGATCCGGATCTCTGTTCCGAATGATTTTAGTGAAGGACAGTTGGCTTATCTGGAACACTATGGCCGGGAACCCAAATGGGTAAATGTACCGGACCATATTAATTATTTTACCTTTGATTCATTAAGCAGATTGTTGGAGCGGACCGGCTTTAAAGAAGTATACCGTACCACCAATTTTCCGTTGGAATTGCTTTTATTAGCCGGGAAGGATTATTATCACGATGAACAGGAACGGGTCCAAGTAGGTCCGTTTGTTAGAAATTTTGAAATGGCGTTGTTCAAGACCGGTCGTTCATCGCAATTGAAAAAATTATATGAGAGTTTAGCGGCCCAAGGTCTGGGACGTTGCATTTATATGTACGCAGTCAAGGAGTAACTGATGTTTAAACTGCTATTTACCGCTGCTGGACGGCGGGTTGAACTGATTCAAGCCTTTCGGCAATCGTTCAGTAATCACAATATTGATCTCCAAATTATTACTACAGACCTCAATCCAAAGTTAGCTCCGGCTTGTTATTTTGCTGATGTCTCTTATGAATTACCGCGTTGTAATGAGGCGCATTATTTTGATACCCTGCAGGAGATTTGCCGGAGAGAGCGGGTTGATTTGTTGATTCCGCTTTATGAACCGGAGTTTTTGATATTGTCTCATCACCGAGATGAATTAAAAAAGTTGGGAATAACTTTACTACTATCCAGTGAACCGGCGCTTAAAACAGCTTTAGACAAATGGGAGACCTTTAATTTTTTTATGGCAAATAATTTTCAAACCCCCAAAACGACATTGGATAACTCGGTATGGAAAGAGGATGATCTGCCAGTCCTGGTTAAACCCCGATGCGGGATGGGGGCGCAAGGGATAACCAGCATTCACTGTCTGGACCAGCTCCAAACTTTGAAACCAGATTCCGGAGTGTTGTATCAGCAGTATGTTTCCGGTATTGAATACACTTTGGATATTCTGGCTGATTTTAATGGTAAGGTGGTTGCCGTTGTCCCGCGGGAACGGCTCGAAGTCCGTTCCGGTGAGGTCTCCAAGAGTAAGACGGTTAAACGTACTGATTTAATTGCAATGGGAAGACAGATTGTGGAGACGCTTGGTGTAATTGGACCGGTAACCATCCAATGTATCGATACCGGTGAAGCCGTTTATTGGATTGAGATCAATCCTCGTTTTGGCGGTGGTGTCCCATTAACGATTGCTGCCGGTGTTGATTATCCTTACCTTCTTTATCAGATGGCAAAAGGTGAATCAGTTGCGCCGCTTATCGGTAGATTTAAGGACAATCTGACCATGCTCCGTTATGACCAGGCGGTTTATTTTTAGGATAATTAATTAGATCGGAGAGGACCATGATCCTAGTCTTTGACCTTGACGATACCTTATATGATGAACTAACCTATGTCCAAAGCGGTTTTAAAGCGGTAGCGGGTTTTCTGGAACAAACTGCAAAAATACCGGCAGAAAATGGTTTTCATTTGATGTGGCAACAGCTTGAGAGTGAGGGGCGGGGAGCCGTTTTTGACCGCTTGTTACAGCAATATGGAATTTACTCCAAAGGGTTGGTCCGAAGATGTTTAATGGTTTACCGGACCCATCAGCCGATGCTCAAATTATTTCCAGCCGCCGCAGCTTGCCTGGACCGTTTCAATGAATATCCTAAGTATTTGGTGACTGACGGAAATAAACTGGTCCAGCAACGAAAGATTGAAGCTTTGGGGATTAAGCATCTTTTTAAACACTGTTACATCACGCATCGTTATGGGATCAAAAATGCCAAACCATCACCGTATTGCTTTCTGAAGATCTGTGAACGGGAACGGCTCAATCCGGCTCAGGTAGTCTATATCGCTGATAATCCTCAGAAAGATTTTGTCGGGATTAAACCACTTGGATTCAAGACAATCAGATTGATGCAAGGACAGTATCGTGGACTTGAGTTGGCGAAAGACTATGAAGCTGAATGGCGAATCGGCTCGTTATCGGATTTAACGCATGACCTCTTGCAACGAATCTTCGCTGGTTGAGTTTAGCCCTTGATGAGCTGTTAGTTATTGAATAATAAAAATCAATAAAGAGGTAAGGTAATCAAGATGAAACCAATCAAAATCGGTCAATATTTGATTAGTAGAGAAAATCCACCGTTCATCGTTGCGGAGATGTCCGGTAATCATAATCACTCGCTGGAACGGGCTTTAGCAATTGTGGAAGCGGCAGCAAAGGCCGGAGCAAAAGCGGTCAAGCTGCAGACCTATACTGCGGATACAATGACTTTGGATTTGGAGAGCAGTGAGTTTCGGATTGAAGATCCCAAGAGTTTATGGTACGGTTATTCTTTATACCGGCTTTATCAGCAAGCTTATACTCCCTGGGAGTGGCATGAAGCAATCTTTCAACGCTGTCACGAATTGGGCTTGGTTGCGTTTAGCACTCCCTTTGATGAAACCGCGGTCGATTTTTTAGAAGGGCTGAATGTACCTTGTTACAAGATAGCTTCATTTGAAAACCTTGATTACCCGCTCTTACAAAAAGTTGCCAAGACGAAGAAACCAATTATTGTTTCCACGGGAATGGCGACCGTGGGTGAACTGGGAGAAACCGTTGATGTATTACGGGAAGCCGGGGCTGAAGAGATTATCTTGTTAAAATGTACCAGCACTTATCCGGCAACTCCTGAAGACTCCAATCTCTTGACGATTCCGCATCTACGGCAACTCTTTGACTGTGAAGTGGGACTGTCGGATCATACTCTAGGAATTGGTGTTGCTGTAGCCAGCGTGGCCTTGGGGGCAACAGTAATTGAAAAGCATTTTACGCTTTCCCGCGCCGAAGGCGGAGTTGATGCCGCTTTTTCGATGGAACCGGATGAGTTGCAACAGTTGGTGGTGGAAGCAGAGCGGGCCTGGCAAAGTCTTGGAACGGTCAAGTATGGTCCTACCGAGAACGAAAAAGAGTCACTCAAGTTTCGCCGTTCTCTTTATGTTGCAGCAGATATGCGGGCCGGAGAGGTATTTACGGAGCAAAATCTGAAAGCGATCCGCCCGGGTTTCGGACTCCCCCCGAAATATTATCAATTATTATTAGGTAAAAAGGTAAACCGGGACTTGAAAAAAGGGACTGCGGTCAAATGGGAATATGTCGGATAAGCAGTTAGTTGTAAATAAGTAATTATAGGTTGAAAACGATGCAATTTCCATTTTAGCATCGTTTTTATTTTATTATGATTTAGTTTTGTAAAATTTACTAAAGTTAATTAAAAATCAGCCGAAATTAATAGTAAAGGTGGAACAAGGAACGTTCCACATCTCCCAATTTCGATGGGCGGCCGACCAACGAAACGGAGAAATTAAAATCAAGGAGGTATTACAATGAGAATCGCTAATAATATTTCCGCAATGAACACCAATAGGGTGTTGGTAGGTTCAGACAACCAAATGGGTAAATCCCTCGAACGTCTGTCTTCAGGTCTCCGGATCAACCGCGCTGCTGACGACGCCGCCGGTCTGGCAATCTCCGAAAAGATGCGTGCTCAGATTCGTGGTCTTAAACAAGCCAGCCGCAATGCTCAAGATGGTATCAGTATGATCCAAACTGCTGAAGGTGGATTAAATGAGACTCACGCTATTCTTCAAAGAATGAGAGAACTCGCAGTTCAAGCCGCAAACGGGACCTTAACTGACTCCGATAAAGCTGAAGTTCAAAAAGAAGTCGCACAACTGATCGAAGAGATTGACCGCATTGGTAATACTACCGAGTTTAACACCAAGAAACTGCTCAATGGTCAAGCCAGTGTTACTTCCAGCCAGGCCAATGGCTTTGCATCAGGCACAGTATTCATTAATGGAACTAAAGTTTCTGGTGATGCCGTTAATCCAATTGATGCAGTTATTACCAGTCTTTCAGCTGGACCAAATACCAAGACCGGAGTTTACAAAGTAGAAATTACCAAACAAGCAACTGCTGCTTCAATTTCAGGTACTAAAGTTATTTCTGGTGTTATCGGTGAAGACGGAATTTTAAACATTAATGGTGTTGCAATCGAACTTGGTGCATCAGATGATGGTGCAACAATTGTTTCCAAGATTAATAACTACAGTGCACAAACCGGTGTCAAGGCAGAATTAGTTAGCAATAAACTTATATTAACCACTACCGGCTTGGGTTCTGATGCAACGTTGACTGTTTCATCAACTGATAGCGATTTCCTCAGTAGTAAATTAGGTTTGGCTAGTACTGGTGAATATATTACCACTAAGGTTGGAAGCGATGCAGTTGGAACCATCAAC
>JAKPCT010000061.1 GCA_029553165.1 Bacillota bacterium
CCCTTCAAATACTCCCCCGTAATCCTGTCTCTGGTCGTCTGGTCCAACTCACCTGTTACTGGTAGACCAAATGTCTCCTGGAATTGTCTGATTGCTCCTTTGGTAGTATTGCCAATCTTGCCATCGACTCCGGCTTTACCGATGTCAAATCCCATTCCTTTTAATTTATTTTGGATATCTTTGTTTGGATCGGCAATTGGAGCTTCTTTTTCTCTTGCTTTTCTGAGATTATCATTATAGATTACTTTATCATTTGATCTTGGCTTCTCCAGACCTGGCCGTAACCATCCCGTTGCAACTTTCCGTTCCAACATGTAGTATGTATCCGGGTCCAGTTTTCCGGTTACCGGTAGACTGTTGTCTTTTTGGAACTGTTTAATATTTTCAAAGGTTTGCCCATCAGGTTTACCATCGATCGGTTTACTGTTTTTATATCCGAACATCTCCAGTAAAGCTTCGGCTTGGGCAAATTGGTAGTTGCCTTTGGTTTCTTTAAAGTCGATCTGTTCAATTTTCGCATCACGATCCGCCAACCGTTTTTTAGCTTCCGGAGTCATTTCTTCTGGCGATAATGGTTTGATCTCCGGTTGCTTCGGAGCAATCGGTTTTTCGATCGTTTGCGCCTGCATCACCTTTTTACCGATAGCTTCGATCTCTTCTCGCTTCAGCTTAGTTGCAGCTACCAGATCTAAAGCTTTCATGGTATCCTGATCAAACTCGCCGGTTGGTTTCAGTCCGACAGCTGTCTGAAACTCGGTCAATGCTTTCTTGGTAAGCTGGCCGTTGATCCCGTCGACTCCTTTGTAGCCATACTCCCCCAGGTCATAACCGGCCATGCCTAATGCTGCCTGACCTTTGGCTACGGTTTTATCAACATCTCTGCCAAACGTACCGCATACTACGTATCGATCCCGTTCTTTGAGATTTTCTTCGAGTGGATTGATGGATTTTTCCTGTCGCAGAAATCCCGTTCCGGTGTCAAGTCTGGGAATGTTACTCATACCCTGGTTAGCTATTCCGTATTTAATCTCATTATGTACCTTACTGTCACCCAAAGGGTTTCGCGCCAGTTGGTCATACTGATTCTCAAAATTATTCCCTTTATTTATCTCTTCCCGTTTTGGACTTTTCTCAATTGTAAAACCATTCACTACCAAAAGCCTCCTTTAACTTCAGCTCACCGTGGTCCAAACTTATTTCACATCATAATCTTTTGTAATTAATTGGCTATTAGTGGAATTGTTACCTGCTTTTTAGGTGCCGAGTTGATCAGAATTGAGTAACCAATTTATTTTTAGCGTTCTTTTTTTGCATGCTTTTTTCTGTTGGCCCATTGCTTGAGGCGGCGGGTTAAAGAAATGCCTGAGCAGTTCTTTTTAGAAGAATTGTAATGAACAGATTATATCATTACAATTCTTCATTTCCGAAAGTGATGGCAATTAAGCTTAGTCTTCCGATGGCGATGTCAATGAAACATCCTGTTTCAATTCCCCGCAACGCCAACCTCCTTGGTTGGCTAATGCTTTTACCAGCTATTGTTTGATTTTCAACTTATGAAGAGCTTATAAGTGAAGTGGAATGCGGTCAATTTTAAAAATATCAAGAAGTTTTCGAGAGGATAATGAGACAAAAATGTTTGAGGAACTCTTGTCATTACAATTATACTTCAATTATCCTTACCTCATTGCTTATTCCATTTTTCAATTTCACTTAACCGATAAGCCCCGTCAAATATATTTACTGTATATATCCAATAATACTCCTTAATTCTATAATCTTGGTTGTGAGGATATTTAATACCAATTTTCTCATACACATAAACTTTTACAGTTAAATCATCAACATAATTTATTTCTTCAATAGTAAAATCAATTAATTTTTCTTTTATCTGCTTCTCTGCCAATCTCCTAACTAATTGTTTTTGGGAATTGTACAAATTACTTCCCTTAACCAAAAGATTTTCTACCAATGAAAAATCATCACTATTAATTGCCTCAACAATTAAATGTTGGTAATTTCTCATTATTTCTTCAATATGGAAATCATCTGATTTTGCAGAACCAAGCTCATTAATTTGTTCTTCAAAATCTTCGTTATCTTCGTTGACTTGAATATTTTTGACAGTCTCTGGTTGTGCTAATTCTGATTTAGAATTTTTCTGTGATAGATAATAATAAATAAATAAGCTAACTGTAATTAATATTAATAAAAGTATGGCTTTTTTCTTCATATTAAACTCCCCTATTCTCTCTATAAATTTTTAATGCATCTTCCTTTTCTTTTCGAAATCTTTCATATACTCCAACCTGGACTTCGGCACTACATCCTGAAAAATATCTCATTACTTTCCCATTAATTTGATATTTTTTGGCAATTTTCATATAATTTTTATTGTCATTACCATTAATAATATTAATGGTACCTTTCTTTATTTTTCTCATTTCATCATAATCTACTATTTTTCCTCGTTCATTATATACAGCTATAATTAATTGTTCTTCATTTAAATTCAACCCGGCATTTCTAAATATTTTAACTGCACCACTAACACCATGCTGAACTGCAGTGGACCATAATACATTTTGTAATGCTATTGACTTACTACTTACATCAAATCCATACTTATCTTTTAACTCTTTTGCAGCTTCATCAAAATACTTATGTTTAATGAAATTGTGTTGTAACTTCAAAAAACCTTGCCGATCATTAATAGCCAAATTTTTCCATGCTTTATCAAAATTTACACCCAGAGTTCCCTTATCAATCTGCTTTGCTTCATTTAATTTATACCAATATTCTGGATTATAATGCCCCCACTTGTCAAGACAATTTTTTAGCTTTTCTAAGTTAGGTTCTCCTTTCTTTATTTTTGTATAATTATAACATTTATGCATTCTGTTGGAGGATGTCAAGGGCGAGCGTAAGCGAGTTCATCTTGGCCC
>JAKPCT010000063.1 GCA_029553165.1 Bacillota bacterium
GGCCTGATACCGGGGCCGGTAAGTGACCAGCCACACCTAGCCTGCGAGCCACTGGCGTCAGTGCACTGAGGGAGTCCAGACGTCAGCCACTAGGGCGGTGCCTGCCAGGAGGCCTATAGCCTATTCCGCGGCGCGCTACCCAGCACCAGGCCTGCGGAGCCCAAGGCTGAGCCAGCAGGGACTGGCAGGATACTGGCTCCAGGCCGGTAAATCCGCCCAGGGCGGCGCCAGAGCTGGGCCGCTTGCATGGATGGCAGTATCCTAGTATGCAAGATTTTTATAAATAGTTAGAGTAATTATTTTTTTAAACACCCCCCCGGGGTTCAAAAATTGCCATTCAATTTTCAACCAACAATGGCCTTCTCAAATTTTTTTTTATTTTCAATTCTATATATTAATATCTTAGTATAGTATATATAGTATAGTATATATAATATTTGGTAGTATATAGGGGCGTCACGGCATACGGGTATATTTCGGGTATACGGGTATTGACAGAGGCATATACCCATGTTACGATTTAGTGAGATCACAAAGCAGGGATATAAAATGAAGAGTATAATAGTTTATATTCTTGGTTTTACATTTTTGGTATTAACCATGTTGGTTAAATACCATGGGTTGCCGCATGAGGCGTATGCTCAATTGGTTGGGGAAGTTTTCCGTTCAGAGAATACGGATTCAATTTTGCGGGATTCATTTTTGGGGCGGCATACAGTGTATTTTACTTTATTAAAGATTTTACATTTAGATATAAGAATATACGAAGTTGGATTAGCGTTTCATATAGTTTTATCTTTGTTGGCATTGGCTTGTGTTGTATTTATTTTGCGTTGGGATTTAGGGATATATGATCCTGCACTGATTATATTGAGCATTGCCGTGATTGCTTTTGCGGATAACCGTATATTGCCGTGTACTTATGCGGGTCCGGTCATGGGCTTGGCAGGCACACCGGCTGCGGTGGCGCATGCATTATCATTTTTGGTTATTTTGCTGATTTTAAGGCAAAGATATTATTGGGCGGCTGTGGTATTTACGGCGGCGTGCGCATTTAATCCCCGGGGAATTTTCGTATTGTATCCAATATTGGCAGGCGGTATTCTGCTGAATTCCATGAGTTCTTGGCCGGCTGTATTGATTCCTGGAATATGGGGAGCCATACAATATTCCGGTTTGGAATCCGTATCCATTGCGGAAATTATTCAGCGGGATGGTTCAGAATCGCATATTCCGCTGATAGAATGGCGGCGGTTGCTGGCGTTTATGTTGGTTTTTCCATTATTTGCAATTTTAAATAAATATAATCCCGCTCAATTCAGGCGTACAGGGGAATTAGTGTTATGGACAAGCCTGGCCGTATTTTGCGGCGGATGGGTATATCAAACATGGATTTATCAAAAATTCCCCTTGCCGGAAGTCTGGTTATTATCGCCGGTCCGCGGAATGAGTTGTTTCGTATTATTCGTTCATTTATCTTTGGTGCGGTTGATCTGCATCCGTGTGCCGGCTGTGCGGAGGGAATTTGTTCTTGGGATGCTGGCGTTTGCTTATTTGATTGGTATTGGCTATCCATTAGCTTGGATTGCAACCGGCTTTTTAGCAATCATGCCGGTAACGCCGTTTACGGCGGCTTCGCTATGTATCATTGTTCTGATTCTGCAATTAGCACGAATGGAAAAAGGACCGCGGATATATCCGGTTTTATCCAATTATGATCAAGCACATACATGGGGACAAATTAATAAATAAATGCCAAAAAAAAGGAGATTCAATGATGGACAAGACATGGTTGACAATGCGTGAAGCGGCGGAAGTGTGCAATGTGAGTGAAGGTTCATTGCGCCGGTGGTGTATAGCGGGTGCTGTCAATCCGGAATGCGCAAAACAATTTGGGAGGGTGTGGAGATTCAAGAGGGAAAAGATAGAGAAGGAAGGTATTGATGTTGATATGGAAAAAGTGAGGGCATATTTTGCAAAATATAATAAGAAAGGAAGGTGAAAGAGATGCAGTGTTCTCATTGCGGCACAGAGATAGGATTGCGGTATATCGCAGAACGGTTGATCGGAATCGGAGAAGCGTCCCGGATTTTAGGGGTGAATCCGAAGACGATGGTGAAATGGGATACAATGGGCATATTGCCGGGAATACGGATCGGACTATGGAGGATTTATGAAAAAGAATCCATAGAAGACTTGAAGAAATATTCCCAAGGGCATAGAATAGACACCCGTATGATTCAGGCCTGGATGGCTGAACAGCAGGCTTATTAAGAATCTTAAAATAACATTGACAGGTAATTGAATTACGATTTAATTTTACCTGTCATGAAAACCAGACTATCCCACACCTTTCCATCCTTGCCTTGGAGGGCAGGGCTGCCTCCCCTGGTCCTCCTGTTTTTTTTAAATATAGCTGAACCGGCGGAAAATTCAGAAGATTCCGCATGGTGGCATCCCTATATAGATGAATTCCTGTATATTCCGTTCAAAGAAGATATCGGCGTGTGGGGGCCGGCGGATATGGTTGGCGGGCCGAAAGGAAAACATGGGGATATTTATTCGCAGAGGATGGTTGCCGGGAAGGTGTTATGGGCCACTCCATTCATGGTGGATGCCGGTATCGGGCTTCCGGATATTGAATCCTGCAGCGATTGGCTGAAGATAGGAGCATTGGTGCGTTCGGCTACCGCATTTTACGGATTGGAAATAATTCAGGGAGCTACAAAATGGGTAGAAGTCGGATCAAGGTCAATCGATCATATTCCATTCAGCGTTAAAATCGAATCGGCCAGCAATTTCCAGGAAATCATAATTCCAGGTATTCCCGCAGGAAAATCAGTCCGGGATTTAGCCCAACTTACCATGGGCATACCAATACCCAGGCGGTGTATTACTTTGCTTTCCGGCGACGGGAAAAATTATGACCGGTTTATTGTTCATCAGCCCTATTGCTGGTGGGATGAGACAATGTACGCCGCAGGTATCGCCTGGATTGAGGATGCTACGCC
>JAKPCT010000064.1 GCA_029553165.1 Bacillota bacterium
GGATGTTTAAGGAAGAATGCCAAGTAATAGCCGGAGTGAATTAAAATAAAGCTAGGTGAATTAAGAAATGCGAAAGGTAGCTTACCAACAGATTGTTGTGGCTGTTGCCGAGTTATGCCGCTCGGCCAATGTTTTTTTGGGTGATGATGTCGTTGGAGCGCTGGAAGAGGCTCTAAGTAAAGAAGAATCAATGGTAGGTAAAGAGTGTCTGGCAGGATTGATTGAGAATGCCGGGCTGGCAACAACTGAGAAGATGCCGGTTTGCCAGGATACCGGTATGGCCGTTATTTTCGTTGAATATGGACAAGAGGTTGTTGTTGTAGGTGGTGACTTTAATGCGGCAATCAATGAAGGGGTTGCCCAAGGTTACCAGACAGGGTATTTACGGAAGTCAGTGGTTGGCGATCCGTTAAACCGGATCAATACAGGCGACAATACCCCGGCAGTGATTCATACCCGGATTGTACCAGGTGATCAGCTGAAAATAACAGTCGCCCCTAAAGGATTTGGAAGCGAGAATATGAGCCGGTTAAAGATGTTAACCCCGGCAGAGGGCTTGACCGGGATCACTGATTTTGTTATAGAAACCGTTGGTCTGGCAGGAGCAAATCCCTGTCCTCCGATTGTAGTTGGAGTAGGGATCGGCGGAACGATGGAGAAAGCGACACTGATGGCTAAAGAAGCATTGTTGCGCGATCTGAATACCACCAATCCGGATGCGTTCTTAGCCAAACTGGAGTCGGAATTGTTGGAGAAGATCAATAATTTAGGGATTGGTCCAATGGGATTGGGAGGCCGTTGTACTGCTTTGGCTGTACACATCAATACTTATCCGACTCATATTGCCGGTTTGCCAGTGGCAGTTAATATTAATTGTCATGTAACCAGACATAAAACAACAATTATTTGCGGGGAATTAATTTAGAATTTCTAAAGAAAGAGTGGCTCGAATGACCCGAAGACGAATTGAATTACCTCTTTTAGAAGAAAATATACCTACTTTAAAAGCAGGAGAAGCAGTATTGCTCAGTGGATCATTGCTTAGTTTCCGTGACGCAGCTCATAAAAAGATTATTCAAGCACTGGATGCCGGTGAGCCTTTACCAATTAATTTAGCTGGAGAGACCGTTTACTATATGGGTCCGTGCCCAACGCCACCCGGAAAGGTTATTGGCTCTGCCGGTCCAACCACCAGTGGAAGGATGGATTCATATACTCCGAAGATGCTAAATATTGGTGTTAAAGGAATGATTGGTAAAGGACAACGTAACGCAGCGGTTATTGAAGCAATGGTGAAGCATCAAGCGGTTTATTTTACTGCTCTTGGAGGCGCGGGAGTTCTGATTGCGCGTTCGATCAAAGAAGCCAAAGTTATTGCTTATCCGGAACTGGGACCAGAAGCAATCCATCGTTTAGTTGTGGAAGATCTGCCTGTAATTGTGACCATTGATGCTTTTGGTAACGATTTATATCAGATTGGAAGAAACCAATATTCCCGGGTGTAAGAATTAATGATTATATAATTACTATAATTTTGGAGGACTTAAATGGAACGAATTGATGGACGTCAATATGATCAACTGCGGGAAGTGAAAATCCAGAGGGATTATATAATACATGCCGAAGGATCGGTTTTAATTGAGGTTGGTAATACGAAAGTAGTTTGTACGGTAACGATCGAAGACAAGGTTCCGGGATGGTTACGTGGGCAAGGTATGGGCTGGATCAGCGCCGAATATGCAATGCTTCCCAGAGCAACCGCCCAACGAAATGTTCGGGAGTCATCACGGGGTAAAATTAGCGGTCGGACCCAGGAGATTCAACGACTGATTGGCAGGGCTTTGCGAGCAGTGGTTGATCTGACGGCGCTGGGTGAAAAAACAATCTGGGTTGATTGTGATGTAATCCAAGCTGACGGAGGGACGCGAACGGCTGCAATAACCGGAAGTTTTATTGCTTTAGCAGATGCCTTGCATAAAGCCATTCCAACCGGAAAACTTCCTTTGTATGATTACTTAGCGGCGACCAGCGTTGGAATCAAAGATAACCAACAATTATTGGATCTTTGTTATGCTGAAGACTCTACGGTATCGGTGGATATGAATCTGGTTATGACTGGAAACGGTAACATTGTTGAGGTTCAAGGAACAGCAGAAGGGGAACCGTTTAACTGGGAGCAAATGCAGGGAATGATGAAGTTGGCCCAAAAAGGAATTGCGGAGTTAATTGTGATCCAAAAAGAGCTTCTGGGACCAATCTGTGAGCGAATCGGAGGTATAACTGTTGCGAAGACTCGTCCTGGCAACCCGGAATAAGGGGAAAGTTACTGAACTAAAAGAGTTATTGGCTGATCTGGCGTTTGAGATTGTTGATCTAAGCTATTATTCTGATCTCCCGGAAATAATTGAAGACGGCGGGACATTTGTTGATAATGCCATCATCAAAGCAAAAGCGGTAGCCGAATATACCGGTGAGTTGAGTTTAGCGGATGATTCGGGATTGGAGGTCGATCTGTTAAACGGTGAGCCCGGTGTCTATTCTGCCCGCTATGGAAATCCGGAATGGAATGACCGGGAACGCTATCAATACTTGCTGAAAAAGTTAGCGGACTATAAAGATACCAGAAAGACGGCCCGGTTTCGTTGTGTGATGGCCTTATACGAACCTCAGAGCAAACAAGTGGAGATTGCCGAAGGCGCAGTTGAGGGTGAGATTGTCGAGCCGCGTGGCAATCATGGTTTTGGATATGATCCGGTATTTTACATACCAGAATTAGGGAAGACGATGGCTGAGCTTTCGGAAGAAGAAAAAAACCGGATTAGCCATCGTAGCCGGGCAATTGCCAATTTAAAACCAAAACTTGCTAAGGTTTGAGGTGACTGATGCGGGTCGGTGTGGTTGGAGATATACACGGGAGTTATAATGAATTAAAAAAGGCGTTGGCCCAAATGGGAAAGGTTGATCACCTTCTGTTTACCGGTGATGGGATTCGGGATATTGAACGTTTGAAAGAAGAAACCGGGATAGTGGTCCGGGGAGTGAAAGGGAACTGTGATTTTGCCGTTGGCTTTTCCGAAGTTGAGATTTTTTACTTGGATCAATACAAAGTCTTATTAACCCACGGACATCTGTTTGGAGTTAAATCGGGGTTGACCAGAATCAGTTTGTTGGCACAAGAAAAGGGAGTTAATCTGGTTGTCTTTGGTCACACTCATCTTCCGTTGATTGATGAATGGAATGGCATCAGATTGTTTAATCCGGGAACGCTCTATCGGGAACGTTCGTACTTGGGACCCTCTTACGGGATCATTGAGACTGATGAACAAGGGATTCATTTGGTGCACGGGCGAATCTAAGAGCAGGGAAAATAATCCAGATAATATTTGTGATGACTTATAATTTTACTATTGACTTGAGATCTTTTCTGAGGTAAACTTATTCATGCGTTAAATAATTCGTTCGGGGCGTAGCGCAGTTTGGTAGCGCACCTGCCTTGGGAGCAGGGGGTCGTAGGTTCGAATCCTGTCGCCCCGACCATTTAGAAAAAAGTATAATGGGTGATACCCATTATTTTTTTTTACTTAACTTTCTGGGCGATCTCCCGTTGCCGTTGGAAGAGGTATTTGATCACCGCACTTTGATGCCGTTCCGAAATATCGAAAAAGTTAACGGCAATCAGTTGTTTGGCGTCGAGGGCCGGTTCCACTCTGACCAGTTGCCCTTTGACATGAATAACCTCTTGCAGCGTCGGGATTTGAAACTGACATTCCATAATAAATCCTACTTTTAATTCGGGATTGGTCCTGCAGATTGCTAACAGTCCACATGCTGATAAGTTTTTGATCCATCCTTGGACCTCTTTGCCCCGAAATGAATAGATCAACTCCAAATGGACATCACAACGGAAGAAACGGCGTAACGAAGAGATGTCGGCTGGTTTTGGCTGATTTGTTGTTAAAATCGTCTGTTTGTTGTTGACGATCTCATAAACAGTAGCTGTGAAATAATAATCAGTACCATTGTTGTTGAAGACCAGGAACAGTTTACTGTTTTTTGGAATCTTATCGGATGATATTTCGGTTAACAAACCCAGTCGCAGTTCATCATCTTTAAACAGTTTGATTACTCCTTGAAAAGTCGTCACTTTTCCCGTTTCATCGTTGTACTCGATTCGAACAGTATTGCCAACTTTAAAAAATTTATTAACCAAAGAATCCGTTTGCATGTTCTAACCCCATCGAATATTTTCGAAAACTGACTATTTACTTTAAATATCGGTCTGTTAAGTCGCTTACTAAAGAAAAATTATCTATTTTTAGTTAAATAGAACTATTGCCATCTTGCCAGATCCTGTGTTAAGCTATTAGTAGAGCCTTAAATCTTGGGATTGTTTGGTTGCAGAACTTATCAGTAAATGTTTGCCTCCATATTAGTCCGAAGGGAAAGGCCTTTATCTCAATGCCCTGCGGGCTGAATTTAGGAGGATTTTTATGTTTCAAGACAAGACCTTAACCTGTAAAGATTGCGGACAAGAATTTGTGTTTAGCGCCAGTGAACAAGAATTCTATGCTTCAAAAGGATTCGAGAATGAACCTGGACGTTGTCCGGAATGCCGAGCAGCCAGAAAGCAACAAAGAGGATTTGGTGATCGCCGTCCACGTCAGATGTATACTACCGTATGTTCGGAATGTGGCGTAGAAACCCAAGTTCCATTCCAACCAACCAGCGGAAAACCGGTTTATTGCCGTGACTGTTTTCAAGCAAAACGGTAAGCACGATTGGAATAATAATTAAATATAATTATTGATAGTTAATTCGACCCTGCTATTTGGCAGGGTTTTTAAATTTTTTATTGAAGAATTTTATAAAAAACAACTGGAGTAGTTATGTCGAATTTTGTTCACTTACATGTCCATACTCAATATTCATTGCTTGACGGAGCCGCTGAGCTTGAGAGTTTAATGAAGAAGGCTTCCGAATACCGGATGCCGGCGCTGGGGATTACTGATCATGGTGTGATGTATGGCTGCCTGAAGTTTTATCAGTTGGCCAAGAAATATAATATTAAACCAATTATTGGTTGTGAAGTTTATCTTGCTCCCCGTAAATTAACTGATAAAACCCCTAAAGTTGATGATAATTACTATCATTTGGTGTTATTGGCCGAGAATAATCAGGGCTATCAGAATCTGCTTAGACTGGTTTCAATTGCTCATTTAGAAGGTTTTTATTACAAGCCGCGGATTGATCTCGATGTACTGCGGCAATACTCGCGTGGGCTCATCGGATTGTCAGCGTGTCTACATGGGGAGATTCCCAGTTTGATTTTGAATAATCAGTTAGAATTAGCCACTCAGAAATTATCAATTTATCAAGATATTTTCGGGCCCAATAACTTTTTTTTGGAGCTGCAATACCAACAACTTGCCCAACAGCGTAATGTTAACCGGGAATTGCTCCGTCTGTCCCGCCAGTACCATGTTCCAGTGGTTGCTACGAATGATGTTCATTATATTAATAAAGAAGATGCCCTGGTCCATGATGTCCTTTTATGTATTCAGACCGGTAAGACGATTGATGAACCTGATCGTTTGAAGTTTCCGACTGCAGAGTTTTACCTTAAAACAGCTGCGGAGATGGAAGAGCTCTTCTTTGATTGTCCGGAAGCGTTGCAAAATACGATCGCCATTAGTGAACGGTGTGATGTTTCCCTCGAATTAAATAAAATTATAATGCCAAGTTTTGAAACGCCACCGGCAATGACTTCTAATGAATACTTAGAAAGATTGTGTCGCGAAGGGATTACCAGACGGGATATCAAATGGGATTCTTCCTATGAGGCGCGACTGGTTTATGAACTGAAGACAATCAAGGAGATGGGTTTT
Source organism: Bacillota bacterium (assembly GCA_029553165.1). Taxonomy (GTDB): domain Bacteria; phylum Bacillota; class UBA4882; order UBA8346; family UBA8346; genus JAKPCT01. Next base: position 5,886 of record JAKPCT010000064.1, read on the forward strand.
TCGGGTTATTTCTTGGTAGTCAATGACTTTGTATCATTTGCAAAGCAAAACCGGATCATGGTCGGGCCGGGCCGAGGGTCGGCGGCAGGGAGTTTGGTTGCATATCTGCTGGGAATCACCGATCTCGATCCGTTGGAGTATGGTTTATTATTTGAACGGTTTTTAAATCCGGAGCGGGTTTCGATGCCGGATATTGATATTGATTTTTGTTATGAAAGACGGAATGAAGTAATTAACTATGTCCGCAAGCGCTTTGGTTCCAAGCAGGTGGCGCAGATAATCACCTTTGGGACCATGGCTGCCAAAGCAGCAATTCGTGATGTCGGCAGGGCATTAGGAATGTCTTACGGCGAAGTTGATCGGGTTGCCAAATTGATCCCCGGGGAGTTGGGAATCTCGATTCGAGAGGCTTTAGACCAGTCACCTGATTTACGCCAGTTAGCGAGTGGTAATCGTCAAATTGAAAATCTTCTGAATCTTGCTTCCAAAGTTGAAGGATTTCCGCGCCACGCTTCAACTCATGCCGCGGGTGTGGTGATTGCGAAAGAGGAATTGATCAATTATCTGCCACTAGCGTTATCGAACGAAGCTGAAATAATTACGCAGTATCCGATGGAAGATATTGAAGCACTAGGACTGCTGAAGATGGATTTTTTGGGGCTACGGACGTTAACGGTGATTCGCGACACAATCAGATTGATTGAAGCCAACCGTGGTGAAACAGTGGATCTAACCAAGATCCCCACCAATGACCAGTTGACTTTTGCGATGCTTCAAAAAGGACATACCCTTGGGGTTTTTCAACTTGAGAGTCGTGGAATTCGTAATTTATTGGTCCGTTTGAAACCAGAGAATATAGCTGATTTAATTGCATTGATGGCGTTATATCGTCCCGGGCCGTTAGGGAGTGGGATGGTTGATGACTTTATCATGGGGCGCCATGGATTAAAACAGATTACCTATTTGCATCCCTCATTGGAACCGATCTTGGCTGAAACCTATGGTGTAATTTTGTATCAGGAACAAGTGATGCGGATCGCCAGTGACCTGGGTGGATTTACATTAGGAGAAGCGGATTTGGTCCGGAGAGCGATGGCCAAGAAGAAACCGGAGACTTTGGCAGCACTCCGTGAGAAATTTATTAACGGATCAAAAGCGCGAGGCATTCCCGAAGCCAAAGCGGTTGAGATCTTTGAACTGATGGAATATTTTTCGGGGTATGGTTTTAATAAGTCGCATTCTGCTGCTTATGCGGTTGTTGTTTATCAGACTGCTTACTTAAAGAGTAACTATCCGCAAGAGTATTTGGCAGCATTATTAACCAGTATGATGGGTAATCCCGATAAGATTGGTTTGTACGTTGAGGAGTGCCGTCGTCTCAATATTAAGATTCTCCATCCTGATATTAACCGTAGCCAGGCATCGTTTGTCCCTGAAGGTGATAATATCCGGTTTGGCTTGATGGGAATCAAGAATTTAGGGATTGGAGCGATTGAGAAGATCATCAGCGAACGGGAGCAAAACGGGGAATACCATTCTTTAAGGGACTTTTGCAGCAGGAATAACCAGCAATTAATCAATAAACGGGTGATCGAGAGTTTGATTCGTGCCGGTGCGTTTGACTCTTTGGGAGTGGGACGCTGTAATTTGTTGACAAAGTTGGATTCGGTCCTGGAAGAGTTTCATCGCAGTCCGGCAAATCGGAACCAATTAAATCTGCTGGATTTGTTTGTTGAGGCAGATGAGCCCGATGTTCCGGATGCCAGTTTACCCGAGTTTACCGCACGGGAGATCCTCGAGCAGGAACGGGAGTATTTGGGGGTCTATTTGTCAGGCCATCCGCTTGATGAATGGGTTCAAAAATTTAATGAAAATGGGATTAAACCACTTGCTGAACTTGATGAGGAAGCTGATGGTAAGGAGATTTTGGTTGGTGGTCTGGTAATTGGCTGGCGGAGTCTGATCACTAAGAATGGTGAACCGATGGCGACATTTGTCCTTGAAGATTTGACAGGAATGATAGAGGTGGTTGTCTTTCCCAGGTTATATGAGAAGGTTGGCGCTGGTTATTCGCTGGAGCGAGTCGTGATTGTCAAAGGGAGGATCCAGGAAGAGGAACGTGGCAAGAAAATCTTGGCAACACAATTGCGTTGGCTTTGATCTTTGATTAGCTTACAATCAAATTTTGAAACAGAATTTCAGTAATTGAAAAGCATTATTAAATTATTCTTTAAATAGTCGCAAATTAACTTGCTCTGCCAGATGGTTTAAGTTAGAATAGTTGCAGTGGTTTTAATTGGAACGGGTATTTGGATTATATTTTAGGGGGAATTAAAATGGCTTTACGAGAGGAAGCTTTAGAATTACATCTTAAAAACCGGGGCAAAGTAGCTGTATTGAGTAAGGTTAAGGTTGAGAATCAAAATGACTTGAGTTTGGCTTATTCACCTGGAGTCGCCGAACCATGTAAGGAGATTGAGAAAGATCCTAACCTTAGCTATGTATATACGAATCGTGGGAATATGGTTGCAGTTGTATCCGATGGGACTGCGGTTTTAGGCTTGGGTGATATTGGCGCCGAAGCTGCATTACCTGTTATGGAAGGCAAGGCAATCTTATTCAAAAGTTTTGCTGATGTTGATGCGTTTCCGATCTGTTTAAATACTAAAGAAGTTTCAGAAGTTGTCCAAGCAGTTAAATGGCTGGAACCAACCTTTGGCGGGGTTAATTTGGAAGACATCTCCGGTCCGCGTTGTTTTGAGATTGAAGAACAATTAAAGAACAGTCTGAAGATACCGGTTTTCCATGATGATCAGCACGGGACAGCGGTGGTAACCTTTGCAGGGGTTATCAATGCTTTAAAACTGATTAAAAAGGATATTACCCAAGTCAAGGTGGTTATCAATGGTGCCGGGGCTGCGGGAATTTCGATTGCTAAGTTATTAGAGGCAGCCGGAGTTAACTTTCGAAATATCCGAATCTGTGATAGCAAGGGTGTACTGTATCCGGGAATCGATCCCAAGAATAAATATAAAGAAGAAATTGCGCTGTTAACCAACCCCGAAGGAGAAAAAGGGACCCTCAAGGATGTAATGATAGGGGCAGATATCTTTATCGGAGTTTCAGTCGCCAATGTTGTTACCAAAGAGATGGTTGCTTCAATGGCGCCGAATGCAATCGTCTTTGCCTTGGCCAATCCGGTCCCGGAGATTATGCCCGAAGATGCTTTGGCTGCAGGTGCCGCAGTGGTGGGGACCGGCCGTTCCGACTTCCCCAATCAGGTAAATAACGTCCTGGGTTTCCCGGGTATCTTCCGGGGTGCGCTCGATGTCCGTGCGAGTGAGATCAACGAACGGATGAAAGTGGCGGCAGCCCAAGCAATTGCCAATCTAATAACCGACGCGGAACTCAGTCCGGAATACGTGATTCCCAAACCATTTGACCGCCGAGTGGTTCCGGCAGTTGCGCTGGCAGTAGCGCAGGCTGCAATGGAGACCGGTGTCGCCCGGGAACCAAAAACAATTGCTGAACTGACTCAAGGACTCAAAAAACGGGGCTTGATTTAAGTTGCAGCTTGAGGTTCGTTGAATGAGCTGGATTGCCGATCTGCACATTCATTCCCATAACTCGATTGCCACCAGTAAAGACTGCAATCTGCAACAATTGTATCGTTGGGCAGGCCTGAAGGGGGTTTCACTGGTAGGTACCGGTGATTTTACTCATCCGGGATGGCGTCAGGAGTTAAAAAAGCAATTGGTAGCTGCCGAATCTGGTTTTTATCGATTAGTTGATTCCCCGAAACCGGAGATTCCCAATCAGCCTGATGTCCGGTTTGTGATCAGCGGTGAGATCAGTACGGTTTATAAGAAAAAGGGAAAGACCAGAAAAGTACATCATCTGGTGGTACTGCCTTCGCTAGAAGCAGCAGAATCAATTGCGAATAAACTTGAGGAGCGCGGGTTTAATCTTCGGTCTGACGGCCGTCCAATCCTGGGGTTTGATAGTTATTACTTACTTGACCTGATTTTGAATCTTTGTCCAGAAGTTATTTTTATTCCCGCTCATATTTGGACACCCCATTTTTCGGTATTCGGTTCGAAGTCGGGTTTTGATGATCTCACTGAATGCTATGAGGATTTGACAACCTGTATTTTTGCACTGGAGACCGGCCTTTCTTCGGATCCGGCGATGAACTGGCAGTGGTCGGCGTTAGATCGGTTTCAGTTAGTATCCAATTCGGATGCACATAACCCTCAAAACCTGGCACGTGAGGCGAATCTGTTCGCTGCGGAGTTCTCATACCGGGGATTAGCCAATGCGTTGCAGGGTAAGGGGGAGGATCATTTTCTGGGAACGATTGAATTCTTCCCCGAAGAAGGTAAGTACCATTATGATGGCCATCGTAACTGTGATCTTTGTTGGGAACCCAGTCAAACAAGAGCAGCCGGCGGGATCTGTCCGAAGTGTGGTAAACCGGTCACTATAGGTGTTCTCAATCGCTTAAATGAGTTGGCCGACCGTCCTTATGGGTATCGGCCGGAAGGGGCTAAAGAATTTCAAAGACTGATCCCGCTCCGGCAGATTATTGCTACCGGTTTGGGGATGGGTGAAAATTCACAGCGGGTAAAACAGATCTATTATCAATTACTAGCGGAGTTTGGACCGGAAATCTCGATTTTGCGCGATGTAGCTGTTAATGATTTGGAGGAGAAAGCCGGTATACGGATCAGCACAGCGATTAAGCGGTTACGTAATGGAAATGTCACGATTCAACCGGGTTACGATGGTGTGTACGGGTCTATTTCGGTATTTGATTAAATACTATTACTGGAGGAAGATAATTGATGTCTGCAATAATGATTGATGGGAAAGCAGTAGCTGAAAGAATTAAAGCAGGATTAAAAGTGCGGGTCGAAAAACTACAGCAAAGCGGTAAAACTCCAGGTTTAGCAGTGATTTTGGTGGGAAGTGATCCGGCTTCCCGGGTCTATGTGAATATGAAGAAGAAAGCCTGCGCTGCTTTGGGGATTTATTCTGAAGAGTATGCGTTAGCTGAGAATACAACTGAAACCGAATTATTAAAGTTGATTAACGACTTAAATAATAATCCGAATATCCACGGGATCCTGTTACAACTGCCACTGCCGGGACATCTGGATGAAAATAAGATGCTGGAAGCGATCTCTCCGTTAAAAGATGTTGATGGGTTTCACCCAGTGAATGTCGGCAAATTGATGACCGGTATTCCTGGGTTTCTTCCTTGTACCCCAGCAGGAGTCATGGACTTGATCCGGGAATCAGGAATCAGTATTGCAGGTAAGGAATGCGTAGTGGTTGGGAGGAGCAATATTGTCGGAAAGCCGCAAGCGATTCTACTGTTACGCGAACATGGCACGGTTACGATCTGCCATTCGCGTACTCCGGATTTGGCGAGTGTCTGCCGGCGCGCTGATATTTTAGTGGCGGCGGTTGGAAAAGCAGGTTTGATAACTGCCGAGATGGTAAAGCCCGGGGCGGTAGTGATTGATGTTGGTGTTAACCGGACGCCGGATGGCAAGTTAGTTGGAGATGTTGATTTTGATCAGGTATATCAGGTAGCCGGCTGGATTACTCCGGTTCCTGGCGGAGTTGGGCCAATGACGATTGCGAAATTGATGGAAAATACCGTGATCAGTGCTGAGAATTGAAAAATGGCGGTGCCAGTCTGTTGAATCAAATAGGGATTTTGATCTTCATTAGAGCGGTTTATCTGCTCTTTAGTTGTGTAACAATATATACTTTGCGGGTTTACTTATTTAAATCCGCAAAACTAACCGATCCCGAGAGGCGTTTTCAGTGGTCGCTTGGTTTACGGTGGTTAATCTTTGTACTCCTGATTGGTTATCTGATTGTTGTCCTGAAAACACCACTTAGTGGTTGGTTCAGTGGTAAGACAATCAGCAGGCTGTTACTTGAAGACCTGATAAATGTCGCCGGTTTGCTTGGGTATCTGTTGGTTTCATTATACCAGTCATACCAGATCACCAAGTACGTTTATAAGATTCGCAGTTCCTACGGTTCGTACCTGATTCAGCATGGTTTTTTGTGGATTGTTTTAGTAAACACAATTGTTTATTTGCGGCTAGATTACTTCTATATGCCGCTGATTGTAGCAATTTATCCGTTTTCGGAGACAGTCAGGGAATTTGGTTTGGTAATTGTTTTTATTGGGTTACAGTCAATAGCTCTATTAATCCGTGGGTTGCGAATGGTTCCGGCGCCTGCGGCGGTCGTGGAACTGGTTAATGAAGTGGCCCGGAAGTTGGGAGTTAAAATCAGACGGGTTAGGATCTGGCGGCTGGAGATGATCGGTAATGCCTTTGCAACCGGTTTCTTCCGGCGAAGTATTTTTCTGACCGAATCTTTAATCAACAGTTGCAGTACTCAGGATTTGGAGATGATTATCGGGCACGAATGCGCTCATTTTAAACTGCGCCACTTAGAAAGCAGGGTCGTGATTATTGGTAGCCTGTTATATCTAGGTACAACCCTCATCGAGTACTTTCCGGATTTATACTGGATTTATCTGGCAATCTATGTTTTAGGAGCGTTCTTATTGTTTAAGGCTATTGCCCGTTTCCAAGAGATTCAAGCGGACTGTTTGGCAGCGAAAGCGTTAGGTGGCGGGGAGAAGATGGCTGATGCCTTAGTGCGGGTCTTTGGTTATAATCAATCTCCCTCAAAATTTAATCGAATCTTTGTTAAATTCCTGTCTCATCCTGACTTGGAGTTAAGAGTCAGAAAATTAAAAAAATTGGGATAAAATAACCTTTATATGGGAATAATCATCTCAGTTGATAATAACAACGGAGGTGGTTATAAGGTGAACCGTATTAAATGTAGTGTTGAATCATGTAAGTACAATGATAACGGACAGGTATGTAATGCAGATGAGATCAAAGTGCGAAACAACGTGGAAGTAGCAGATGATATGGAGTTCGGCGATCTGGAAGGCGGGATCGAAGCGAGCACATCAATGCAAACTTGTTGTGAAACTTTTGCGCCGAAGAAAGCTTAAACCATTTTGTAAAAAAAGAAAAGATGGCTTGCATTAGTTTATCAAAGCAATGCAAGTCATTTTTTATACAATTTATCTTTTTTTGAAGGGATTTACTTCTTGGGAAAGAATATTTTATATATTAAGCAGGACAAGTCACCAGTTTCTGATAATGTAATAATACTTTTTAGACTACAGTGTTTCATGTAAATGCCGATACAATTATAGAAATCTTGAAGGGAGATGGTTACATGAAAGTAACAGTAAAAGGAAAGAACATAGAGGTAACCGAGGCGTTACGGGATTATGCCGAGAAGAAAGTTGCAAAGATTGTTAAGTTTTTTGAGAAGAGCCCGATAAGTGCACAAGTAACAATGAGCACCGAACGGGGTAAGCATATAGTTGATATTACAGTACAAGTTGATGGACTGTTTTTAAGAGGAGAAGAGAAATCTAACGATATGTATGCTTCGATCGACGGAGCCATCGATAAGATTGAACGGCAGGTACATAAGTTTAAAACCAAAATCAATCGTAAACTACGCGAGGAGAATAAAGTTGTTTTGGAAGCATCTCCAATCCAGGGTGAAACTGATGTTGTTACTGAACCTCAGATCAAACGGACCAAACGTTTTGCCGTTAAGCCGATGGCAGTTGAGGAAGCAGTAATGCAGATGGACCTCTTGGGACACGACTTTTTTGTCTTCTTAAACAGTGAAACTGAGGAAGTCAATGTTGTTTACCGCCGTAAGGACGGACACTTTGGTCTGATCGAACCGGAGTTCTGATTGGCAATTGCCTTATTGTTGTCTGAAATTATCAAAGATACTCAAGCGGTGCAGTTGGTCTGCACCGCTTGAATATTGTATTGATTAATTATTGTAGCTTTAGGAATACTAAAATTGAAGTTATTGACAGATGAGTTGATGATGTAATACAATATGTATTACAAAGAGGTGATTGAATTGATCAGTCTAAGAATTTCCAAAGAGTTGGAAGCCAAAATAGAAGCGATCGCTAAACAGGAAAAGATCACCAAGTCGGATTTTATTAAAGAGGCATTAGAAAAATATATTACTGACTATGAAAATAATTTAAATCCTTATAAATTAGGGGAAGAATTATTTGGTAAGTGTGGCAGTGGAAAAGGTGATTTATCTACAACCTATAAAAAGAGAGTGAAAGACAAGATCGATGCAAAGATCGCTCATTGATGCCGGACCTTTAATTGCATTGTTTGATAAAGATGATCGTTATCATTCCACGATCAAACAGTTTCTTAAAGGCTATGAGGGGCGACTCTATTCCTCTTGGCCGGTTGTTACCGAAGTTTTGCATATGTTAGATTTTAATGTTTGTACCCAACTTGATTTTCTCCGTTGGCTCGAGCGGGGTGGAGTAACTATTAAATCATTATCTAAGGATGATATTCCACGAATAATTGAACTCTCTGAAAAATACTCAGATGTACCGATGAACTTTGCTGATGCCAGTTTGATCATTATTTCCGAAACTGAAAACATTAAAGAGATAATTTCGATTGATTCTGACTTCTATATTTATCGGAATATCCGGAATGAGTATCTGAAAAATATTTTGAATATTTAAGTGAGTTAAAGACGGTCGTGAGACCGTCTTTTTTGATGAGGTTAGTTGGGGAAAGAGTAGGCTTTTAGTACTTTAGCATAATCAGGAGTTTCTTTACCGTCACGAATCACATAAATTTCACTTTTGACAACTCCTAAATAAGGAACGAACCAGGTGTGGTTATGTTCATTAACTTCATGATATTCAAAATACCAGGCTTCAAATGTACCTGCAGGAACGTTAATCTTTTCTTTTCGTTTGGCGATTCCCCATGAATAATGGTTAAAGCCTTCGTAAATGGGATTGATCATGTATAAACGAGTGTAGGGGTTATCAAATTTAACATCATCTTTCTCACTTGATCTATCTCTCTAGAAACCGTAATAATAATAGTTGTCAGCTTCTTTAAGGTAGTACCAACCAGACGAGCCTTTTTCAGGGAATTCAGGATGATTGCTTTGAACATTAAACACGTTCGGATTTTCTGGTAAGGTTGAAACTACTGTTTGGACATAATACGAAGATTCTGGCTCTTCATTCACATAATATTCTGTGTAATCATAAACCAATTTAGCGCCTATTTCTAAACCAAAGTAATCCTTGCTTAAATTTGAAGGATCAAACACCACCGGCTGATCCTTATGCCACAGTACCGAACTATGACAATCCTTATCTGGAAGTGGAGTATGATCTCATCGGAAACAAAATTAAGGAACGTGATGCGGACGGTGTCACCGTAACTTATACTTATACAGTGCGTAACTGGCTCTATCAGGTATTTGACCATCGGGGACGCCTCCAAAAAGAGTACCGTTACGATAAAAAAGGTAATCCAATTGGAGTTAAAGATGCTTTAGGTAAAATTAGGGAAACCAAGTATGACAGTCTTGGTCGCGTCCGCCGGGTAATTGATCCACAAACCGAAGTTAACTATACCTACGATCCATTGGGCAACCGCACCGAAGTCAAAGACGGCCGTGGTAATACCACTTTCTATAGCTATAACGATCTTGGTTGGTTAACGATGGTCCGGGATCCGTTACACAATATTACTCAGTATCGGTATGATCCTAATGGCAATGTGGTTGAAATTGAGGCGCCTAATAAACTGTTAACCGTCAATCAATATGACGAACTAAACCGATTAACAGTACAGCAGGATCCGTCAGGTAATCTAACTACTTATAGCTATAACCGTTTGGGTAACCGTGACCAGGTGATCGACCGCCGTGGTACTGTCTGGACTTACCAATATTATGATAATAATTTATTAAGAAGGCTTGACTTGGTGGGTACTGATGGCAGTAAGTACTGGGTTGAGTATCAGTATGATGCTGCGGGTAATCGTACCACAGTAACTGACTCCGGTAACATTATCAAATACAACCATGAAAACGGTGTTTATCAAGCAGATCCACTGAACCGGATCAACAATATCGAACGTAATTTTGACGGTGCTAGCTATCGGACTTCGTACCAATACAGCCCTGCCGGACAGTTGACTGGGATCAAATACTCGGGAGCATTATCATTCCTCGAGTATCGTTACAATGACTTAAATCAACTTTCCGAAGTGATTGGCTTTACCAAACCGGAAGGGATCAATTACCGGATTGATGGCGCTCTGGAGAAGGTAACTTACAAAAATGGTGCTGTTGTTTCATACAACTATGATCTCAATAACCGGTTGGATGACTTTAGTGTTACTATTGGTGGCAAGCAGATCCTGATACATGACTATACCTATGATGCCAATGGCAACATCACTCAGCTGTTTGACGGGAAAAACACAAGGATCTACGAATATGACAAGAACAATCAGCTTGTTAAAGCAACCACTCCGGGTAAGTTCCTGGAGAACACTGTTACCGCCGGTGATATTGGGATAAAGGCCGGTGATCTGCTGGGAACGGATTCATTAAACTTTACCCCGGTAGAGCAGGGGATTGTTGGAATCGACTATAACTCAACCAGTATTGGGATTGACTTTGGAAAAGTAGCACCAGCGATCAAAGTGATCCAGATCGTTCCTAACAAAGATCATCAGTCGCACCGGGTAACTGATCGTGCCTTGGAGCTCTTTACTTCCAAAGACAATCAAACCTTTAGCGTAATTCCTCGCAGTAAGTGGGAACATACTAAAGATACTGCCGGAGTGATCACGATCACTCTCAAAGAGACAGTGGCAACCCGGTACTTAAAGATCCATGTCAAATTTGACGACCGTGATGCCAAGTTCCGTCCGGTTAATAAAGCGCAGTTTTTAAATAATCTGGCCAAAATGTTACGGGTCTATCAAGAGGCATCAGTCCAGATCGAAGAGTTTGGTTATGATGCTGCCGGTAACCGTGATTTGCAGAAGATTACCTTGGTCCAGACCCAACAGTATGATTTAAAATACTATCAAAACAGCGATCGACTTAAAACCGACGGTAAATACGCTTATGTCTATGATAATGCCGGTAACCTGATTCAAAAAGGAAACAGGTTCACCATCGACGGTGAAACCGTAACCTTTACCACCAGCGGTGAAGGGGTTGAATACTGGACTTACGATTATGACCTCTTAAATAGATTGATCTGGGTAACCAAGAATGGTACGATTGTAGCAGAGTATGGTTATGATCCGACCGGACTAAGGGTAGTCAAGAAAGCCAAGGGAGTAACCACTCACTATGTATTCGAAGGGACAGAACCGATCTATGAGAAACGTTTATCAGACGGTCGGATAAAGTCCTACGTCTATGCCTTTGGCAAGCACTTAGCCAGAGTCGATGGCAACATTGGCGATCCCAATGCTAAAGTCTACTACTACCATACTGACCATTTGGGCAGTATTAAAGCCGTATCCGACGAAGCCGGTAAAGTAGTCTACCAATCCGACTACCATGCTTTTGGTACCCAATTTGCCAAAGACGGTGAGTTTGACGAAACCCACGGCTTTAATGGTAAAGAGTTTGATGAAGATACCGGACTCTACTATTACAATGCCCGATGGTATGATGCAGAGTTGGGAAGGTTTATAAGTGAGGATCCAATGATGGATCCAAATAATCCTAATCTATACACCTATTGTAGTAATAATCCTGTTAATAAAATTGATCCAACAGGATATTATGCAGGGGAGGCTGATTGGTCAACTCCTGAAAATAGTTCTGAAACAATTAGTAGATTACGGGACATTGTTTCGAGAAGAGAAAATAGTGGTTCTGGTTCAAGTAGTTCCAGTTCTGGTTCAACTCAAGTAACAATAGGTGCAAGATACTCATGGTGGGATGGTAAGGGAATAAAGGAAACGAAAGTTATTGATTCTGATGGAAAAGAACTATACGTATTGGAATTTGATAAGGATGGTAATTTAAAAGCAATGACTAGTTTTGAGTATAAGGATGGTGACTCAAAACAAAGAACCTCATTTAAAATATGTTTCACAAAATATGGTTTAGTGACAGTTAAAAGCGAACAAACAAGAAATTTGTTTGGATGGAAGAGTAAAGATGTGGAAATAAAAGGATATCTAAATAATGACGATTATCTTAAAGATAACTGGCATTTTAAAATTCAGAATGACCTTACTCCAATTTGCTAGACACCAAGAATGGCTGATATAATAAATCAGAGAGGTGTCGAAATGTCAAACAAAAGATTTAGTAAAAGCTTCAAAATTGAAGCAGTACGCAGAGTGATTGAACAAGAAAAAACTGTA
>JAKPCT010000068.1 GCA_029553165.1 Bacillota bacterium
GGGGTTCGAATCCCTCCGGGGACGCCACTTCTTAAACCGCTGCAGGATGCGGTTTATTTCATTTATAAGTAAAATCAGGCGAAATCTTTACTTTTGACATCTTTCATGCTAAGATATTGTCCCGTAAGGTTTGGATTCACTCCAGACTTGGAGCCATCAGTTGCTGGGATGTCGCGGATCGAATCATGTGGTGGGTGTAGCTCAGTTGGTTAGAGTACCAGATTGTGGCTCTGGGGGTCGTGGGTTCGAATCCCACCATCCACCCCAATCAATTTACTTGACAGGCTAAGAGCTAGCCTAGTATACTCTTTACCGTTGGGGTGTAGCCAAGCGGTAAGGCAACGGACTTTGACTCCGTCATGCGTAGGTTCGAATCCTGCCACCCCAGCCATTTAATTTAATAAGGGCCATTAGCTCAGTAGGCAGAGCACCTGACTTTTAATCAGGGTGTCCCGCGTTCGAGTCGCGGATGGCCCACCATCTATAAAAAAGATAGTTGACATCGAGTTTAGGACAGTATATAATATGAACTGTTCGACACGAGAAGACCAAAAAAACTAATAAAATGGTCCCATCGTCTAGAGGCCTAGGACACCGCCCTTTCACGGCGGTGACAGGGGTTCGAATCCCCTTGGGACTACCAGTTATGATTAATACCAGCGTAAATGCTGGTTTTTTGTTTTTATGACCAGGAGGGACAAAAATGAGATACTGGATTGTTATTCTGACTTTAATAATTTGCTTAGGGATCTATTTTGGATTAAAGAAAAGTGGTACTGAATCAACAGTTAAATCTTACCGGATTTCTCCGGCAGAGGCTAAAGTAAGAATGAGTAATGAACCGGATATTATTTTACTTGATGTTAGAACTATTGAAGAGCACCAAGCGAAACATATTCCACGGAGTATGCTGATACCTGTAGATGTATTGGAGAAAGAGGTAACGAATAAGATTGTTAATAAAGAACAAAAAATCTTTATTTATTGCCGGAGTGGGCGTCGTAGCTCAATTGCAACGCAAATAATGCGTAAATTAGGCTATATTAACGTTTATGATCTTGGTGGGATTAACGATTGGCCTTATGAAACAAATTCAACAAAAAATGAGTAAACTTCTCAAATATCCCATATAATCTTTATTCTTTCTGGTTGATTTAAGCATCGCTTTCTCGTGTAATAGGGTATCCTATAAAATGTGGCGGATGCTTATTTTTTTGGAAATTAAGGTAATAATTATATTGGTTCTGAGCTGATAAATAAACATATTGGGCAAGATCATGGGGAATATTATTACCAGTCTAAAAAGAGGAGGGACAACAAGAGATGCATAAATACGTGAAATTAGGTTTGGTATCATTACTGGTAATAATTTTGGTTGGATGCGGACAGTTTAAAACCAAACCACCACTCAATGATCTTAATAGCAAGAGCAGGGTATCGCGGACGCTGCTAGAGCTATTTCCGCAACGACGTAATACGGAATGGATTTACGAAGGTTTTGCCGAATATGGGCACCGGATGAAGTTGGTCCGGATCAGTAGAATACCAAACCGGATTATCCACCATATTGACGGTGAAGTTGCTGATCTGTCGGGAGGAGAGTCACCGCGAAATTTCAAATTTAAAGTCAGGTATTTGTTTACCGGAAATACCGTCTCTGAACAAATTATCGCAGCTGATACTCCATTTCCGCATACAATCAAAAACCTGGTATTACTAAAGCTTCCGTTAAAGAAGGGCAATAAGTGGCAGCAAATAATTGTTAAAGACGGGAAACGATCGACTTTGAATGCGGAGATAATCAAAGTTGGATGGGATAATTTAGTGAAGCAAAACGTGCTCACCGTCCGTTACCGGGTGCCGATGGCAGGAATGCCCAACGGAGTATATGAAGAATATCGAAAATTTGTTAAGGGTAAAGGAGTCTATAGTTTTGAGAAGACTTTTGGGAAAAACCCGTCGGATATTTTTGGGTATCAATTAAGGGAGATTAAGATTGGGAAATAAAAACAGGTCTGGCTTTGAATAAAGCCAGGCCTGTTTTTAAATTGTTTATTCTCTACACAAGCGATTGATTGCTGAAATGATAGCTCTGATGGAAGCAACGCTGATGTCGTCATCAACTCCGGCGCCGAAGGTTGTTTTTCCATTGCTGTTTTTGATTTGAATATAGGCCAACGCTTTCGAGTCGGAACCGGTTGAGATCGCCTGTTCATCGTAAGAAGTAAGCTCGTATTCGTTGCTAACATCTCGAAACGCTTTGAAGAAGGCGTCGATTGGACCATTACCATGAGCGCTGATTACATAGTCTTGATCTTTGAATTGAATGGTCCCTTTGAAAAACACGTCAGCAGGATGGCCGTTGCCGGATTCATGGGAAAAATGATAAGCTTTTAAGCGGTACGGATATTCGTTCTTTAAATATTCATTCTCAAATAACTGATAAATATCATTGCTGGACAGTTCAGTGCCCGCTTTGTCACAAGCATTTTTAACAATAGCACCAAACTCCGGATGCATTGCTTTGGGCAGATTGTAGCCAAAAACAGAATGCATGATATAGGCAGCACCGCCTTTTCCGGATTGGCTGTTGATTCTGATAATTGGTTCATAATCACGGCCAATATCAGCCGGGTCGATCGGCAGATAAGGAACTTCCCAGTATTGGGTACCGGAGGTTCGCATGTATTCCATGCCTTTATTAATAGCATCCTGATGTGAACCGGAGAAAGCAGTAAATACCAGATCACCGGCGTAAGGATGACGTTCGTGAACTTTCATTTTGGTTGTATTTTCATATACTTCGCGGATGGCCGGAATATTGCTAAAATCGAGTTGAGGATCGATTGCCTGCGTATGCATATTTAATGCTAAGGTAACGATGTCCACATTCCCCGTCCGCTCGCCGTTGCCGAAGAGGGAGCCCTCCACTCTTTCGGCTCCTGCTAAAAGACCGAGTTCGGCTGCGGCAACACCGGTTCCACGGTCATTATGGGGGTGAATACTGATGATCGCTGACTCGCGGTTCGGTAAATTTTTACAAAAATACTCGATCTGATCCGCATAGCCATTGGGTGTGCTACACTCAACGGTTGCCGGTAGATTGAGAATAATTTTATTTTCAGGAGTTGCTTCAAATACTTCCATGACTTTAGCGCAGATTGCGATTGCGTTATCCATCTCGGTGCCGGAGAAGCTTTCAGGCGAATATTCGTACCTTAGGTTGGTTGACGGGTCGACCTTTTTTGACAGTTCTTTGATTAGTTTGGCTCCGGCAACGGCAATATCAATAATGCCATCCATCTCTTTTTTAAAAACGACTTTTCGTTGAAGAGTCGATGTTGAATTGTAAAGATGAATAATCACATTTTTGGCACCTTTAATTGCTTCAAAGGTCTTTTCGATCAGGTGCTCCCGTGCCTGAACTAAGACCTGGACCGTTACATCATCAGGAATGTGGTTTCCTTCGATCAGAGTGCGAATAATCTCATATTCGGTTTCAGAAGCAGAAGGAAATCCGACCTCGATCTCTTTGAATCCGATCTTCACTAAAGTTTGAAACATTAATAGTTTCTCTTCCAAATTCATGGGCTCGATCAAGGCTTGATTGCCGTCGCGCAGATCAACACTGCACCAGATCGGAGCTTTGGTGATCACTTTCGAAGGCCATTCACGATCTTTAATCGGTACCCCTGGAAAGGGGATATATTTTGAATAAGATTTTTTCATTGTCATACGCTCCTTCTTTTGTGGTTATTAAAACAAAAATCCTCGCCCCAATACAAAGGGGCGAGGAACTGATCTCGCGGTACCACCCTAATTCGATTGCCGAACCGGCAATCCTCACAGCCTCCATCAAGGCGTTGACAAGTAACGCTGTCAAAACGTCCCGCTCTACTATTGCCTTCGAACGGGCGACTCAGGGATGAGCTATTCACGAAAGGTTTGGTATCGGTTTGCACCAACCACCGACTCTCTAATACCGTCGCCTTACGTCTTATTCCCTTCAAAGTCTTTTTATGGGTTCAAAATATTTGATTATATATAAATATACATTATCTTTAATTGTATGTCAATTGTTTTTTGTATTACATATAGATAAAAATTCAATAGTAAAAATTGATTAATATCTTTTAGTCAGCATTGCTCCAGGATAGTAATGATTTAAAATATCCTTATAGGTATAACCGGCAGCGGCCATACCGGCTGCTCCGCTTTGACACATTCCTACACCGTGCCCCCAGCCGCCTCCGTAAAAGATGAAGGCTTCGAGTTCGCCGTTGGGAGCGTATTTTGGTTCAACCATGAACATATTATTGCGGAGACCGCCGAGACGGTAACGGATTGAATCCCCACTGACAACATATTTTCCGGCAGTTCCATGAATCAGTACTTCGCTGATAATTCCGCCCGGACTTCGTTTTGTAATGGTAATGCTTTTGATTTTTCCCAGTTTATTACCCTGCTTTAACCGAAATTCAATTTCTTCGCGAGGGACCCACAGGACCCAACGAAATGCACTGCGAGATGAATATTGTGGTTGTGAACTGTAGGTTTCGGGACGGGTGGTCAACCAGGTTGCCAACTCCTCGGGCCCCCATGGCTCGGTTGGCGAGGTAACCAATTTATCGGGAACTCCTTTAAGATAAGGCCGGTTCATCTTCCAGAGGTCATAACTACTGGCGGAGTACCCACCGTTATTACCTGTATAAAAAGCATTAATTGGTTTATCATTATAAGTTAAAATTATTCCCCGTGTCCCATTAACAGCTGCATTAGTGGTAGCACGCTCGGCAATTACTCCGGTATATACTTGTGAAGACACTGTCGGAAGCAGATCAAAGCCGCGTGAAGCGAAAGAACCCATATTAGCCAGAGTATATGTCCGGGCAGCAACTGCTTGTGATTCAAGTGCTGCTTTTGGCCAGTGGGATGGAATTTCAGCCGGAACAACACCATAGAGGTATTCTTCAATGTTTAACCGATTAACTACGGTAAAACCGGACGGTTTGATGATGAAATCAAAATTTCCCCGGTATCTTCGATCTTGCTGACCGGCCCAAAAAGTACCTTTGCCATAAGCCATGTTATAGATGAGAGTCGTTGTTGCCGGATTATCAAAAGACAACCGTACGGTTGCCGCTGAAGACAGCAGTAATTGACCTTTAGAATTATAGAAATGAATTTTTTTACCGGAGTATTTTACCACAAGATTTTGGGCTTCTCCCGTTTTAGATATCGATTTGCCTAATACTTCAATTTTAAAACGATTGTTGGGTTTTAACCGTAATGTTGTAATATTTTCAGCCAGACCAATTCGGACAATGGGTATTTTATCCCGATCAACCATAATCGGAACAATTTCAGGTATCGGCGATACTGATGGTGTAGGTGTTGGTACTGCTGGCGGATTAAGCCGGTTTGAGTGGTTAGCAACTAAATTTTGTAACGATTGTTCAATCTCTTTATTCCAGGGAGCTAACCGCTTGGCATTTGACAAATAGCGATAAGCAGCCGGATAATTTTCTAAGGCGATGTAAGACTTAGCTAACGGGAAATAAGCACTGGTAAGGTTATGATCTTGGGAGAGTGCTTTCCGATAATATTGTTCAGCTGAACGATACTGTTTAAATTTGTAATAAATATCGCCTAAGATAAGATTGGCTTGAGGATTGAATGGTTCCAGATTTAATGAATTAACCAGAGACTCAATCGCTGCGGTTTCTTTTCCTAAATCAATCAAAGCAGCGCCTTGCCAAAAATATTCAGCCGCGCTTAGATTTTCCCGGTTTTGAGTCAATTCAATAACTAACTGCGGTTTTCCAGCTAAGAAAGCAGTTTGGATCATGTTGAGACGGTATTCGGAGTTTTCAGGATCGGTTTCAAGTAAAATATTCAAGTGTTGCATTGCTTCCTGATAATTTCCGAACTCTCTTAACAGACGGATGACGTCCAATCTTACTCCGACATTATCAGGGCATTGGCGTAGGATTTCCTGAAATTTTTCAAGGCTTTTTGCAGAGTCTTTATAGTAAAGATTTTTGGCTTCAATAATTTCAGGTGTGAAATCAACTGCATTGGCGCGAAATTTAAGCGGAAGATAACTAATTGCAAATAATAATAATAAAATTATTGGTAAGGTAATATGGTATTTTTTCATGACTTCTCCTCGATATTCGAAGTGATAATAATCAAAAATTGATCGTCTATAGACTTAATATTATAAAGGTTATAGACTAAAAATTCAATCGGGGAGAGCGTTTTTACCAATAATAATTGTAGCGTTAAAAGAATAAGATGATCAAACAAGTTCCGGTAAAGCTTAAAAATAAATACCAATCGGACAATGTAGGATTAAAAGTTGGTCTGGTCCGAAACTCGGAATAACACCGTGCTTCCATTGCTGTAACGATCTGATCGGCTTTGAGGAAAGTGTTGAGCAGCAGAGGGTAACAAAACAGAATTAATTTTTGGATGTAGTTTTTTCTCAAAGCAATACAGCGTGACTGCTGCGCGTCGGATATTTCAAGGGCTTGATCGAGAATAACGGGAATTACAACAAAAAGGAGACTAAACATTGTTGCCACTTTAGCTTCGTTGATAAAAGGAAGCGGTTGAAGTAAAGATTGGATAGCGTTTCGAATCGTCGACAGACTGGTTGAACTGATAAAAATATTACAAACCAGAATGATCAGCAAAAGACGCCATCCTAAGGTTAAACTGGATAAAAATCCTTCATAGGTTGGTGTAAATGACCAGATAGTGATGTCTAAAATTGGCTTACCTGGTGTGCTTAAGGTTTGGAATAAAATGATAAACACCATAAATACCAGGAATGATTTAATTTCTTTTAATAAGGATGATAACTGTAATTGGGACAAACTTAGTGCTGTCAGTGTAATAATGGTTAATAGCGCTAACTGGACCGGACTGGAAGCAAACGTGCAAATAATGTTGAAGACCAGCATCCATATTAGTTTGAAACGGGCATCCATTCGGTGGATTACTGAATTTGCCGGATGGTAATGAAAAATATTCAACTCAGCCATGTCATTGATTCAACTCCCCGGTTTTCGCCATAGGGACGTTTAATTCCAAAAGATTCAACCAGATTAATCAATTTTGCAGGGTGATCATCATGAATGATTTGACCGTGTTGCATGATTATTAACCGGTTTGCATGAGCAAGAATTTTCTCTAATTCGTGTGTTACCACTACAATTGTATGACCGTTTTGATGAAGGGAAATAATTTGTTCTAAAACTT
This sequence comes from Bacillota bacterium, assembly GCA_029553165.1. Taxonomy (GTDB): domain Bacteria; phylum Bacillota; class UBA4882; order UBA8346; family UBA8346; genus JAKPCT01. The sequence goes on from JAKPCT010000068.1 coordinate 7,267, forward strand.
GGACGACTCCCGGATAATCAAGCCCGGTGAACGGTTCATCAAAGACTAACAGTTTGGGCAGCATTGCTAAAACACCGGCAATGGCGAGCTTGCGCTTTTGACCGCCTGAAAGCGTATGAGGCCTTTGGTCCGATAATTCGAGCAATTGAACAGCAATCAGCGCTGTAGTCACTCGATCGGTGATTTCGGATTGAGGCAAACCAAGGTTTTCAGGGCCGAAAGCGACATCTTCGGCAACAGTTTGCCCGACAATTTGATTGTTTGAGTCTTGAAAGATAAGACCAACTGTCTTTCTGGCGTTTAATAAATCATGGTTGATGTTGGTACCTTCAATCAATACTTCGCCCTTGGTTGGCGCAAGTAGTCCGTTGAAATGTCGTATTAAGACTGTCTTGCCACTGCCATTAGCGCCGGCAATAATGATAAAATCACCCTTCTGAATGGAAAGGTTGATATCTTTGATAGCGGTAAAGCCATTGGTAAAAGTATGAGTAAGGTTAATAGTTTCTAAGAGCGCCATTATTGTTCTGCCTTTTTGGAATTATTGGGGAGCAATTCCGTAATTATTGGACGTATCATCCGTATTAAGCCAGCGGCAGCAGCTATTTTAATGATATTTCCAATAATAAACGGGTAGAGACCGGCGATTAATGCTTTTTCCCAGGTACCGACAAATTTGGTCTTTAACCAGAATAGTCCGATTGCAAATAATACAATATTACCAATGATTAAGGCGATCAGATCTTTTAAAGTCGACGGTTTGCCTTTCTTGGCAATCAGTCCGATGATGAAAGCGGCTGCCAGGTAGCCGATTAAATAGCCTCCGGTTGGTCCCAGGATTATTTTGTAACCGGAAAGACCCTTGGCAAATACCGGTAATCCGATGATGCCCAGAAATAAGTAAAAAGCAACGCTGATTGGCCCCCAGAGCATTCCCAAGACCAAACCGGCCAGCAAGACAAAGAAATCAGCTAAAACGATTGGTACTTGGGCTAAAGGGATTGTTAAATAACCACCGATGATGATTAACGCGGTAAAAATAGTCGAAAAGACCAGCATTCTCAAGTTTGAAGTGTTGGTTGTTGCCATGTAATGATGCTCCTTTAATAAATTCTAAATCAGTTTATTTAGAATTCTATAGTAATTTTAATAGATTGTCAACTTGATATTTGAAATAAGTTTACAAATAATAAAAACCTGCTTTAATATTAATAAAGCAGGCGTTTATCCAAGGAGATTTATTTTGTGGGTCGAGAATGTAAACCTTGATGTTATATTATATTTAACTTAAAGAGCTTTTGAATTGTGGCTAAATAATGAATTGTTATTCCATTTGAAATACTATTGTTCTGAGCGATATGATTGTTGCAAATGACCTATGATAAAATATCGATGCAAAATGCAGTAGTTCATATGTTATAATTGAACTATGGTTGCGAGAGTGATTCAGATTCAACTTAATATCCCCGGAGCCCTTTCGCTTAAAGATAAGCGGCAAGTGATGCAAAGTTTATTAAGTAAAGTCCGCCAAAAGTTTAATGTGTCGGTGATTGAGTCGGATTTTCAAAACCAGTGGAGCCACGCCGAGCTGGGGCTTGCTTTTTTAGCTGCTAATATGCGGCAGTTGGAGCAGATTGAGCAATCAATCGTCACTTATATTGAAAATAACTATCCGATTGAAATCAATCAGATCCTGGTTACTGAATGTTAAATCTGTTTGAAGCAGGAAAGTTTGGTTAAGTACCGAATTAATGTATAAATATACGATTTAATAATTATTAATATAAGAAAGCGGGCGGGAAGATTGGTTATCTATCGAAAAGCAAAGATGCAGGATGTTGAAGCCTTACATAGTATCATAAATGAATTTGCCGAGAAAGGATTGATGCTGCCACGCTCGCGTAGTAGTCTGTACGAATCATTGCGTGAGTTTACCCTGATTGAAGTTGATGGGACGGTTGTTGGGGCAGGCGCATTACATATTAGTTGGGAAGATCTGGCCGAGATCCGCGCTTTGGCAATCAGAAGCGAACATCAGGGAAAGGGTTTGGGCAAGGAGTTGATTCGGCTCTTGATTCAAGAAGCGCAGGAGCTGGGGATTAATAAAGTTTTTGCCTTGACTTATCAGGTCGAGTTCTTTAAAAAATGTGGTTTTAATGAAGTATCCAAAGAAGCAATGCCACATAAGATTTGGAAAGAGTGTATTAACTGTCCGAAGTTTCCGAACTGTGATGAAGTAGCGGTTGTTAAGGAGATTGTGGAGTAGTTATAGTTTGAACTTTATTGTGTTTGATAGTAATCGTTTTAAAGGGGGCTGTTGCAAAACTAAAAAGCAACGCCTTTTTTTTGGTTTTAATTTACAAAATAATAGTTGCAAAATACAACAGTTTCGTTATACAATTATTTCAGGAGGGATATTATGACAGATGTTAAGAAAGCCAAAGAACTGCGTGAATTGATCCGAGGGCTGGAACGGAAGATTGGGTTGGTTGATAAGAACCAGGTTACCTGCTGTGGAGTGACGATGGCGCAATGTCATGCGTTGGTTGAGATCGGAAGAGCAAAGCAAATAACCTTGAATGAACTGGCTGAACTCTTAGGACTGGATAATAGTACAATGAGCCGTACGGTTAATAACCTGGTGAATGATGGTCTGGTTATTCGGGAAGTTCATCCTGAGGATCGCCGTTATGTTACCATCCGCCTCACCGAAGCGGGACAAAAGATCTTTGCAGGGATTGAAAGCAGTATGGATCTTTATTATCAAAAGGTACTCAAAGAGATTCCGGAAGGAGCAAGGGAAGAGGTATTAAATGGCCTGAACCTGTTATTAACAGCAATAGGTAAAGTTGAGTGTTGTCTTTGATCCAATGGCCTATTATGCAACTGTACGTGAATACTGGAGTCTGGGTGAGAATATCGGAAAAGCGTTTTCGGTTGGGAGCAGTTTATTAAACCGCAAGGAGTGATGGAAAGATGAGTAGCAAGGAATATTTTGATAATGTAGCGGAACAATGGGATAGTATGCGGCAGAATTTTTTCACGACGGCGGTCCGCGAAGCAGCCTTCCGGGTTGCGGGAATTAAAAGCGGTGATCTGGCAGCGGATATTGGCGCCGGAACCGGCTTTATCACTGAAGGGTTATTGCTTAATGGTCTTACGGTGATCGCAGTTGATGAATCAGAGGCGATGCTGGAGGTCTTGCGCTCGAAGTTTTTAGGTAAGGATATCCATTGTTACCAGGGTGAATCGCAACAATTGCCGATTGCTGATGCGACAGTGGATTATGCGTTTGCGAACATGTATCTGCATCATGTAGAATCACCCGGAAAAGCCATCGCCGAAATGGTGCGGATCATCAAACCCGGTGGTAAACTGGTACTGACGGATTTGGACGAACATCCTTATTCATTTCTTAGGGAAGAACATCATGACCGGTGGTTAGGATTTAAACGGGCCGAGATTGTCAAATGGTTTACGGCAAGTGGCTTAAAGGATGTCCGGGTTGATTGTTTAGGACAAAATTGTTGTACCAAATCGGCAAATAATGGTGAGGAAGCAGCAATCAGTATTTTTGTTGCCTCCGGTGTTAAGTGAAATTTTTTAAGGGGCTGATTTTATTGACTAAGAGTGAGATATTAAAAGAATTGATCCTCGCTCCCGAGACATTGGTCGTTCCCGATGCCTACGATCCAATCTCTGCTAAAATCATCGAAGCAGCCGGATTTCAAGCAGTGCAATGTTCCGGGTATAGCTATTCGATCTCCCGGGGTTATCCGAATGAGCTGGATGTCAGCTTAAATGAAAATCTTAATTTTACTAAAAGTATTGTTGACGCGGTTACTTTACCGGTTATGGCTGATGGTGAAGATGGCTATGGTGATGGGGAAGAATTTTGTAATAACTTTAAGCGGTTTCTGCAAACTGGGATTGCAGGAATCAATCTGGAAGACCAAAACCTGTGGGATAAAGCTTCGGGCCAGGTGATCGTTGACGAAGCGGTAATGGTCGAAAAACTCGCTGATGCAATCAGGATTAAACTAGAACTGAATTTACCTGACTTAATAATTAATGCGCGGACTGATGCTTTGAAAGCCTTTGATGATCGCAGTGAGGGTTTAAAAGCGGCGATCTCCAGAGCAAACCGGTATCTGGAGCTTGGGGCGGACCTGGTTTTTGTTACTAATGTAGTGACTTATGAGGAGGCTAAACTATTAGCCAAAGAGATCAACGGACCGCTAAGTATTACTTTGGGAATGTCTTACAATATTGATCAGATTAGTATCAATCAATGCCGGGACCTTGGAATCGCCCGGGTGAGTTTACCGTCATACTTGATTATGGCTTCGATCCAAGCGATGCTTGATTCATTAAGCAGTATTAAGAACAGTGGGGAATTTACGGAGGTTTTGTCTAGGAAAGCAATCTTCTCTGATTTTAACTTGTTAGCAGGATGGTTGCGAAAAAGAGCGAACTAAGTTATTCACTAGTTCTCAAGATAAGATTTGAGCGGGGTTTTAATGTAAGAAGAGGTGTTGTCTTGTTTGCGTTAATCCTATATTTGCTGGCTGTGATTGCGTTGATTGGTTCGTGGGCAAATGATCGCCAGAAAACCGTTGCCGCCTTAATCAAGGCCTGGAAAGCATTTGATACTATTTTACCACAGTTATTGGGAGTATTGGTATTGATCGGGGTATTGCTTGCCTATCTAGATGCACCAACGATTGGCCGGATTTTAGGAAAAGATTCAGGCTGGTGGGGAGTGCTAGTGGCAGCTGTGGTAGGTTCAGTCACTTTAATCCCCGGATTTGTAGCTTTTCCTACTGCAGCAATGCTGTTAAAGAATGGAGCGGGATTAACGCAAATCGCCGCTTTCATCTCCACCCTAATGATGGTTGGCGTAGCGACGATGCCTGTAGAGATTAAGTATTTTGGCAAGAAGGTCGCGGTTTATCGTAATTTAACCGCTTTTGTCTTCTCATTTGTGGTTGCTTGGGTGATTGGGATGGTGGTGCGATGAAAGATCTTCTGAAGCGGTTTCGTTTCTTCCTGGTGATGCTCATGATTTTAATTGGTGTTATGTTGGTTGATCATCCTAAGGAAATTAAAGCACTCGGAATTATGGCTTCAAGTTTGAAGGAGATGTTGCTGGTGATTCCACCGGTATTTATTTTGTTGGGATTGTTAGATGTCTGGGTGCCCAAAGAGACGATGGTCAGGCATATGGGTGAAGGTTCAGGATTGAAAGGAGTTGTCCTGGCTGTTTTGCTTGGTTCGGCTGCGGCCGGTCCGCTATATGGCGCCTTCCCGGTTGCCGGAGTGTTTTTAAAGAAGGGAGTCAGTCTCTCCAATATTTTGATCTTTCTGGGGGCTTGGTCAACAACGAAGATCCCGATGTTTCTCTTTGAATGGACATCCTTAGGTGGGCGTTTTGCTCTAACCAGGCTAGTAGTAGATATTCCTGGGATCATTATAATTGCGTGGTTGATCTGTAAGCTGGTCCCTGAAGCGGAGCAAGCCAGGGTTTATCAGAAGGCTGAAAAGTTATAATCTTCCGGAGGTTTTAGAATTTCATTAGGGCTGATGATAACTGTTAACCTGTCGAAAACTATTTCCGATAAGATGTTGTCGGAATTTTTTATTGTTTTCAAATTAATTCTGTAAAAGTATTCTGAAAGCAACAAAAGTCACTGCAAAATAAAATTAGTTTATAAATGAATGTTCAATTGGGAAATCTAAATGCGTTAGACTAAAAGAGTTTTCGAAAGGAACATTCATATGGAGACAGATAATCGGAGATTAGCCTGGAAGAAGTTCTGGAAGAAGAGATATGGAACCAGAAAAGTCTTGTTTTTGATGATATTAACAGTGGTAATAACCGGGCTTACTGTCGGTGGAATATTATCCGGCAACTATATCAGTAAATTAAAACAAGAGGTTACACCTGATGAGCAACGGCTCAATCCCCTTAAAAATGATCGCCTTTTAAATGCGGCTCAGGCCGGTGATAAATTGTCAGTGGTCCAAATTGCCGAGAAAGTAGGGCCGTCAATTGTTGGCATCCGGACAACGGTACAGGCTCCGGTTGATCAATTATTTGGGGGTGGAGGGAAAAATCGTGCTGAGGGTTCGGGAATTATTATAACAGAACAAGGCTATATTATGACCAATTACCATGTTGTTCAGGCGGCCGATCCGCGGAATAATCCCAAAGGGAAGGTGTTATTGGAAGTATTTTTGCCAGACAAACGTAAAGCAACAGCTACATTTGTCGGAGGAGATTCTTTAAATGATCTGGCAGTTATCAAAGTCAACCTCCGTAATCTGCCGGTAGCCGAATTAGGTGATTCAGATCAGCTTAAAGTCGGTGCTTTGGCGGTGGCGATAGGGAATCCTTTGGGATTGGAGTTTGCCGGTTCGGTTACCAGTGGAGTGATTAGCGCGCTTAACCGGACGATAATGCTACAGGATCGGGAGTTGGAACTGATTCAGACCGATGCTGCGATTAATCCGGGTAACAGTGGCGGTGCTTTGGTTGATGAAAACGGTAAGGTAGTTGGGGTAAATACAATTAAGATCTCCGTCTCTGGAGTAGAAGGATTAGGATTTGCGATTCCAATCAACAACGCAAGGCCAATTGTTGAGGAGTTGATGAAACATGGTTATGTCAGGGGGAGACCTTATATTGGCGTTAGTGGTCAGGAGATTCCCAAGGAGATCGCTAGGCGTTATAATTTGCCGGAAGGGATCTATATTGCCGATGTTACACCGAATACTGGGGCTGCCAAAGCAGGTATCAAGAAAAATGATATTTTAATCAGTATGGCGGGACAACGAATCATGACGATGAGGCAGTTGAATGCTGTTAAAATGCGCTATAAAGCCGGTGATAAGGTAAAAGTGGTTGTAGTTCGTAACAATCGTAAAGTGGGGTTGAATTTAACCTTTTCTGAAGCGCGATAAAAATATTAGTTAGGAGATAAAACCGTTGAAGTTTAAACAACGGTTTTATTTTCATACTTTGTTATACTTATTCTTTAATAAAATAGAAATGATCGCAACAGTCGGCACCTTGCATTAAGGTTTTGGTGCGTCGCAATCCGATTTTTGGATTAAAACCTTCGACAATGTGTGGGTCAGAACAACATGTGTGGTGATATAACCATTCTGTAGCGTTTATTTCGATTGCCAAATCATAGATCGGACACTTGGTACACTTAAATTGTACTCCATCTGGCTTTATTTCATAAGTGAATTCAAAACCTTTAGCCCGCAACGGTTCCCATAATAAACTGATTAGATCTTCAATTGAATTTTTGCCAGTTTGAATAGCGATATTACTCCACTCCCGGTGTGCTTTTTCTGCTTCAACCTGTTCAAAAACCTCGGCCACCTTCGGACCAAAAGATTCTCTAAAAGCATTAAAGAGGTCCACTTTATCTTGAGTGTGATATCGGTTTAGCCAAGTAATTCGTTGGATAAGTGATTCTGGCGTGTTATTGGTTTGATTCATCATCTAATTCCTCCCCAAATTATTCAATTAAGATCTATTTTACTTGAGAAGGAATAATTGTTCATTTACATATGTTGATAGATTTACGAATTCGGCTTAATTGCGTGGGAGTTATTCCTAAATAGGAAGCTATTAGATGTTGGGGAATTAAAGCTTCAACCTTGCCGTACTCTTTTTTAAATTGGAGGTAGCGTTCTTTGGAATCGGTTGTTGCGAATGATTCAATTCGTTGATGGATTTCATTTACTCTGTTTTCAATGCCTTTTCTGCACGATAATTCAAAATCCGGGTTTTCGAGACAGAGTTGTTGGATATCGGAGTATTTTGCTTCCGCGACAATACTGTCGGTAATTGCTTGGAGGTTTATAGCACTTTCTAGTTTGGGATCGAATGTTGCAAGTAAAAAGTTATTTGGTTGAATAAAGTCCTTAGTAAAAATTGTACCATCATCTTTATAGAGATACATATAAAATAAACCTTCAATAATAAACCCAATTTTGTCACATGTTTCTCCGGCATGGGCAAAAAATGTTTTTCGGTGGTAAGACTTTGTTTTAAATAGTTTAAAAGTTGTTCGATTAGATCTTCTCGCAGTTGAAGTTTGATTAAATAGGTTTTTAAAATGTTTTTATTATTGATCATGGTCTTTAAATTCCTTTTCAGACTGGAATGGTCAGTGGATTAATTATAGCATGCTTGATTGACAGGACAAAGCAAAACATTTTTATTAACCTTAGTTGTAGTATAGACACTAGAAAATGATGATGATAAAATGAAGACAATTGTAGTAGGTAATTTGAGGTGAGTTAATGGAGCAAGAATTGCGCTTGCAACCATTTTTAAAATGGGCCGGAGGTAAACGGCAACTCCTGTCAAGCATTAGAGCATATCTTCCGAAACAGTTTGCAACTTATTATGAACCATTTGTCGGTGCAGGTGCATTGTTGTTTGATATCCGTCCTGAAAAGGCGGTTATTAATGATCTTAATTCGGAATTGATCAATTGTTATCGAATTATCAAGGAAAATCTCGATGAATTGTTGATTGATTTGGCGAAACACTGTAATGATGTTGATTATTATTATCAAATTCGTGACTTGGACCGGCAACCTCAATTCAACGGGATGTCGGCAGTTGAGCGTGCTTCACGGATTATTTATTTAAATAAAACCTGCTATAATGGATTGTTCCGGGTCAATAGTGAGGGGCAATATAATGTGCCTTTTGGAAGATATAAAAACCCGAGAATAGTTGATGAAGGTTTGCTTAGGTCAATAAGTAGTTATCTCAATCAGAATGATATAAAGATTTTGAATACTGATTTTGCGGAAGCGACGGGGGAAGCGCAAGCAGGGGACTTTATTTATTTTGATCCGCCGTATGACCCGGTTTCGAATACGGCTTCGTTTACTGGTTACAATTTAAGTGGTTTCGGCAGAGAAGAGCAGGTACGGTTGCGGGATCATTTTAAGACTTTAGATCAAAAGGGTTGTTTCGTATTGTTGAGTAATTCGGCAACGGAATTTATCTATGAATTATACCGGAACTATAAGATTGTGACCGTCACCGCCAATCGGGCGATTAATTCCAAAGCGGACGGTAGAGGCAAGGTTGCCGAAGTTTTAATCATGAATTATTGAGATGGAAAACATCGCTTTAATAGTGTTCTTATTTGTTTTGCTCGACAAGAATTAATTGAATATATGATAATAACAAACATCGAGTTTATTTGGGACTTATCGTTGTTCAGGTTTATTTCGATTATGGAGATTATAATAATGCAGAAAAATATTTGGGATTTGAAAAAGATTCTGATCATTAATTTGGTTCTGGGAATTTTTATAGTAGTTAATTTGATTGTTGCTGCTGCTAATCAAAATAATTTAATTGAGGATGATAAACGGATGAATAACACAAATGAAGTTATAACCACTTTGCAATATGAAGGAGTGATTTTGACCGACCCGCGTGTATGTGACTGGATACCATCGGAAGCATTAGTTGCAGAATTTGAGGAGGGGTTGGTCCAATTTTTAGCTCAAATAAACAATGCCGGACATAGTCAGACGAGTGAACGTGATGCCGAGAAACTTCAATTTGTGCTTGCTAACCTCCCAAATTACAAACGGCAATATATGGGGAAGATTATTGACGGGAGAAAGGTGCTCTACTGTAATTTCCTAACTTTATTAGATGATCAGATGCGTGATAACTGGATAAAAAACTATCTGGTGATACATGATGGTGGAGCTTATTTCTTTAATGTTATGTATGATATTCAGACAAAAGTGGTTTTTGATCTGATGATTAATGGCGAAGCATAATCGCTATTACTAAAACAACCTAAGCTGCTGTTGTGAGAACGATTCTGCATCTTTGACCCTGCCGTAAATCTTCATGTTTTTTTACTTGTTTCGCTAACTCCGCCCCAATTAAACTTGATAATTGTAATCGTGACATATTTCTATATGTCTTTTAGCGTTAATCCATTCGATTTAATGGTCCAGGTTTAATCTATCTTCTTACAAAGACTAACCCTCGAGACAACCAGCTTTAAATTCTTAAAGTCTTTTCTTAATCCCTCCCCTTAGATTCCAAAACAGTATGAATTAATAATTAGATTTAAACGGAATCCACCCTAGATGTTAACTATACGTTATATTTATGTCAGTTACTTGAAAAACAGCAGGGTGTTAAGTATAATGAGTTTAATCGATTAATCACTTAGGATTTGATGTTTTAAACAAAATGCCATTGCTTTATACCGAGAATATGTTCTGACGAAATAATGACACAAACATAACATTTGGAGGGTAAAATGAGAAGAATAATAATTAATTTATGGCTTGTTACATTGATCTTAATGGTGTCAAATCTTGTTGGTTTAAGTATTGACGCTGCTCCAAAAGTAGAGCTAAATATTTCAGCAGCTGCAAGTTTAACCGACGCTCTGGTCAAAATTGGCAAGACGTATGAGAGTAAACACCAAAACATTAAATTAAATTTCAATTTTGGTTCATCAGGATCATTACAAGCCCAAATCGAAAACGGTGCTCCGGTTGATGTTTTTATTTCAGCGTCGGAGAAAGAGATGGATCGCTTGGAATCAAAAAAACTCTTAAGACAAGGGACCAGAACCAACTTGTTAAAGAATCAATTGGTATTGATTGTGTCTGTTGGATCAAAGAATAAGATTAAAAGTTTTGAAGATTTGGTCTCTGATGCTGTTCAACGGATCGCCCTCGGGGCTTCCGAATCGGTTCCGGCAGGTCAATACGCCTACCAGTGTTTGAGTAAATTAGGTATTTGGGCTCGGGTTACTCAAAAAGTGATCTATGGGACTAATGTCCGTGCAGTTTTGACATATGTTGAATCCGGTAATGTTGATGCGGGGATTGTCTATTTTTCGGATACGGTTGTCAGCGATAAGGTAAAAATTGTTGCGGTTGCCGCGCCTGATTGGCATCAGCCGATCATCTATCCGGTGGCGATAATTGCTACTACCAAGAAGTATCAGGAAGCACAGAGATTCTTAAAGGCTTTACAGGCTGATGAGAGCAAACGGGTATTTGAAGAGTATGGGTTTAAGGTTGCCTGGTGATGGAGGCTGATTGCTGTGGACTGGATACCGGTTATACTTTCGTTGAAGATTGCCGGTCTTTCACTGGGGATTGTTCTGTTAGTCGGAATACCAATCGCCTTTTTGATGGCCCGGCGTGACTTCATTGGCAAGTCGATTGTCGAATCTTTATTGACATTACCATTGGTGATGCCACCGGTTGTTACCGGTTTTATCCTGCTTTATCTAATTGGCCGGAGGGGATTGATCGGTACCTTCCTTTATGAACAATTCGGGATTCAGCTGATCTTTACATCAGGTGCAGCGGTGTTGGCGGCAGCAACGGTCGCTTTTCCACTGATGTATCAAAGTGCCAAGGCGGCTTTTCTAAGTGTTGACCGGAAAATGGAGGAAGTGGCGCGGACTCTCAATGCTAATGAAATAAAGATCTTTGTGACGGTTACTTTGCCGGCAGCATTTCCGGGTATAATCTCGGGAGTGGTCCTGGCTTTTGCCCGGGCTTTGGGTGAGTTTGGAGCAACAGCGATGATTGCCGGGAATATCCCTGGAAAGACGCAAACGATTCCCATCGCGATCTTTTTTGCTGCCGAGAGTAACGAGATTGCGAAAGCCGGTCTGTATGCGTTGATAATCAGTTTGGTTACGTTTGGTTTAATATACGGGGTCAACCATTGGCTGAAACAACAGACTTAAGTGAGGATGATTAGAAATGCTTGATGTCGCAATTAAAAAACAGCTACCGGAGTTTCTGCTGCGAGTGGAGTTTAAGTTTAATAATGGTATTTTGGTGCTTTTCGGGCCGTCTGGTTGTGGGAAAACCACCTTGTTGAGGTGTATTGCCGGTCTGACTAGTCCGGATTGGGGGCAAATCTCTCACGATAACCGGGTACTTTTTTCATCGGAATTAAAAGTGAACTTAAAACCGCAACAACGTAGGATTGGATTGATGTTTCAAGATTATGCCCTCTTTAAACATATGGATGTTGAACATAATATTTTATATGGTGCTCCAAAAGGGAGTTCGTTGGTTGCGAAGACCTATCCTAAAATTTTGGAATTGTTTCAATTGAGTCCTTTGTTGAAACGTACTCCGGGACAACTTTCAGGTGGTGAACAACAACGGGTCGCTTTGGCGCGGGCGTTGATGGCCGAGCCGAAGATGTTATTGCTTGATGAACCGTTGTCAGCTTTAGATGGTGGCATCCGGAGGCAACTCCAAGATGAACTGATTGCCGTGCAACAGATTTGGCGAATCCCGATCGTTGTGGTTACCCATGATTGGCAGGAGGCCCAGAAGCTGGCTCGACAGATTATCTTTATGGAGCAGGGGAAAATAAAGATAGCTTGATTAATTGATTATTTCTAATTGTTAAATTTAGTTCAGATTTACTTAAGAATTCTTTGGCAATAATTAAGCTTTCATATGTTGTTAGTCGTATCTGAACTTCTTACAATGTAATTACACTAAAAACATATGAAAGGAATCATAGTTATGAAAAGAAAAAACCGACTATTGTTGTTGATGACGATGCTGATGGTAATTTTAGCATCAGTAGGATGTGGAAATTCAAAGCCAAAGAAAAACCAGGTATTTGGTGGCTCAATTGAAGGAGTTTGGCAGTCTGAGGGTTATGGATTGGTCGTTGAGCTGGCTGCAGGTAAAGTTAGTGTTTATGAAACAACCGCAATCAGTGGGATTAAGAAATATGAAGGTACCTACTCAAACAATACAATCCGGATTGACGATTTACAATTAAATGTTGGCATAAGTAATGGCAAATTGGTAGTTCAAAATGACGATCTTGGTGTTTACTATCGCGCCAGACGGATTAAAGAATTACCCCAAACCTGTCAGAATGGCGGAATGAAGGATGCTTTGGATCCAATTACTAACTTTGAGGTGTTTTGGCATACCTTTAATGAACATTACGCCTTCTTTCGATTACGGGGAGTTAATTGGAAATCCCAATACCAGTTATTCCGTCCCCGGGTTAATAATAATACTTCCCAAGAAGAGTTGTTAGCGATCTTTGCCGAGATGATAAGGCCATTAGCAGATCCGCATGTTACTATTAATGGGCTTGATGAAGAGATCCGTTTTGGTATTGATGAAGCTGTTTTAATGCAGGGGCATGCTTTGATCCGTTCGCAGAGTGATATGATCAAGGTGGGCAGGACCGGAATGTTAGCTTACCAACATTTCAGTGATGATATCGGTTTGGTTGCGATGCTGGGGATGTTCGGTTATTCTGATCAGTCAACCGTAGAAGCCCAGGATGAAGCTTTTGATAAGGTGCTCAATGCCTTCAGTGATAAGAGAGCGATCATTATCGATCTGCGTTATAATGTGGGTGGATTGGATCCGGTTGCGAAAGCAGTAGCAAGTCGTTTTATAGATCAAAAAAGATTGGCCTATAGCAAACAGGCGCGAAATGGTAATGATTATACTCCGCTGCAGCGCCACTATATTGAACCACAAGGTCCCCAACAGTTCGAAGGGAAGGTAGTGCTCTTAACCAGCCGTAATACGGTAAGCGCCGGGGAGATTTTTGTAATGATGATGAAGGAACTTCCTAATGTAACTGTGATCGGTGAAGCTACCTGTGGCGCTCATTCGGATGTATTGGAAAGAAGACTACCTAATGGCTGGCAAATTGGATTGTCGAATGAAAGATATTATACTGCGAAAGGTGAAATCTGTGAGAAGCGAGGGTTAAAACCGGATATCGAGATTCCATTTAACTTTGGTGAAATAGTGCGAGGGAATGATCGGATTTTAAAAGCGGCGGTTGAGTATGTGAATAATAATTAGTAATTAAAGTAGCCAATTTTTTATAAGTTAGGAGAAAGTTTTTCAGGCTCCTATTATAGCTAAACTAAAACTTTTATTGTAGTAAGATCTGGAACTTTGAGGGTTGTCCGGTCTTACGTAATATGCGCACCCCTCAAAACTCCCACCGTTGGGGACGGAGATGTGTCCCCAACCCCCTTCATTTTTCTGACTCAATCCGAAGAAATAAAAAGACGTAATTACCTCTGATGTAAGGGTTTGACATCATTCAATAGCTTTTCAATATCAGCTTTCTTCACTTTGGATTTGCCCACAACTTTATAAATAGGTAGTTGTCCGGATTTTGACCAGCGGTAAATGGTGGTCCGGTTAACGCCTAATATTTTAGCTGCTTCGTTAATACTAACCCATTCTTCCATTATAATTCCCTCTTTTCACCAATTACTATAACATAATTCAAATTTTGTTGCAATTAGCTGGCATTTTATAGCACATATTGCAACATATGCAACATAATGCTACAATGTACTAAATAGAAAAATTTGTAAGGAGTCTGGTTTGATGCCCGTTACTTCCATTAACATCTATACCCTCAAACAAGTAAAACAAAACCGCCGTCGTTATGAGGTGGAGGATTGTAATATTACCTGTCCGCTTGCCTGTTATAATGCGATTCAGAAACTGCTTGACCTGAAGTCTGCACCGCAGGAGACTTTTGGGATCGTCTCATTGAATACAAAAAATAAGATTGCGGGGTTACATATTATTGCCATCGGCAATCTAAACTCTGCCAATATTGAACCTGCCGAAGTATTTAAAGCTGCTTTTCTGAATAATGCTTATGCGATAATTGCTTTTCATAATCATCCATCGGGGGATCTTACACCCAGTATGGCTGATCTTGAAATAACCCAAAGACTGAAAAAAGCTGGAGAGTTGTTAAATATCCGGTTGCTGGATCATTTAATAATCGGTGAAAGTGGATATCTGAGCCTGAGGGAGAAACATAAAGAGAAAATATGCTGGATTTCCTAAACCAATTAAACAATACAACAGATTCGTGATCAGTAGTATTATTTTGATAGCCTGATAGTTGAATTATTAATCTTAATTTAGCTGTTTGGATTTACTGTATTGCTGTAATTTTAAATAACCCCAGGTTGCGATTGGGAACCAAATGATAAAAGGGATGATTGAACTGATTAATCCATGAGCAAGGAATAAAACACCGAGTTTGGTAACCATTTGGCAAAACAATACACTGTAAATAATGCCCATGAGAGTGTAAAGGCAGATGTATAATTTTTTATGGGGTAAAAAGTAGAAGTAGATCATGAAAAATATGGTCCAGGATATCGGAGCCATAAAATGAATTCCCATCAACCCAAACTCTTCATATTGGATGTATCCAAATTCATCAATCAGATTGCCGATCGTGACAACCAGAATATCAAATACACCACCAAAGATCAGTCCGTAGATAAATAGACGACGAATTTCAGCTTTTGGCACGACTTTGATCAGAATTAAAGCAAAAATGCTGGTATAAAGGAAAGGAATGTATTTCACAGGAATAATGAGGATCACCCCGATCTTTTTTTAGTTTGACCATTTTTCTCGTTTTTATGTGGTACAGAATCTTTGAGAAGGATCAAAAAGTAAAAAACAAACAGGTTTTGGTAGAATATTAAAGAACGGATTTTTGGGTAGAATACTTTTTATCTAGTTGAGCAGTCTAACTGGATAAATAGTTTTGGTAGTAAATAGCCAATTACTTTCAATCCATGGTAGGTGAAAAGGTTTGAAACGTAAAATTCTGCCGGTACTGTTACTGTTTATTGGATTGGTGTATTTAAACAACACTTCCTTATTGGTTAAGACCTCGAAACGAAAACCATGGCTGTTGGCTCATCGTGGGGTCCATCAAACATTCAGGATGGAGGAATTAACCAACGAAACATGTACGGCTCAAAGAATTTATCCTCCCGAGCATGAATTTTTAGAAAATACTATCCCGTCAATGGAGGCAGCCTTTGCAGCGGGAGCAGATGTTGTTGAGTTTGATGTCCATTTGACTAAAGATGGACAATTTGCAGTCTTTCATGATTGGACTCTGGATTGCCGGACTGACGGGCAGGGTGTAACCAGAGAAAAAACAATGGCTGAGTTGAAACAGTTGGATGTTGGGTATGGTTATACTGCCGATAACGGCCGGACATATCCGTTCCGGGGTAAAGGGATTGGACTAATGCCGTCGTTAGATGAGGTGTTAACCCGATTTCCCGACCGTTCATTACTGATCCATATTAAGAGTAATGATCCGGTTGAAGGAAAGGTTCTGGCTCAAGTATTGGGGGAATTATCTGAAACGCGACTTGAACGGTTGGCGGTTTATGGGGGCGATCGGCCAATTGCTGAGTTACAAAAAGCACTTCCGCAGCTTCGTGTTATGTCGAAAGCTACGTTGAAAAAAGCATTGTTGTCTTACATGGCGTTTGGATGGACCGGTTATGTTCCGGCGACGTGTCGCAATACCCAAGTTCATATTCCGGAGCAGATTGCTCCCTGGTTATGGGGATGGCCGGGACGTTTTCTGGAACGGATGGATAGAGCAAATACTAGAGTTATTTTAGTAGCCGGAGCAGGTGATTTTTCAAGAGGGTTTGATGAAACTGAAGATTTTAAAAGAATACCGGCAGCATATTGGGGCGGGATTTGGACCAATCGAATTGAGCGGGTTGGAACTTTAAATAAAAATAAAATAAAATAGCGTGATAACAGTAGTAAACAGAAGTTAATCCCAATTAAATATGAAATATGCGATCAGTTTTTAGCAGGAAACACTGTAAATAATCTTTTGATGTTGGTATAATAAGAATACGGGATTATGTTTGTGGGGTAGGTGTACTTTATGAATACTAAAAGACAGGAAGAACGAATTGCTGCATACTCCAAGATCGCTGAAGAGTATCATAAGCAATTCACCACGGAATTACAGAAGAAACCTTTAGACCGAAAAATTTACGACCTATTTTTTGACAGAGTAGTTAATACCGGTAAAGTTCTCGAAATTGGTTGCGGACCGGGACAGATCAGTAATTATTTATGGATGAGAGGGTTAGACATCACCGGAGTTGATATTTCCCCAGAGATGGTTGAAGTAGCAACCAAGTATAATAGTAACATTGAATTTGTTACCGGTAATGTTTTTGAATTGAAGTTTTTTGATAATTCAATTCATGGAGTGGTAGCTCCGTTTTTGATTGTTAACTTTGATCTTGAGGAAGTTACGGAAGCATTTAAGGAGATTCACCGTATCTTGGTTCAAGAAGGTGTTTTTTTGGTGACCTTCCATGTTGGTAATGATGAAAAAGTTGTCATCAATGATTATCTTGAAGCTGGCAATAAGTTGACCTTTACACATTTTAGAGTTAAGACTATTAAAGATCTACTGACCAAAATCGGATTTACAATTACTGAGACGATTGTTAAAGAACCCTATGAAGGTGAAAAAACAATTCGGGCCTTTATTTTTGCGAAGAAGTGATCAATATGGTTTTACCAAAAGTAAAGCTGACGAATAGGATTCGTCAG
This sequence comes from Bacillota bacterium, assembly GCA_029553165.1. Classification (GTDB taxonomy): domain Bacteria; phylum Bacillota; class UBA4882; order UBA8346; family UBA8346; genus JAKPCT01. Next base: position 24,745 of record JAKPCT010000068.1, read on the forward strand.
TTTTTTTAATACTCTTAAAATGTCAGGTGAGGATCCGGATTTTTTCAATCCGGTTGCGTTCAATATTTTCAATAATAAATTTGATATTTTTATACTTAATCGACTCGCCTTTTTTTGGAAGCCGGCCGAATTGTCCAAGAACAAAGCCGCCAATTGAATCGAAATCTTCAGTTTGGATGTTGATACCGATCAGTTCGTTGACTAAATCGATTTTAGCGCTGCCTTCAACAATATATTCATTTTCTTTAATTACATTAATCTCTTTTTCCTGATTGTCGTCATATTCATCTTCGATGTCGCCGACAATCTCTTCTACTAAATCTTCAATTGTCATGATGCCTGCCGTTCCACCATATTCATCTAAGACAATCGCCATTGGTGTTCGATTGGAGCGCATTTCTTTAAATATTTCAGCAGTTCTCTTAAATTCATAGGTGAAAAATGGTTTACGCAAATACTTTCTAATGTCAAAATTCTCTTTACAGGCGTTATGTAAGAATAGATCTTTAATCGATAAGATTCCAATGATGTTGTCAATGGTATCCTGATAGACCGGTATCCGCGAAAATTGTTCGCTTTTAAATAAATTAATAATCTCTTCATAGGTCGAATTTACTTCAATAGCGACCATCTCCGTTCGGGGAATCATCACATCTTGGGCTTGTGAATCGCCAAATTCAAATACATTGTAAATCATCTGCTTTTCTTCGCCTTCGAGGACCCCTTCCTCATGCCCGACATGGACCATCGTCTTTAACTCTTCTTCGGTAATAAATGGTTGTTCTTGGTTGATTTTCTTACCAAAGATTCTGAGGATTAAATTGGTTAAAAGCATCAGGATGGTGATGACCGGACTGAATACTTTAGTCAAAACAGCAATTATTTTGGCGACTCTTAAGGAGACTTGTTCCGAATATTCTGCCGCTAAAGCTTTAGGCGTAATTTCACCAAAGATTAGGATTAAGAGAGTCATTATCCCTGTGGCGAATCCAACGCCTGTAGCACCCAAATACCGGATTGCAAGGGAAGTTGCTAAAGCAGAAGCGCTGATGTTTACAATATTATTGCCTACCAGAATCGTACTCAGTAACTTACTTGGATTATCAACTAATTTGCTGATAGTTTCAGCACCTTCAATCTTTTCCTCCAGCATCTGACGAATTCTAATTTTACTTAAAGACATCAATGCAGTTTCGGAAGCTGAAAAAAAACTCGATAATAAGAGGAGTATTAGTAAAGAGAGTAATTGCCAGATGTCACTTGAATCCAAAACGAGAACACATCCTTCGATAATTTCTTGGTTATATTATAACATAATCTATAAAAAAATTAGCATTACCACAGTAAAATTAAGTATAACTAAAGGGTTATCCTGAAATTTGGCCATTCGTTGATGCTCGTTTCGTTTAATTGCTAAAGAATTGAATCTATAATATAATTCAAGTAATCATCTTAATCATTTTTGCTTTATAAATGTTCAAAGGCATTGCAGTTATGTTGATTCGTTCAACTAAATTATTAATTAATTTAATGGTAATGATTGTTTTGTGGTTAAATTATAAATATAGTAGTTTGCAGGAGGGTGTTTCATTTGGATGAGATTGACCAATTGATCGAATTGGCTGACAGTCTGTTTGCGGAGGGAGAGGCTAAAAGCGAAGTTAACTTTGCGGCCGCTTTAGCAGTGTTTCGACAGGGAATTAGTTCTTTGCTTAATGCTTTTTTAATCGATAATGAAGCGACAGTTTCCAAACAGGCTACCCTACGGGAGTTGTTCATGAACTGTTTGGAGTTGGAACCGGAGTTTGAAGCAATTGAAGCGGAAGTGGACTGGGTTGAAAATCCGGAATCTGATGATTGCGAGGAGCTGGTTGATAAGGTTAATGAGATTTGGGACTTTGTAATTGATTTATTATAAAGAATAAATCTAAAAAATTACCGATAAAAAAGGAAAATTATAACATTAAACCGAAATATAACCAACCAAGGATAAATCTAACAATTAATTATCTGTTGGTTATTACAAAAATAGTTGGGGTGTTTATTTGATGAGACAACTAATTTTGTTCATTTTCGGTTTTTTTGTTATCAGTTATCCTTGCCAAGCAGCAACTTCATTTGCTGTTGAAGAGATCATTCTTAATGCGAGTGGTGGAGAAAGCAAAGAGTTTAAGCAATCTTTGATTGTAGATTCGTATAGTAATCTGGAATGGTTAGAACTAGATTCGGCGCTGAAGCTATATTTGGATGCCAATGAAAGCAGTTATCGTTATCTGAAACTAAATCTCCGGCTTCCGGAGTATTTGCCTTTGTTAAAGTTGAACACTGATTATCAATGGAATGAAAAATATGAAGTCTTTGAGTATGGATTTGATTTTAATTGGAAACCTTTTAAAGGATTTAAGCTGAATTTGGGTGTTAATTCAGGCGCTAAAGATGTTTTTCCCGGTGAAAACGACCGGTATATCAATCATTGGGATGAAGAAAGACTAAATTTGAGTTACAATAATAGTGGTTGGTTTTATAAATTTAAGCTTACTCATCTTGAAAAAAAATATCCCCATGCAAGTTACTATAGTTCGGAAAAGTTCAACCTCCGGCAAGAGATCTACTCCGATGTTAACTCCAAATTGCGGTTGGGAATTATTTATCAGGAGTGGACAGCTGATTATCCCTGGGATACAAGTCTAACACGTGATTATTGGAAAGAGGAGTGGGAACTTACTGGAAGATACCGGCAAGCCAAAGATTTTTACTGGAAGTGGAGTTGTTACAGTAAGGCCTGGGATCAGGGGTTTGATCCTTATTTGGATAGCCGGGGTTATTCACTGGAAGCTAATTGGTGGCAGCGTAAGGTTTATAATATTGCACTTAAGTATTCATATGCCGAACTGGACTATTATTCAGCTGCCAAAATTTATAGTGATGAAGAAGAGGAGTATCTTGAAGAAGATTTAAAAAGCCGTACCGAGCAAAGACTGGGTTTAAATTTCCGAAGATTTGTCGGTGATTTTGAATTTGGGATCAAGGTCGATCTTCTTGATAAAGATTATTGCTCGGAGAGCGTTGCTGACACTTTGACCTGGGGCTTAACAACCAGTTGTAAATGGCAGCGGGATAATTTCAAAACACAACTGACACTTGGCCCGTTCAATAATAATGATACCAACTCAACCTACCAATTGAAACTGAGTTATAATTTCAAATAAAAGGTTGCTCCTGGAGGTGTTGCAAGGTGATTTGCGGTGGCGCACTACTACCACATCCCCCGATTATGGTGGATGGTATTGGTAAACCTGATGATTTAAGCAAAGTCCGGCAAACAAGGGAAGCTGTTGGGGAGATTGACCGGATTTTTGCAGAGCTTAGACCTGATACTCTGGTAATATTAACTCCGCATGGGACAGTTTATTCGGATGCAATCATCATCTATGAGGATTCAAAGTTAACCGGAAGTTTAAGACGTTTTGGCTTATCCCGGTCTTTTTGTTGGGAAAATGATCTGGAACTGGCGGAAGCGATCACCAAAATCAGTAATGAAGCAGGTTTACCGGTGCATCTGCTCGATTATGATGTTGTATCGCAAGGGCGCGGAGGTGAGGTGCTGGATCATGGCGTTTTAGTACCGTTATCGTTTTTTGATCCTGATTGGGTGACCGGGGTGAAGCTGGTAGTGATCCCGACCAGATTTTTGCCGTTTGAAGAATTATACCGTTTTGGTAAGATTATTGACGAAGCAGCCGAAGCAGTTGACCGCAGAGTTGCTGTAATTGCCAGTGGGGATTTATCGCATTGTCTTCAGGACGGTGCTCCGGTACGCTACAATCCGAAAGGGGCGGAGTTTGACCGTCAAGTGGTAAACTTGTTAAATAATGCGGCAGTTGAGGACTTTTTTAACTTTGATCCAGTATTATTGGAACAAGCAGCCGAATGTGGTTTTCGCAGTATCATTATGTTGCTTGGCGCGTTTGATTCCTGTCTGATCAAGAGCAAAGTTCACAGTTATGAAGGCCCTTTTGGAGTTGGATATGCCGTAGCTTCACTGTTGCCTCAAGGTCCGAAAGCCGGTTTAATTGAGAAACTGTTTAACCGGAGAAGGCAGCAGATTGAAACACGGCGGGAGCATGAATCGCCATTGGTCAGCTATGCCCGCGGTGTAGTCGAATCTTACGTTAAGAAATTACCAGTGAGCGAAGTTGCCGGGTTAGAGCAATATAAGCAGGAACGGGCCGGTGTCTTTGTCTCGATCAAGAAATACGGCCAGTTACGCGGGTGTATCGGGACCATCGAGCCAACTCAGGAGAATGTGGTTTTAGAAGTCAGGCAGAATGCAATCTCTGCAGCTACCAGGGATCCAAGGTTCGATCCGGTTACTGAAGATGAGTTGACCGAACTGATCTATAGTGTTGATATCCTGAAACCGCCTGAGAAGATCAGCGGTATTGCGGAATTAGATCCCAAACACTACGGGGTGATTGTCACTCAAGGTAAGCGGCGGGGACTATTACTGCCTAATTTAGAAGGGATTGATACCAGAGAGGAACAGGTGGCAATTGCCAAACGTAAAGCAGGGATCAGTCAAGATGACGACGTTGAACTGGAACGTTTTGAAGTGATTCGTTATCAGTAGATTAGTTATTATTATTTCTAAAAGGATGATCAGATGACGGAGGCTAAGTATTACGAGCCAGGTGATAATCTTCTAATTTGTAAGCTTTGCCCTCATGAGTGCCGGATCGGCGAAGGACAGACAGGATTTTGCAGGGTACGCAGGAATGAAGCAGGTAAATTAGTTTCATCCAATTACGGTTTGGTTACGGCGCTTGCTTTGGACCCGATTGAGAAGAAACCGTTGTATCATTTTTATCCCGGTAAAAAGATTTTGTCAGTAGGGACGAGCGGTTGCAATCTGGCCTGTCGGTTCTGCCAAAACTGGTCGATCTCCCAGACTGTTGCTTCCGCCAAACCGATTACTGCTCAAGAATTGCTGGCAATAGCCGTCCAGACTCGTGAAGAGGAAGATAATCTTGGACTTGCCTACACATATTCCGAACCGTTAGTCTGGTTTGAATTTTTATTGGATATCATGCCGTTGGTCAAGACAGCCGGCTTGAAGAATGTTTTGGTAACCAATGCTCATTTACAGGTTGCTCCGTGGCAGACGTTGCTTGAGTGGGTTGATGCTGCCAATATCGATTTAAAAGGTTTTGATCACGGTTTTTACCGGCGTTTATGCCGGGGGCAACTTGATCCGGTCTTAAAAAACATTGAGTTGGCTGCCGAACAGATCCATCTTGAATTAACAACCCTGATTATTCCTGGGGAGAATGACCACCCGCAACAGCTTGAAGCGTTGGCCAAATGGGTTGCAGCTGTTAACCCGGCAATTCCCTTACACTTATCGCGTTATTTTCCCAACTATCAGCTGGCTAAACCTCCGACACCGGAGCAGACAATGCTGGAGGCTTATGAGATCTGTAAACAACATTTGCAGTATGTTTATCTTGGTAATCTGGAAGTGACCAATAATACCTGCTGCCCTGAATGTGGAACGGTCCTTATTGAACGCAACCGTTTTCGGGTCCAGAGTTTCATTAGCGCTGATCGTCTTTGTCCCGGTTGTAACAGAAAAATAACTTTTTTATGGCAGGATTAACCGGAAAGAAAGCGAACTGATGTTAATATAAAAATTTATTTTTATTGTTATATTTTGGAGTAAAAGATGTTTTTCAAAGAATTACTTAAAATTGATCCATTAACCCCCTATTTTCAGGGGGTAATTATATATTTTAGAGGAAAACGTCCAAGAAATTTATCGAAGTTAAAGGTGATTCAGCAGTGAAGGTAACAATTGCACAATTAAACCCGATTGTTGGCGATATCAAAGGAAACAAACAACTGATCATGCAAGCGATTGCTGATTATGCCAACCAGAGTGATCTAATCGTCTTTTCAGAATTGTTTTTAGTTGGTTATCCTCCCAAAGACTTGGTTGACCGCAGTTGGTTTATTGCCAGGAGTGAAGCTGCGATTGCCGAAATAGTTGATTTTTCGAAAAATTATCCGGATACCGGGATTATCTTTGGAGCTCCGGTGCCTACCAATACTTCAGTTGGTAAGGGCATATCCAACTCGGCGCTCTTTATCCATAACGGTCAAATTATCTTAAACCAACCGAAATCATTGTTACCTACTTATGATGTCTTTGATGAAGCCCGTCATTTTGATCCGGCTGAGAAACCGGAGCTGATCAGGTTTAAGGGCGAGATGATCGGATTATCAGTTTGTGAAGATGCCTGGAACGATCCGCAATTGTTACCATACCAAAGGCTCTATGCGTTTGATCCGATTACGGAGATGGTTCAGGCCGGAGCAGCGATGATTATTAATATTTCGGCATCGCCATTTTATTTGGAAAAAGAACAGTTGCGTTACAAATTGATCAGTAATCATTCCCAAAAACATCAGATTCCGTTTATATTTGTCAACCAGGTTGGCGGGAATGACGAATTGATCTTTGATGGTGGCAGTATGGTTTTTGACAAGACCGGAGCTCCGATTTATATTGCTCCTTTTTTCGAGGAGAGTGTTGTAACAGTTGATACTCAAGTGGCAGGAAATGACCGTAATTATTCACCCTTGGACAAAATTGAATCTTTATATCAGGCGTTAGTCCTTGGGACGCGGGATTACTTCAGAAAATGCGGTTTTACCAAGGCAGTGATTGGGCTGTCAGGTGGGATTGATTCGGCACTAACCTGTTGTATTGCTGTTGCGGCATTGGGAGCCGAAAATGTTAAAGGAGTTACAATGCCATCGCCTTATTCTTCGGTGGGAAGCGTTGAAGATTCAAGACTATTAGCTGCCAATCTGGGGATTGAGTTTGATGTCATTCCAATCAACAATATTTTACAGAGTTACTTGGAAACATTAGCCGGACCATTTAGTGGACGGGCTGCTGATGTTACGGAAGAGAATATTCAGGCCCGAATTCGTGGCAATATTATCATGGCGTACTCTAACAAGTTTGGCTATCTGGCCTTGTCGACCGGTAACAAGAGTGAGCTTGCGGTCGGGTATTGCACATTATATGGTGATATGAGTGGCGGATTAAGTGTTATTTCTGATGTTCCCAAAACAATGGTTTATGAGCTGTCGAAGTATGTTAACCGGAAACAACAGCTGATCCCACCGGCAATTATTGAGAAAGTTCCTTCGGCCGAGTTACGTCCCAATCAATGTGACCAGGATACGTTACCACCTTATCCGGTCCTGGATGGAATTTTGCAGCTCTATATCGAAGAAGGAGCTTCGATTGAAAGGATTATTGAAGCAGGTTACGAACCTGATGTTGTCAAATGGGTTGTAACAACAGTTGATAATAATGAATATAAACGGAAACAAGCCGCACCAGGTTTGAAAGTTACCACTAAAGCCTTTGGCGTGGGGCGGAGAATGCCAATTGCGAAAAAAATAAGTGGATGAAGGTGGAAAAACGATGAATTCGTCGGGATGGAAGAAACTCTATTATAATAACTTACCGGTGGCGCCATTGGGGATTATTGCTTTACCCAGCAGTATTGAGTTATCAGGGTTGATCGATCAGCGGTTGACCAAACAGCGTCAGGGGTATATCGAGCGGTTTCCGGAACAGGCAATTGTTCCGGGGTTAGTCCGTGATACTTTTATCATCCGCAGTGAATGCCCCCGTTTTGAAAATGGCGAAGGTAAAGCCAAACTCCATGAGACGGTCCGTGGTTACGATATCTACATCATTGCTGATGTCGGTAATTATGGTTGTAAATTTAAGATGTTTGGAATGGAATGCCCCATGAGTCCGGATGATCATTTCCAGGATATTAAACGGATTATTGCGGCGATTGGTGGAAGAGCCCGGCGGATCACCGTAATCATGCCATTGTTGTATGAAGGGAGACAACACCGGCGGCAGTCACGGGAGTCATTGGACTGCGCTGTGGCATTACAAGAACTCGAGCATTTGGGAGTGGACAATATCTTTACCTTTGATGCCCATGATCCCCGGGTGCAAAATGCGATCCCCTTAACCGGTTTTAACAATCTTTATCCGACTTATCAAATTATTCGGGCATTGATCGAAAATCAACCGGATATTGAGATTGACAGGAAGAAGATGCTGGTGATCAGCCCGGATGAAGGAGCAATGAGCCGGAGTATCTATTATGCAAGTATCCTGGGATTGGATGTCAGCATGTTCTATAAACGCCGTGACTACACCAAAATCGTCAATGGTAAAAATCCAATTGTCCAGCATGAATATTTGGGTGAAGATGTTGAAGGAAAAGATGTCTTGATTATTGATGATCTGTTGTCCTCAGGTGAGTCGGTTTTAGACATTGCCCGAGAATTAAAACAACGGAAAGCGAACCGGATCTTTATCGCCGTAACCTTTGCTTTATTTGCACAAGGTTTGGATCTGTTCCGGAAAGCGTATGCCGAAAATATTATCACCAGGGTTTTTGCGACTAATCTGACGTATCAGAAACCCGAGCTGGCGGCAGAACCCTGGTTTGTTTCAGTAGATATGTCCGAATTTATTGCTTATCTGATTGACCTCTTAAATCACGATCAGTCAATCAGTGCGTTGTTTGATCCTTCACATAAGATCGGTGAATTTTTAAAGCAGCGTCAAAGTTAACGACGGTAATTTGGAGCTGCTTTATGCCCGCAAACGATAGCCGACACCCCAGATGGTTTCAATATATTGAGGGTTTGAAGGGTCGCTTTCAATCTTTTCTCTGATTTTACGGATGTGGACTGTCAAGGTGGAGATGTCTCCGATTGAGTCCAAGCCCCATACTTTTTCGAAGAGTTCTTCTTTGGTGAAGACCCGATCAGGTTCGGAAGCGAATAAGGCAAGCAGATCAAACTCTTTTGAAGTCAGGTCTACTTCCTGACCATTGAGGTAGACTCGGTGCGAGAGTTTATCCAGATGGAGTCCGCGGATCTTCACCTCAGTATTGGTCAATTTCGTGCTGCCGGTCAGTCGCTCAAATCTTGCCAAATGTGCCTTTACCCGGGCGACAAGTTCTCCGGGGCTAAATGGTTTGGTGATGTAATCATCGGCTCCCAGTCCTAAGCCCCGAATCTTATCAATATCATCTTTTCGCGCTGAAACCATTAAGATCGGAATCTCCTGATGAGCCCTAATCCGGCGGCAGACCTCAAAACCATCGATACCAGGCAGCATCAGATCTAAAACAATCAGATCATAACTGCCATTAATCGCTTTTTCAGTGCCGGTTTCACCATTAGTTTCAATTTCAGCCTGAAAACCGTTGATTTCAAAGTAATCCCGTTCTAACTCAGCGATGTTCATTTCATCTTCAATGATTAAAATCTTTTTCATCCTTGCAAACCTCCGCAATCAGTTTAGTGTTTTGGCAAACTAAAGCTGATACTGGTACCCTCAAGATAAACACTTTCAGCCCAAATCTGACCACCATGTTCCTCAATTATTAATTTGGCGATTGCCAATCCCAATCCACTGCCGCCAGTTGAAGAGTTACGGTCTTTTTCAGCCCGGTAAAAACGGTCAAAGATGTAAGGCAGTTCTTCAGTCTTAATTCCTCTACCATTATCCCGGATCTCGATTGTAACCGAGTTTTGCTTCGCAGATTCGCTGAGCGTGATGATTACTTCAGAGTTTTCTTTATTGGGATCGGCATATTTGGAAGCGTTATTAATAATATTGAAGATTACACGATATAATTTGTCCCGGTCTGCCACGATCATAGCCGGACTTGATAATTGATTGTTATAAACCATTTTTAACTTTGGTTCGGTGAAGATCAGCCGCAATTCATCTAGGATATCGGTTAAGAATTTGTCGATATCGATTGTTTCGAAATTGAAGGGTAACTTCCTTAGATCCAGTTTTGAAAAGAGGAAGAGCTCATCAATTAGCTGATCTAATCGGTTCGCGTTATTATGAATCGTCTTTAAATACTTGTCAAGCTTCTCGGGCGAACCAGCAACCCCATCCATGATGCCTTCAACATATCCTTTAATTGAAGTGACAGGTGTTTTTAAATCATGAGAGATGGCGGAGATTAATTCTTTACGATTATTATCATATTGGATTTGAGACTCAATTGATTTTTTAAGTTGTTGCCGCATTTCTTCAAATGTCTGTGCCAGGTTACCCAATTCATCTTTTGATTTAATATCGATCTTTGTGTCTAAATCCCCATTCTTAATTGATATTGCCGCTGTTTTCAGTTTGTTTAAAGGTTTGATTATGCTCCGGGAAACAAAGAAGGTCAGTATTCCATTGGTGATTACAATCACTAAAACGATTATTACAAAATAACCGATGATGTAGTTAATTGCGATCTGATAAGTAGGAGTCAGATCCGCAATTAAAAAAAGAGTGCCCGGATTATTATCATTAAAAATGAAGTAGAAGGTTTTATGGGTGTATAATCTTTTTTATATTTAATCTGGGAGTTCAGTTTAGTTTCATTAGTAAAGTGTTTCAGGAATTCAGGATTGTTTAGTTCATCAGGGACAAAATAAAGAGCATCGGCTTTTTTAACTACAATCCATAACCGTAAGGGAACCTTTTTTAATTGTTGGTTTAGTTCTTTGATATATTCAAGATCATTTAATCTTTGAAAGTTGTGGGAGATATCGTTAAAAAACGTCTCCATAAATTCTTCAGGAATAAACTCCATATCGTCTTTGGTGTTACGGATTCGAAACCTGACATTAAATTCAGTTTCCATACTTTCGTTGTTTCTGATTATCGATTCAAAAAATGAAATTAAACAATAAGCAAGGATAATTGGGAGGATTATCATTGCTATATATGATGCAATTAATCTAAATTTAATCGACATGGTTATCGCTCCGTTGCAGTTTTAGTTATGAATTCGAGTAAAATTCATTTTTTTCCTTTAAAATTGCTGACAACTGAAAATTTAAGAGATTTTTAAGAGTTTCTTTAGTTTGGTTTCAGAACTATCAACTAGACTGAACTAAATTGATAAATGAAGGATAATTTGGGGGTAGAAATATTGAAAAAAACTTGTTCGTTCTTGATTACAATGCTCTTTTTACTGGTGGGATATCCGGCCATGGCAATGGATACAGGTAGTTTTGGAATTGAAACCGACTATCTGGCATTTCGAATTGGTGAGTCAGGGAGTTACTTAATTACCGGTTGGTATGCAAAAGATAATATTAAGTACAGTTTGACTTATGCGGCTATTGATGTTACCAAAGAACATGAAACTCATGAAAATGCTGATTCTGAATCTAATATTATTGCATTCAGAGTTGATTGTTACCGCAATGATGACTTAAAAGGATTATGGTTTGGTGGTGCGGTTGTCTATGAACAACAAGAATTGGTATATAATAATAAAACTGGGAAAATTAACTCTATCAGTGCGGGAATTACTTGTGGATACAGTTTTTATGTAAGTGACAATTTTTATATTGCTCCCTATGTTAATGCCCTGGCTCCGATTGGAAAACATGAATGTGTTATTGATGGAAAGACTTTTAAGAACGCATCATGGAGTTTAGAGCCGGTTATTAAGATTGGTGTACAGTTTTGATGAACGGATTTGTGTGATTTAGAAATAAGTCCTCTCCAATAAACATTCCAATCTTACCTTGTAATTGTATTTTAACTATGAACAGTTATGATGATACTCAATAATCTGACTGTTCTTTTTTTTTATAATAACATTTTCACAACTATTTGGCCAATTTTTTCTGTGACTTCAGCCCTAAGTAAGGGTCAAACTGATGAGAAAATTAATATAAATAAAGAAAGTTGTGTCTGAACTTGGTAGTTCAAAAATATATTTATGAAGAGGTACTTTCTCTGAGGGGGTAAATAGATGGAATCGCACGAAATCGCAGATTTAATTAAAAAAGACCGTTCCGAAAGAACTCATCAACATTTCGAAGGTACGTTTCTCGATTACTTAGCATTAGTTAAACAAAATCCAGAGATTGCCCAGTTAGCACACCAACGTATCTATAACTTAATTATTAATGCTGGGGTTGAGGTGATTAAAACGGAAGAAAATCCCCGGTTACGGCGTATTTATGGTAATGAGATTTTGAAGAAATATAAGTTTTTTAGTAATGATTTTTTTGGAATTGACCGTACTTTAATGAAGATTGTCCGTTTTTTTCATGCAGCGGCAATGCATGGCGAGGAGTCGCGGCAGGTTTTATATTTAGTGGGACCGGTTGGGGCCGGTAAGTCTTCGATCATGGAGCATTTAAAACGGGCTCTGGAAACCGCCCCGCCGATTTATACAATTAAAGGTTGTCCAATTCGGGAAGAACCGTTGCATTTGGTCCCGAAACATTTGCGCAAAGAGTTTATGGAGATTTTGAATATCCATATTGAGGGGGACTTGTGTCCGGTTTGCCGTTACCGTTTGAAGAACGAGTATCATGGCGAGTATGAACGAATCCCAATTGAAACTGTTGAGTTTTCAATTCGGTCCCGGAAAGGGATTGGAGTGGTAGCTCCGGTTGATCCGAACAATCAGGATACTTCGGTATTGATTGGTTCAGTTGATATCTCGAAGATGGATCTCTATGCGGAGGATGATCCTCGAGTCCTTTCATTAAACGGAGCTTTTAATGTTGGAAACAGGGGGATTGTTGAATTTATTGAGGTGTTTAAAAACGAGATTGAGTACCTCCATACAATGATCACTGCGACCCAAGAGAAATCGATTCCTTCCCCAGGGAAAGGCTCGATGATTTACTTTGATGGAGTTATTTTAGCCCATTCTAATGAAGCAGAGTGGAATAAGTTTAAGTCCGACCATACCAATGAAGCGATCCTTGACCGGATTGTTAAAATTGAAGTTCCGTATTGCCTGGAACTGAATGAAGAGATTAAAATCTACCAGAAGATGTTGCGGAACAGCAGTTTTAAGGCGCATATTGCGCCACACACAATCGAGATTGCTTCGATGTTTGCCATTTTGACCAGACTGAGCCCGTCCAATAAAGTCGACCCCTTGACCAAATTGAAAATCTATAATGGTGAAGAAATTTTGGAAAAAGGTGATACCAAAAAGGTTGATATTATGGAACTTCGGGAAGAAGCAGTCCGTGAAGGGATGTCCGGGATTTCCACCCGGTTTATCATGAAAGCTTTGGACAATACGCTTGCCGAGTCAGAGAATAATTGCATTAATCCGCTGGCGGTATTGGAATCATTGGTGAAGTCGGTGAAAGAGTTGTCGTTGTCTGATGAGGAGCGGAAGCGTTACTTGGTATTTTTGCAGGATATTTTACGGAAGGAATACAATCGGATCCTCGAGATTGAAGTTACCAAAGCGTTTATCCACGGTTATAAGGAACAAGCGCAGGATCTGTTCAATAATTATCTTGACCATGCTGAAGCTTACGCGAATAAGACCAAAGTTAAGGATGGCAATACCGGTGAAGAGTTGGAACCGGATGAGAAATTTTTGCAATCAATTGAAGAGCAGATTGGGATTACCGGGACAGCAGCTAAAGGGTTCCGGCAGGATGTTACCGCCTATATGTTTTACATTTTGAGAAACGGAGGAGTGTTGGATTATAACTGCTATGAACCGCTGAAAGTGGCGATCGAGAAAAAACTGACGATGTCGGTCCGGGAACTGTCACGGGTGATAACTCAGGCCAAGGTTCGAAATAAAGAGCAGAGTGAGAAATTCAACTCAATGGTCGCAGAGATGAAACAGAATGGGTATTGTGATCACTGCTGTAATGTTGTTCTTAAGTATGCTGCCAATAATCTCTGGAAGGACTGACCTTTGGTTTGCAGTTGAAGGGCTTTAATTGAGCTGGAGGTGGACTATGGCTATTTTTCGGGAGTCGGTTGGCTCCGGGAGGGCCGGAGAGGACCGGCGGCGCCACCGGCAACTGGTCGAGGAATCAATTAAAAAGAATATCGGAAAGATCATTGCCGAAGAGAGTATTATCGGGCAAAGCGGTAATAAAAAGATTAAAATACCGATCCGCGGGCTTAAAGAGTATCAGTTTATCTATGGTAAAAATGCGGCAGGAGTGGGAACAGGGACCGGTAACGAAAAACGGGGTGATGTTTTAGGGAAAAGTGCGGGTCAGAAAGGAAAGGGTTCTGGTTCCGGGGCAGGAAATGATGTTGGGGAAGATATTTACGAGACGGAAGTTACACTGGATGAGTTAGTCAATTATCTGTTTGAGGATTTGAATCTGCCCTTTATGGATCGGAAGAAACTTTCAGAGATTGAGACTGTAGCTGAACGCAAATTAAGTGGCTATCAACTCAAAGGTCCGCCACCCCGTTTAGCCAAGAAGAAGTCGGTGATCGAAAAGTTAAAGCGGAAACAAGGGCAAAAACGTGCCGAGAAAGAATTTGATGGTCCGGAAGCTGAAAAACCAATTGAGGGACGGTTTCCGTTTCGTGAAGAAGATCTACGGTACCGCCGTGTCAAAATTGAGACCAAGCGACAGTCAAATGCGGTCGTAATCTGTATTATGGACACTTCCGGTTCGATGGATCAGACCAAAAAGTACTTGGCACGGAGTTTTTATTTTTTGCTTTATCAGTTTATCCGGCTGAAATATATTCATGTGGAAGTGGTTTTTGTAGCACACAGTACCCAAGCCAAGGAAGTAACCGAAGATGAATTTTTCCATAAAGGTGAATCAGGCGGGACCTATATCAGCAGCGGTTATGCCAAGGCACTCGAAATTATTGATGAACGTTATCCGCCATCGAAATGGAATATTTATGCTTTTCATTGCAGTGATGGCGATAATTGGGATGAGGATAATGACAATGCTGTAAAATTAGCCAAAGAACTCTGTAAAGTGTGCAACTTGTTTGGCTATGGTGAAATCATGACCAGTTCCAGTGGTATTCACCGGCTCTTTAAGAAAGAGATTGAGGAACCTAATTTTATGTTGGTTACGATTAAAGATCGGGAAGAGATCTGGCCGGCATTACGCCAAATGTTAGTCCAGGAGGAATAAGGATGGAATTTACCATAGCAGAAATCCAAAGCTGGAATGAACGGATCGAAGCTTGTGCCCGTGAGGTTGGGCTGGACTTTTATCCAACCGAGTTTGAGATCTGTTCTTACGAAGAGATGCTTGGCTATGAAGCATATATTGGGATGCCGAGCCATTATCCCCACTGGAGTTATGGTAAAGCATATGAACGGTTACATACTTTATACCGTTATAACTTGACCGGATTACCATACGAGATGGTGATTAACTCCAATCCTTGTTTGGCGTACCTGATGCGTGACAACAGTCTGTTGTTGCAAATCTTGACGATGGCTCATGTTTATGGCCATAATGACTTTTTCAAAAATAACCGGATGTTCAAGGATACCAGGCCGGAGTTAACGGTCGAATCATTTAAGAATCATGCCAACCGGATCCGGAATTATATTCAAGATCCGACGATTGGGTATCAGAAAGTGGAACGGATCTTAGATGCTGCCCATGCATTGCGTTATCAAATCAACCGTAATCCTGGTACCCGACGGTTGTCCGATGCCGAGCTGAAACAGAGATTGCTTGATGATTATCAGCGTCGAGTTAAAAACAATCCGAAGGAAGAACCGGATTTGCCCGACTTGACCAAAGTACCGCTGCAACCTGAAGCTGATCTGTTATTGTTCCTGGCGGAACATGCGCGGTTAGAAGACTGGGAACAGGATTTGCTGATGATCGTCCGTGCCGAATCAGAATATTTTTTACCACAAATCGAAACGAAAATCCTTAATGAAGGCTGGGCCAGTTTTTGGCATTATCAAATCCTCAATCAGTTGGAACTGTCACCCGATTTGCATTTTGAATTCTTAAAACACCATCACCAAGTGATTCGTCCGTTAACTGGCGGCCTGAACCCTTACCACCTGGGTTTCACCATTTTAGAGTATTTGGACCGAAACTACGGTCGTGACAAGATATTTGAAGTACGGGAACTCGAGTGTGATCGCTCGTTCATCAGACGCTATCTCAATCGGGAGTTGTGTCAGGAGCTGAATCTGTTTGAATATTTCCGTGGGCATGAGATTGTTGTTACCGAGATTGCTGATGATCAAGGTTGGGAGAAGATCTGTCAGACATTAAGCCAAACGGTTGGTAGCGGTTCGATTCCGGTGATCGAAGTGCTTGAGATTAGGAAGAAAGATAATGCGTTGATTTTAAAACATGATTATGACGGGCGTGAGTTAGAATTGGGATATACCGGGGAGACCTTAAAATACTTAGTGGAGATTTGGGGCGGAACGGTTAAACTGCGGACTAAGCTCAATGGAGAACCAAAAACGATCAATTGTAATCAGATGAAGATGTTGACGTTGGAAGATGATTGAAGATCCAAAGGGTTACTTGTTTAATTGGTTATCGTTGATCTGGTTTGGTTTAATGATTTATTAACGGAGAACATAACTAAATCATTTTTTATTCTTCGATATTATACTAGAATAAAGATTCAATAAACGGTCTAATTCGATGCTGGTTGTTAATACTTCTTCATCTGTATAACCTCGGGATTCCCAAAGGTATTCCATCTGTTTTTTGGTTTCGGCAATTTGCTCTTTCAAGTCTTTGATTGATGGATTTTTTATTGGAATTAGAAAAATTGTATTCATGGTACGTATTAAAAATCCCCCTAATAATAGGATAATTATACCATATGTTGCACTATTTGTGCAACATATGTGGTTTAAAAGGGTCCTATAATAAAAGACAAAAGGAGCATTCCTGTAAAGAAAAATAATGAACTTTGAAAAAAGAGATGCCACACTGTACAATTTGAAATGTGAGTTGCACGCAAAGTAACCACAAATCAAAAAATACAGGAGGCATCATATATGAATCGTACACAAAATG
>JAKPCT010000071.1 GCA_029553165.1 Bacillota bacterium
GCCGATTATATTAGAAAACAGACATTAGCCAATTGTGAACGTTATATTAATCAACAATTGAAAGAGTATGAAGATCTGATCTTAAATGCTCATGAAAAAAGTGTTGCGTTAGAGTATCAAATCTTCCAGGAGATTCGGGACGAAGTACTCAAAGCAATCGATATCCTATTAGAGAATGCACAAATATTAGCAGAGCTTGATGTCTTCTTATCATTAGCCGAAGTGGCAGTCAGGTATCATTATAATTGTCCGGAGATGGTAACCAATGGAGTCTTACGGATTATTGAGGGACGCCATCCGGTTGTCGAACGGATGTTGCCCAGTGGCATTTTTGTCCCCAATGATACGATAATGGATCTTGATGATAATCGGACGCAAGTCATTACCGGTCCCAATATGGCCGGGAAATCAACCTACATGAGGCAAGTTGCCTTATTGGTACTGATGGCGCATATCGGTTCATATATCCCTGCAAAGTCTGCCCAAATCTCACTGGTGGACCGGATCTTCACCAGAGTTGGGGCTTCTGATGATTTAGCGACAGGCCAGAGTACTTTTATGGTGGAGATGAATGAAGTAGCTTACATTTTAAATCATGCAACCAAGGATTCATTCATTATTCTTGATGAGATTGGGCGTGGGACAAGTACTTTTGATGGTCTTAGTATCGCTTGGGCTGTGATTGAATTCATCAACAATCAGAACCGGATTGGAGCCAAAACACTGGTTGCAACTCATTATCATGAGTTAACCGAACTTGAAAATAGATTGGCAGGAGTCAAAAACTATCATGTCGCCGTAAAACGCGAGAACAATGAGATTAGTTTTTTACGAAAAATAATACCTGGGAGTGCCGCTCAAAGTTATGGTATTGAGGTGGCTGCTTTGGCAGGATTGCCATCCGAAATTATTGATCGTTCCCGTGAGATTTTAGTGACGCTTGAAAAAAATGAAGTTTTAGAGTTTAAGATGATCAATAAAGAAAAAGCGCCGCCACAAGTCCAATTACCGTTGTTTCCGTTAGTTCAAAGCGATATTTTAAATGAGATCAAGACCATTAATTTGATCGCATTGACTCCGTTAGAAGCATTAAACCGGATTTATGAATGGCAACAAAAACTTCAAAAAGATGGTGCTCAATAAATAGTTAATCAATATCTTCTGGTAATGGAGGTGATTCAATGGGCAAGGTTCATCGTTTGGACGATAATACGATAAATAAGATTGCTGCCGGTGAGATTGTGGAACGTCCGGCTTCGGTTGTTAAAGAGTTAGTAGAGAATTCGATTGATGCCGGTGCTTCAATTATTGAGATTGAGATCAAAAACGGCGGACGGCAGCTAATTAAGGTTACCGATAATGGTTGTGGTATGGAGCATGAGGATGCGATCTTAGCAATCGAAAGGCATGCCACCAGTAAAATATATGCTTCTGATGATTTATTAAATCTAAGGAGTCTGGGATTTCGTGGTGAAGCTCTCCCATCAATCGCTTCCGTATCCAATTTTAGCTTGCTGACAAAGACAAAAGCAGCGGATTGCGGTACTTTGATTGAGATCAAGGGTGGAATTGTCAAAAAAGTAAAACAGACCGGTTCCCCTGATGGAACTACAATTACGGTCCAAGATCTATTTTTTAATACTCCCGCCCGATTAAAATATTTAAAATCAATACCTACCGAAGCTGGAAATATCAGCGAGATTGTTGCGCGGATCGCATTAGGTTATCCGGAGATCAGTTTTCGGCTCCAGCATCAGGAATATGAGATGTTGTTTACCTCTGGGAATAACAATATTTATGATACAATTACCGCTATCTTTGGTAAGGATTTTGCCAAAGAGATGGTTGCAATAAAGTATGAGGCCGATGGATTAAAGATTCATGGTTATTATGGAAAACCGGCAATCGCCCGTACAAACCGGAAATATGAGATTTTTTATGTGAACCGTCGTTTTGTTTATAGCCGATTGTTAAGTTCAGCGGTCGAGAAAGCGTATCATACTTTGCTTCCGATTGCCCGTTATCCGTTTGTGATTTTATTTTTAGAGATCGATCCGGGTTTAGTGGACGTTAATGTTCACCCTGCCAAGTTTGAAGTGAAGTTTGTTGATGAGTCATCAATCTATAAAGCGGTTTACCATACGATTCATAGTTCGCTTAAAGAAAATTCATTGTTGGCAAACTGGATTTCACCCGAAGACAGTTACCAGCAGTTGCAAAATAGTAATGATATGGTTAAAACGCAATCAGGATCTGGTTCTCCAATTGCTAATAATCCATTTTCAGGCAGTAACTCAAGTTTAAGTAATACTGCAGTGCAAAGGCCGGTCTATAGTAGGGATAATCTGAATATTAAGTACGACAGTTTTGAGCATACTAAAGAAGAAGTTGCTTCGGTTCAGGAAGCGGCACGATCGGCAATTTATGATAAAGAGACATCTGATTTAGGGACGGTAAAAGGACTGGACCTTTCCAATATTTATATCTTTCCTAAAACCATTAAAAACACTTATATTTTGGTCCAGGACGGAAAAGGGTTGTTGTTTATTGACCAGCATGCTGCTCACGAACGAATTATTTACGAACGGTTATTTCAATACAGTAACGAAACTCTGGGGACGCAGTCATTATTAATCCCGGAGACGGTTACGTTAAGTTACGCGCAGTTTAAAGCGATCGTTGAACGGTTGAAACTCTTTAATGATCTGGGATTTGAGTTAGAGACTTTTGGCGGTAATACTTTGATCATTCGTGGAATACCAGTGGTCTTGATCGATATGGATTATAAACAGATCGTCTTGGACCTGATTGAGGAATATTTGAATTTTAAGACCTTTAAGAGCCCGGCCGAGATTAAAGAATCATTCATTATTACCATGGCCTGTCGTACAGCGATTAAGGCCGGTGATAAGATTAGTCCGATTGAGATTGAAGGATTAATCAAAGATTTGTTTAAGTGTGATAATCCGTATACCTGCCCCCATGGTCGTCCCACGATCTTCAGGATGAATTATGAAGAACTGGAGAAAAAATTCTTAAGGCGATAAAGATGAGGCCAATAATAATTATTGCTGGACCAACTGCTGTCGGTAAGACTGATTTGGCAATCAGGCTTGCTCAAGATTTGAAGACCGAAATCATTTCCGCAGATTCGATGCAAGTTTATAAGTATCTGGATATCGGTACCGCAAAGCCGACTGCCAGCGAACAACGTCAGGCTAAACACCATTTAATAGATATTGTTGAACCGGATCAAAACTTTTCGGTAGCTGATTATCAGCGGTTATTTGACCAGAAAATTGCCGATTTCAATAATGCTGATCAGATTCCGTTGGTTGCCGGGGGGACCGGGCTTTATATCCGGGCTTGTATTCAACAGTTTGCACTTGATAATCCCGCTGATCCGGATTGGAATTTCCGGGAACAATTAAAACAATTAGCAGCGAGTAAAGGCAGTACCTATCTCCACGACCAACTGGCAACGATTGACCCCGAAGCCGCCGGTCGGATTCACCCGAATGATTTATTCAGGATAATCCGGGCTTTGGAAGTTTATCATAAAACCGGGACGCCAATCTCTAAGCTGCAGTATCAAAAGGAGTTTAAATATCCTTCGATATTTATCTTTTTAAACCGGGATCGGGAGGAACTATACCGGCGAATTGAGCTTCGAGTTGATTTAATGATCACCGAAGGACTAATCGATGAAGTTGCCGGTTTACTGAAGATGGGATATTCGCCGGAGTTAAAACCGATGAAGGGACTTGGCTATCAACAGATTTGCGATTATTTAGCAGGGAAGATCTCTAAAGACGAAGCAATAAGCTTGATTAAACAAAAGACCAGAAATTATGCAAAACGCCAGATTACCTGGTTTAAAAAGGAACCAATTGATCTTATTGTTAATCTTTCAGAAAAAAGAGAGGATTTTTATTATCAAATCTTGAAATATATTGAAGGTAGATTAAATTCGGTGTCGAATAGGTAAGATTACACCAGTTTCATTTGGAGGGAATACTTAATGAATAAACCAATTATTAATTTGCAAGATTCGTTTTTAAATCAAGTACGTAAAGAAGGTATTGCGGTAACAATTTATCTGGTTAATGGTTTTCAGATTCGGGGATTAGTAAAAGGTTTTGATAACTTTACAATAATAGTTGACTGTGAAGGTAAGCAAGAGATGGTTTATAAACATGCTGTTTCGACGATTATACCTGCTCGGCCACTGTCGGATTTTTCTCCAGAAAAACGCGAGGAATGAGACCCGCATGGGTCTTTTTTCATGTAATAGTATAATAGAAGGTGACTTTAGAAGATGAAATTTACCAAGATGCATGGTTTAGGCAATGACTATGTGTATATTGATTGTTTTCATGAAGTTGTCGACAACCCGCAACGTTTGGCAGTTAAAATGAGTGATCGCCATTTTGGGGTTGGTAGCGATG
The DNA here is from genome assembly GCA_029553165.1 of Bacillota bacterium. Taxonomy (GTDB): domain Bacteria; phylum Bacillota; class UBA4882; order UBA8346; family UBA8346; genus JAKPCT01. The sequence continues at coordinate 4,449 of JAKPCT010000071.1, forward strand.
GCTTGGTATTAATTGAGCCTTCAGAAGTAGCTGATGCTAAAATGCGGATGTTCAATGCCGATGGCAGTGAAGCCGAGATGTGCGGTAATGCAATTCGTTGTGTGGGTAAATATTTTTATGAAAATCATCAACGGAAGACAACCCTGAAAATCGAAACTTTGGCAGGGATTAAAGAACTTAGTTTAAAGGTTGCTGATAATCAAGTGATCGCAGTAACTGTAAATATGGGAGCGCCAATTTTGGAAAACGCTGCGATACCGGTTGCAGTTACCGGGGAACAATTGATAAATTATCCAATCGAGGTCAATAATCATTGTTATCAATTTACAGCGGTGTCAATGGGAAATCCTCATTGTGTCATCTTCGTCCCGGAGATCACTGATGCGATGGTTTTAGGAGATGGTCCATTGCTGGAGAAGCATCCTTTGTTTCCAAAGCGGACCAATGTTGAGTTTGTTAAGTTGAATGATGATGCTTCGCTGACAATGCGGGTCTGGGAACGGGGGAGCGGTGAGACGTTAGCCTGTGGCACCGGGGCCTGTGCCGTAACGGTTGCCGCAATTTTGAACAATTATATTCAAGATAGCGCTACTATCCATTTACAAGGTGGCGATCTGGAGATCAGTTGGCAGCAACCCGGCCAGCCGGTTTATATGACTGGTTCGGCAACAACAGTATTTAGCGGTTATTGGTATCTGTAATTGATGGAGGTTGAAGGTGAAAATCGCGACATTGGGCCCTCAAGGAACCTATTCTGAAGAAGCGGCTCGTTATTACCACAGATTACACTATGCCGATGAACCTTTGGAGATTGTTTTTACCACGGTAAACCGATCATTATGGTTGGTTCAAAATCGTCAGGCCGACTTGGCGATTGTCCCGGTGGAAAATATGATCGATGGTTTGATCGGTTCGACTTTTGATGCTTTAATTGAATATCAGGATTTTGTTAAAGTTTGTGATGAGATTCATCTGCCGATTGCGCATGTTCTAGCAACCAAACCGGAGACTGATTGGAAACGGATAAAAAAAATTTTGTCCCATCCGTCACCGTTGAATCAATGTCAAAATCGGTTGGAACAAATGTTTCCGGAAGCGGAGTTAATCCCGGTTTTATCAACTGCTGAAGCGGCTGAAACCGTATTAAAAGATGATACTGATTCCAGCGCGGCGATTTGTAACCGTAGTAATGCCGAAAGTAAAAAGATGAAGATCTTTGAAGGACAAATCCAAGATTATGCGGTTAATGAGACTCGTTTTTTAGTCTGTGCACTTCAGGACGGAGTAGTAACCGGTAACGATCTGACCTTGATGGTGGTCCGTTACGGGACGAATCAACCAGGTCAATTATTTCAAACGACTAAGCATCTTGCCGATGCCGGGGTTGATTTAACGTTTGTCCAATCACGGCCTTATAAGATCAAGCCTCAGGATTATTTACTCATTTTTGAATTTATTGGCCATAAGTCAGACCACCATGTTGAACAGGCGCTTAAGAATATTGAATTACAAGTGCGACAGTCTGACGGTTGGAAAAAAATCTTAGGCAGTTTTCCAAGGAGAGAAAGAATAAATCATCATGGAGATTAATCACAGAATACTGGATTTTATTAAAGAAGCTGAAATAGCTTTACAAAAACAATTTGAAGCAGTCGCTGAAGTTGCCCTTTTTAATCAGGCGAAGATGTTAACGGCATTTCAAAGTGAACGGATTGGAACACATCATTTTACTACCTCGACCGGTTATGGTTATAATGACTTGGGGCGTGAAGCATTAGAGAGGGTTTTTGCAAGAGTATTCAAAGCCGAGGCTGCACTGGTAAGGCAGCAGCTTGTCTCCGGGACGCATGCGATTGCCTGTGCAATCTTGGGTAACCTGAAACACGATGATGAGTTGATCATTGCATCCGGAGAACCATATGAGACTTTGCTTGGGGTCTTAGGTATTAAATCAGGAATTGAAGAGATGGACAGCGAAACTGCCGGTTTCAGAGTGAAAGTTGTACCGCTTTTGGAAGACGGTACTCTTGATATTGAATCGATCTTAGCAAAAATAACGAATAAGACGAAATTGATCGCTTTCCAGCGTTCCTGTGGTTATGCTGAACGTCCATCGCTTACAATCAACCAGCTTGAAGCGGCATTTGTAAAAATTAAACAAACTACTCAAGCGGCAGCAATTTTTGTCGATAATTGTTATGGGGAATTTGTGGAACCCAAAGAACCAATTGAGGTTGGTGCTGATTTAATTGCCGGTTCGCTGATTAAAAATCCGGGCGGATGTTTAATTCCAAGCGGCGGTTATATTGCTGGTAGAAATGATTTAGTACATAAAGCTGCTGAAAGACTTTATGCCCCAAAAATTGGAGGAGAAATTGGTCCTTCACTAATGAATCTGCAGATCTTCTTCCAAGGATTTTTTGAAGCGCCTCATCGGGTGGGAGAGATGTTAAAGGGAGCAATCCTTGCAGCAAAACTCTTTGACTCCCTGGGTTTTAAAACTAATCCGCATCTATCTGATGTTCGCACTGATATCATTCAAAAGATCTATCTCAACTCCGCCGAACAACTGATCAATTTTTGTCGAGCAATTCAAAGACATTCACCTGTTGAATCGCATGTTGTGCCGGAACCGTCATTGTTACCGGGTTATGTACATCCGGTTATTATGGGGGGCGGGACATTTATTTCCGGTTCGACAAGTGAGTTCTCCGCTGATGCTCCGGTATCACCGCCTTACGTTGTCTTTTTGCAAGGCGGAATCTCATATACTCAAGTAAAACTTAGTTTAGCTGGAGTGATTGAACAATTTACTAATTTTTAAAATTTTATTGATAAAGTAAATTATTTTGCTTTGATGTCAAGAAGGAATTAGAAAAAAATTATTTGAATTACTAAGATTACACCTTATAATAAATAAAGGTCTCTTTGTAGTTTAAATATAATTTATTTAAAAATATGTAAATATTTATATTTTAGATTTGCTTATTATATGGAAGGAGATCGACTTGATGTCTGATCCGTTGCTTTTCACTCTAGTTAAAGTTGTTATTGGGGCTGTCCTTACATTTTGGCTTTATCGGGATGCCAAAGCGAGGGATTATTCGGGAATTCTGTGGGGGATTGCTCCAATTATAGCATTGTTTTCACGTTTTATCTTTGCAGTTCCTGCTCTGATAATTATCTTTGTAGTCTATTTAATCATCAGGCCAAAGGGAAAATTAATTAAATGCCCTCATTGTAAACGAAGTATTCATGAGATCTTATTTCAGTGTCCATTCTGTAAAAAAGATGCCAAACGAGAATGTATTCGCTGTCTTGAACCCGTTCCCTGGGAAGCAGAACAGTGCCCGTATTGTAAATCAAGAGCTTTAACCAAAGGGAATACATGATATTAATGGTGATCAAACCGGAGGATAATGTAAAACCAGAGGAGTATGGGGTCCAATGAGTATTTTAGAATCACAACGAATCGATAATTTAATCCAGTTCCTGGATCGAATCGAAACGGAAATTACTGAAATAATTGATGTTGATATTAAACCCAAAGAAACAATTGAAGCTTTGCGGCTGGAAGTGATCGAAGTCCTTAAGATTGCTTACAATGAAGGTGATTCAACTGTTAGGCGCAGCGCCATGTATGGGTTGAGTAAAATTGGTTTGGATCGCTCTTTGGAGCTGTTTATCGCGGCTTTAAATGATCCTGATGAACATGTGCGGGGATGGGCTGCCGAAGCTTTGGGTAAGTTGAAATCACCACGCGCCATTTCCTCCCTGATCAAAGCATTGGCTGATGAGAATCATTATGTCTGTTTTAATGCTTGTAATGCCTTGAAGCATTATCCTCCCAAAGCAATAATCTCTCACTTAGTCAAAGCTTTACAAGATGCAGACTGTATCATCAGGCGAAGAGCCTGCAAATTGTTGGGCGAGATTGGAGAGCAAGGGGTAATCGAAGCAATCATTTCCGCTTTAAAAGATGAAGATCCCGGAGTGCGTTACGAGGCAGCGGAAGCATTGCGCAAATTAAAAAATCCAACCAGTATTTTACCGCTTGTTTCGGCATTATACGACCCCAATCAGGATGTTCAGGCTGTAGCAATAATGGCACTAGGTAATTTTGGCGATGATCGGGCAATTGAACCATTAGTTTCAATGTTGATCGAACAAAAGAACCATCGTCACGCTTGTATCGAAGCTCTTAAAAACATTTGTGGCGAGGATTGCTTAGAACTGTTGTTTGAGTTGATTCGTTCCAGTAAAAAATTGACAATTGAAGCTTCGCGAATCATTCTTGAAAATATTTATGTCCAAAGAAATACCAGTCTGGAGGATGTCAATGAGCCTTATCAGCGAGTGGGAAATAGCTGCTAGATTATTGCTGTCATGTATTTTATCCGGGTTGATTGGACTCGAACGAGAAAGTCATGGACGTCCTGCTGGTTTAAGGACTCATATTTTGGTGAGTTTAGGGTCATGTTTGGTGATGTTGGTCTCAATGTATGGTTTTGGCTTTGCCAAGGTTAGTGATCCGGGAAGGTTGGCAGCTCAGGTAGTTAGCGGTATTGGTTTTTTGGGAGCTGGTACAATCTTAAGAGAAGGAGCAACCGTTAAGGGGTTAACTACTGCCGCCAGTCTCTGGGTTGTTGCCGGAATCGGGCTGGCAATGGGGAGTGGTTTTTATGCTGCCGGTCTGATCGTGACTTTCTTTTCGGTATTAATTTTACTATTTCTTGAACCGGTTGAAAAGCGAATGTTTACGATTAAGACCCATCATTTGGTGGTAATTTATGATTTTGTTCCGGAAAATAATCATCTTTTAACTGCCTGTTCACTGTTTGGCTGGAAAATTAAGCATTTGGAGATTGAATTTAACGAGAGTAACAATGAAGCCATCTTTGATATAATATTAGAAGCGAAGAATCTGACCAAAGAAGAAGTTTTGGCTGAGATTATGAAGCAAAAAAATGTTAAGCGGGTTATATGGAAATGACAAAACTGAGGGTTTTACTGACAAATGATGATGGCTATCATGCCGAAGGATTACAATGCCTTTATCATACTTTAAAGACCGATTTTGAAGTGGCAGTTGTCGCGCCGGACCGCGAACGAAGCGCGGTTGGACATGGTATTACAATGCATCACCCGTTAAGAGTTACTCAGGTACTCGATCAACATTGGATGGTTGACGGAACTCCGGCTGATTGTGTGAAGATTGCTTTGGAGAACCTCTTGAAAGACTTTCAGCCGCAGTTAATTATTTCAGGGATCAATCGCGGGCCTAATTTGGGAAATGATGTCTTATACTCAGGAACGGTTTCAGCAGCACTTGAGGGTTCTTTCTACAATATACCAAGTATTGCTGCTTCGCTGGTGGAGTATGGTAAAGCTGATTTTACCGTTGCTGCCGAATTTATAAGGGCCAATATGGAGCTACTGTTGGAGACGGCAGCAAAATCAATCATTAATATCAATTTTCCGGCAACAACCTCCTTTGAAGGCTATAAATTTACCAAGTTGGGTAAACGGATTTATGAAAATGTTTTTGAAGAACGGAAAGACCTTCGGGGACGTACCTATTATTGGATGGGTGGCGAACCGGTTGGTGCTAATCAAGAAGATAATTCGGATATTAGTGCAGTTGAAGAGGGTTACATTTCAATAACACCTCTTCAATCAGATCTCACCAATTATAAACTGTTGAATGCGCTTACAAATAGCTAATTTATTTAGTGAATTTTTCGGACTAAACCAACAACTTTTCCTAAGATTTGAACCTCAGATGTGATGATCGGTTCATAACGGTCATTTTCAGGTTGTAAACGAACACCATTTTTTTCTTTATAAAAACGTTTAACGGTTGCTTCATCTTCAATCATTGCGACCACTATGTCGCCATTGTTAACCGCCTTTGTCTCTCCGGAGACGATCACCAGATCACCGTCAAAGATACCAGCATTGATCATGCTATCTCCTTTAATCCGTAACATAAAGGCCGAATCAGTTCGAGTAAAGTCGCGTGGTAAAGGAAAATAATCCTGGATGTTCTCGGACGCTAAAATTGGTTCTCCGGCGGTTACAGTTCCGACTAGCGGGATATTAACCATTTCTTTGGTAAACTGGATTTGGTCATCGTAGTTATTGCCAATTAATACTTCAAGCGCCCTGGGTTTAGTAGGATCCCTTCTTAAATACCCCAACTCTTCCAATTTGGCTAAGTGAGCATGAACTGTCGAACTGGAACTTAGCCCAACTGCTTCTCCAATCTCTCGTACTGAAGGCGGATAGCCTTTTTGTTGAACTTCAGCAATGATAAACTCCAGGATCTGGCGTTGGCGTTCGGTTAATTCTTCCATATTGTCACCTCAAATATGATTTGTCTCAAGGGTATTTAAATTTCCAAACCTTTATCAGCTGTATTTTAATCTTTAACTTTTTTAATTATAACACAAAATTATTCCTGATACAAACATTTGTTCTGTTTTTACTTGACATCGAACTAACGTTCGTGGTATTATGTAATTGAATCGAACATCAGTTTGGAACGAGTGGGAGGATAACATGAGAGTACAAATTGTAATTGGGAAGAATAAATTTTACTGGTCATATAAGAAGTTTTTGATAAATTTATTGGTCTTGGGTGTCGTTATCGGGTTAAGTATGTTTATGATGGCAACCAGTGCCAAAGCTACTCAGGAAGCTATTTATGAAACGGTAACAGTTCGAAGTGGCGATACTTTGTGGTCAATAGCCAAACGATTTGCTCCGGAAACAGATCCACGAATAACTATTGCCAAAATCAAAGAACTGAATCAGTTAGAGAAATCTAATATTCAGGCGGGACAGATTCTTAAAGTACAAGTAGAGTAACATCAATCACCTTAATTCCTATCAATTATCAGGAAATCCTTGATTATGATCAAGGATTTTTATTTTTACAACAAGGAAAAAATTAGGTAAGGCTCGAATAATTTTTATCACGGTCTTTGTATGAGTGGTGTTCCCTGTAGTTTTGTTAATCCAATTTAAGAATCTATTTAAGGAGTGTCTTGAGTGTCAATCGTTGCCAAACTTGCATCTTCATTAGTGCGGAATGATGAAGTTCCCAATCAGGAATTAGCGAAGGAGCTATGCCAAACCAAAGACCAAACTGCTATTGCAGAATTAGTCCAATTACTTGAAACAGGAAATACCGCTCTTAAAAGTGACAGTATTAAGGTTCTCTATGAGATTGGCCAGGAAGGTTGGAGCTCCTGTAAGATAACCTGGAGGGACCAACTAAGATGCCTGACGGGTTAGGCATAAAGGTAGCATAGTATATAATTACTGTAGTCTTATTATTTTTGGATAGATAAGGAATTAGATTTAAAGTTTTTTCAATGCGATTATAAAGAGTGTATAAAGGAGCATTCCTGTAAAGAAAAATAATGAACTTTGAAAAAAGAGATGCCACACTGTACAATTTGAAATGTGAGTTGCACGCAAAGTAACCACAAATCAAAAAATACAGGAGGCATCATATATGAATCGTACACAAAATG
>JAKPCT010000072.1 GCA_029553165.1 Bacillota bacterium
TGAATCATTGCAGCTTGAACATCTTTAGCCGCTACCGGCCCGTTTTGCTTAACTCGTTTTATTGCCTCATTTACATCAACTCCCCACACTTTGGCAAGACCTTGAGCTATTGGCACTCCTTGATTTATTAACTGATTGAAATCTTGACCCATCATTTTACCGCCCGCCATAATCTGACCATAAACAAGCGCTATTCCTTGCAATTTTTCAGAATTTCCTTGCGCTAAATCTCCAAGCATTCTTAAAGTGGGGGCTACCGTATCTTTTGTTGCAACTCCAAAACCTAAAAGTCTTTGAGTGGCATCAGACAAGTCTTTAAATTGGAACGGAGTTTCAGCCCCTAAAGTTTGCAATGTGTTTACAAGTTTTTCAGCTTCTGTTTGTGAGCCTCCTAAAAGCGTAGTAAAATTCGCAACTGAATCTTCAAAATTTGCAGCTTCACCCACCACTTTTTTAAATCCCATAGTAATAAGAGCAAATCCGCTTAATATGCCTAATTGACGAGTAAGACCGACAAATAATCCGGATGTTTTTTTTGTAAATGTTTCAGCAGCGTTGCCCATCCGATTAAACACTGGACTCACCTTATCAACTGCTGTAAATGCTGTTCTTACTGCGAAATCAGGCATTGCTCCCACCAATTAAATTTTTTGTCATTTTTCGCTCCTGTTCGGCCATAATCTCATGCCACTCATTCCATTCTTTAAGCTCAAAATAAGAGAGAGCATAAATATCTGATATGGGCTGATTTCTTGAAAACAAATTTCCAGCCCATTGCCACGCCCTCCCTACACAGATAAAAAAATTGCACCGAGAACCTCAACTGTTGAAAGGTCTACCGGGTCAAGTTTATCAATTGCCGCTTCTCCAAGTCCACACGCTGAACCCATCATTGCATAAATTCTACCGTTAAAATCTTCAGGCTTTTTATCTGCCATTGCCTTTTTAGCAATCGCTCCAGGGACTTTGAAAACAAGTGAGTTTTCTTTTTTCTCGTCGAATCTCAGATGCTGAATAATTCTAAATCCGCCATCTGTTTTGACCTCAAGCCTTCCTTTTCGTATCGCTTTTATAAGTCTGCCACGGCTTGATTTAATCATGTCCCTGAGTTTTGGATC
>JAKPCT010000073.1 GCA_029553165.1 Bacillota bacterium
TCCATTCGCCCTGATGAGGTGAATTTTTGGCAGCCTGGGGGGAAAACTGTTTTTTCTGCTATTCCGCCGGGAGCACCTTTTTTGTTTAAGCTTCATAGTCCATTAAATTTTGTTGTTGGTGGCGGTTTTTTTATTAGGCACCCAATAGCATTCTGAAGCAACTTGTATTATAATTTAAAGTGTCATTTGAAAAACTGCATAATTTTCAAGGCGCTTTTTCAAAAGCTTAATAGGGAAACAGGTGTAAATCCTGTACGGTCCCGCCACTGTAAAAGGAGAGTTGGCTAACGTAATACCACTGGATCGAGATCTGGGAAGGTGTTAGAACAATGATGACCCTTGAGTCAGGAGACCTGCCTTGAAAAGACTAACACAGCCTACGGAGGATAGGAGGGTGATTTGTCATGGTATATCTCACTAAGGTGTATACCTTCAAGTCTTGGTTCCGTTGGTTCGGATCCAAGGCTTTTTTAATGTTACAATCCTTCCGGTAATTTTTATGACTGTTTGCTTAGAAATATTTTAGGAGGATTGTGATGCGTTGTAAATATTTATGGGTGTTAATCAGTTTATTGATATTATTAGCAGTAACTACTGTTTTTGCCGAGTCCGAATCTGAAACCGAACCGCAGTATAAAGAAGAAGTTGTGGTTACAGCAACCAGAACTCCGGAGGAACAATTATCAACTCCGGGAACGACCGAAGTTATTACCAGAGAGGAGATCGAGGAGAGCGGAGCCACTACCGTAGCCGAATTATTAGCCGAGGAAGGTTTTGTGATCTCTACATATGGTGGGGGAGCAGGTGTTGCAACGCTCCGAATCGATGGCAGTTCCGCGGAACAGACTTTAATCATGATCAATGGGGTACCAGCTAATACCAGTACTGTAGGAACGGTTGATTTGAGTTACTTTCCGGTTGATATCATTGAGCGGGTGGAGATCGTCCATGGACCGCTCTCAGCCCTTTATGGTTCCAGCGCTTTAGGTGGGGTTGTCAATATTATCACTGATCTAACCGGAGAACCGCAAAACAAATTGTTATTAAGTTCCGGAAGTAACTCTGCAGAACAACTGGGTTTGACCATCAAGCGCCAAAATTACGGGATCGCAGTTGGAACCGGTTCTACCAACGGACACCGTCCCCATTCGAAAACCGAGACGGATTACTTCTTTGGTCAATATGACTTTTATAATACTGAAACCGGTTACCTAAGTTTACACCTGCAGTTAATGAATAAATCCGGCGAAGACCCCGGCTCGATACAGTGGCCGTCTACCGCCACTCAATCGGAAAAAAACCAGTCAATTAATTTGATTGGCAAATCGAGTTGGAACCAGCTTAGCTTTGAATACAAATTGTTCATTCAAAGTCTGGAGTATCAGTATCGAGATTATCTAACTGACAAACATGAGACCACCAATTACGGAGTTGATCTGGCCGGGTTATATCCTTGGGGAAACCACCAACTCTTAGCCGGAGTGATGTTAAAAGATGCTTCCTTTGATAGTACCAAGAGCGGTAAAAACCAACAACACAGTGGGGCGATCCTACTTCAGGACCAATGGTTTATCAATGAGGAATTAATACTTATTAGTGGCTTTCGCTGGGATACGGGTTCGGACTTCAGTTCACCGCTGTCGCCGCGGATCGCTCTTGTTAAGTTAATTAATGACTCATTATCATTGAAGGTTGGTTATGGAAAAGCATTTCGTGCCCCAACAGTCAATGAATTGTACTTCTCGGAGATTTCACCGTGGTTTAAGAGTATTGGTAACCCCGACTTAAAACCGGAAATCGGCGACCGGATTGATCTGATCGGCGAATGGAAAAAAGACAAATATGCGATCACCGTAAATCTCTATCATGCTAAATTAAGTGACGGGATCAGTTGGGTTGAATCACAACCGGCAACCTGGACCCCGATTAACATCGATAAAGTTAACATCAATGGCTTAAATCTTCGCTGGCAACGCAAGTGGGACAACGGTTTAGGTGTCCAACTGGGTTACAGTTTGGTCGATCGGACCGGCTGGGATGAGACTACCCGGGATTATTCCAATGAGTTGAATTTCTTCGGTAAACAGCAAATCAACCTGGGTGTCAATTACCAAAACTCCAATTGGGGTTCGAGTCTGAATTGGAATTCAGTCCAAGATCGCAAGCAAGGGGATCAAATAATGCCCGATTATGACCTGCTCAATCTCAATCTTTATTATTTAATCAATCAGGACCTGAAACTTAACCTAAGTTTATGCAATATCTTTGATCAAGATTATCAGATCCATGAAGGTTATCCGATGCCGGGGAAAGAATATCGTATTGGTCTGAACTATTACTTTTGAGGGCTCCGATGAACTTTAGGAATTCACTTATTAGCTCCATCGTTGTTCATTTAGTTATTTTGCTGGGGGCAAGTCTGTTAATGCCCCCGGTTTCGCAACTGTTTTTGGAATCAAGTGATGTTTTGGAAATAGCGGAAGTCAATATTTCCGATGAAAACGAAGAGATGCGAATGATTACTAACATTGCCACACCGGCATTCAAACTTCAGTCAAAGTTAACTAATGATAATAAACAAGCCCTAAATAAGGTTAGTTCCGAAAAACAAAACAGCCAATCAAATTTACCATCAACAACCGAGACTTCTGCTTCCGGGCAGCCGCTTCGGGAAGAACCAAAGACACAAGCGGAAGAAATTGAAGCATTCAATGCTGATAAAATGAAAGCGGATGACAATCAAACTGCCGGAGCAACTAACCAAATTAACGAAAATCATGCAACAAACTCAAGCAGTGAAACTAACTCTGTTATACCAAGCGGAGCAGATCAACCAAAGCCAACTGCCAAAATTCAGCAACCGGTAGGATTTAAAACTCCTACTTTGATCTACCAACCGCCTCTGAAATATCCGTTGCTTGCCAAACGGCAGAACTGGGAAGGGACGGTCACTCTCAAAGTCCTATTGAGTTCAAGTGGGAAAGTGCTTAATGCTACAGTCGAGCGAAGTTCCGGTTATCAGATCTTGGACCAGGCAGCCCAAAAGATCGTCTTTCAACGCCGTTACCAACCGGCTCTCAAGGACGGTCAACCAATTGATTATACCTTTATTATCGAATTTCACTGGAGGTTAAAAGATGCAACTGATTGAACAGGGCGGATTCTTTATGCTGCCGTTATTATTGTGCTCAATCTTGATGGTAGCGATCATTGGCGAACGTTACTGTTGTTACCGGAAGATCTTAAAACAACCGTTGCAAAGTTATGACGAACCGCGTCAAATTGTGAAACAATTGCGCCAATGGTTAACGCCGTTACATACAATTATTACGATTGCACCAATGCTAGGGCTGTTAGGTACGGTTACCGGCCTGATGAAATGTTTTAATCTTTTAGGGGACAAGGTCGTTGGAAACTATAATCCCCAGTTGATCAGTCGGGGGATCAGCGAAGCCTTATTGACGACCGCGGTTGGACTGATTATCACCGTGATTGCCACGATATTCTATAATTATTTTAACGCCCGGCTTCAGGATTATGTTGCAGAATATAATTCCGAAGCCAACGGTTGAGGTAGCTATGAGCAAGAAGATCAATTTAGAGCCGTTACCACCGCCCCGCGTGGAGATCATTAACTTAATTGACGTTTTGATAACGCTGATCGCTTTTTTTCTGTTAACAACCGTTTTCGCCGATCAGGAACAGCGGATCCCGATTAATCTGCCAAGTGCAACTAATGTAGAACAATCAAGCAATGAAAAGTTAAAACTAAATTTATACTTAACCGCCGAAGATCGGCTTTATCTGGAAGATAAACCGATTGAATTAACGAAATTGATTGATGCCTTAAATAAATGCAACCAAGATACGCTTGTGATCATCAAGGCCGACCGTAGCTGCCGGTTTGAACAGGTGGTCCAATTGATCGACCAGATTAAGAAGTCGAAATTACGCAAGGTTACCTTTGCGGTTAACCATAATCAATAATTGAGGAGTTTGTAATGCTGCCATTGAGGGTACGGAGATTGATTTGCTCGTTATACTGTTTGTTACTGGGCCTAACCTTGGTTGTTGCCATCATACCGGCTCAGGCAGGTACCAAACAGCTGGAGCTTAAAGTTACCACCGGTTTTAAGATCGAATCTTATAACAATAATATCAAAAAAGTATCTGACGGCGCCGGACGGCAACTATTATTGGTGACTCGGGGGACGAAGGTTCCTCCCTGGGATCAAAAATTACCAGTCATCTATACGCCCTTACGCAAGGTGATCTATGCTTCGGTCACTCAAGCCTGTTTATTGCGGCCTTTCAACGACCGGTCCATTTGGAAGAGTATTGTTGGTGTTACAATTCCTCAAGACCAATGGTACATACCGGAGATTAAAACCGGTCTGAAGAATGGCGGGATTAGCTACGTCGGCGACAGTTTTACGCCTGATTTTGAATTGATCAAGAGCTTAAATCCGGATTTGGTAATGGTTTACGGAGGCCCATCCGGTCAATATAAGCTGATTCAAATGCTCAAAGAGTTGCAGATTCCCTATGCGGTCAATAATGATTATTTGGAGAATGATCCGTTAGGCAGGTTGGAATGGATCAAGTTTATCGGCGCATTTTATAACAAAGAGACGGAAGCAACAACATACTTTGAACAGGTCAGTAAACGGATTGACCGGCTCAAAAACCAAATCAAGCAACAACGAGCCGTTAAACCTAAAGTTGCCTGGGGAATGAGCTATAACGGCAAAGTCTATGTCCCTGGCGATCAATCGTTTGCTGCCAAAATGATTGAATTAGCCGGTGGCGAATTTGTCTTTAACAGGGTTATCTCCGGGGTCAGCAGTCTGGAAATAGGTCTGGAAGAGTTTTATCTGAAAGCCCAAGTGGCGGATATTCTGATCCTTGCTGTCTATCCCAACCAAGCTCCTTCAATTGCGGCAATTGTCAAGGAAACTCCACTGTTCAAAGAACTTAAGGCCGTGGCTACCAATAAAGTATGGTGTTTGCAACCATGGTACAATCAGCTCTTAGACAAACCCGATGAGTTGATCGCTGATTTGGCAGTTATCTTTGGAACAATCAAGCAATCACCATCCGGATTACGCCATTTTAAACCAGTACCACCAAGATGAAAACGGGGTAGGATGATTTCGTGAACAAGCATCATTATCTGTTAATTATAGTCGGGTTAGTTATCTTATTGTTGCTCGTCTTTATGCTCTCACTGTCATGGGGATCGGTTCGGATTTCGATGGGTGAGATTTATCAAGCATTATTTGCAAACAGTAATAACTCGTCCCAAGCAATAATTATCAAGAAAATAAGATTACCGCGGGCGATCGGCGCGTTTGCGGCAGGGGCAGCTTTAGCGGTAGCAGGGTTGTTGTTGCAAGTCTTCTTTCGCAATCCGATCGTCGATTCGTTTGTGTTAGGAAATGCTTCCGGAGCAAGCCTGTTGGTAGGGCTGGTAATGTTGGCCGGGTTCACCTTTGGCGCCAGTCAACTTAGCAGTACCCTGATTTTCTTAGCCGCTTTCGGCGGATCTTTATTAGTAATGCTACTGGTAATGGGTGTTGCTGCTAAAGTTGACGGGGTTGTTACTTTGTTGATCATTGGACTGATGGTCGGTTACCTTTGTAATGCTTTTAACAGTTTTGTAATTGCGCTTAGCCAAAAAGAACAGTTAAGCGGTTTTGTAATGTGGGGGATGGGTAGTTTAGCGGGGATTACTTTGGAACAGGCGGCCATGATGGCCTTGATTATAGTTCCGTTTCTGGCAATCATTTTTCTGATGAGTAAAAGCCTGAATGCCCTGCTTCTGGGAGATAATTACGCCCGGAGCCTGGGGATTCGAACTCGATCAGTCCGGCTGCTGGTAATCATCGTTGCAAGTTTATTATCCGGTATCGTGACTGCTGTTACAGGACCGATTGGTTTTGTGGGTTTGGCTGTTCCCCATACTGCTCGTTTGATCCTGGGTGGTTCCAATAACCGTTATCTGATTCCGCTCACTATTTTAATCGGGGCAATCGTTACCGCTTGTTGTGATCTGATCGCCAGAACCATCCTAAGCCCGGTTGAACTGCCGCTAACTGCGGTAACTTCGCTTTTTGGAGCTCCGGTGGTCATCTATCTCCTCTTGAGGAGGCAGCAGCAATGTCGTTATTAAAAACGGTCCAACTGCAAGTAGGATATCAGGGTAAACCCCTGATCGCCAATATCAACCTGGAACTGCTCAAAGGTAAAGTCACTTGTATCTTAGGCCCGAATGGTTCCGGTAAAACGACGATCTTAAGAAGTATCGCCAATCTGTTAGCTCCGGTTTCGGGGAGTATCTTCCTCAACGAACAAAACCTCAAACAGATTCCGGCAGCGGAATTAGCCCGTCAAATGGCGGTGGTCTTAACCGAACGGTTCCCTTCTGATTTTATGAAAGTATATGATATCGTTGCTACCGGCCGTTATCCTTATACCAATCTGCTAGGAAAGCTCTCGGCGCACGATCAGCAATTGATTGATCAGGCTTTTGCGTTAGTAAACGCCACTCATTTAAAGAATAACTATTTTAATGAATTGAGTGATGGTGAAAAACAAAAAGTAATGCTGGCGCTGGCGCTGGCCCAGGATACACAGGTTATTGTCCTTGATGAACCTACTAACTTTCTCGATCTAAAACACCGTTCCGAGTTGATGGCGATCCTTAAGCGTTTGAGTAAGGAACGAGAGATTAGCATCTTAATGTCTTTACACGATGTTGAACTGGCATTGAAATGTTGCCAAAATATCTTAGTAACAAAAGATGATCAATTGTTACAGATTGATAATGATAAGGAGTTAGAGAATGGATTAATCGCTGAGTTATACCGTTTGCAGTCAGCTGATTATAATCAGTTACTTGGTGGAATCGAGTTTCTTAATCATGAACAGGAACGGGTATTTGTGGTTGCCGGTGGTGGCAGCGGTACACCGGTATACCGGTTGTTAACCAAGGAGCAGATTGGGTTTGCAACCGGGGTGATCCATCAAAATGATCTTGATTACCAAGTTGCCAATACAATGCAAGTTCAGCTAATTGCTGAAACCGCATTTGAACCGATTAGCAATGCAACATTGGAGTTGGCGAAAGAACAGTTGCAAAATTATCAATTCGTAATTGATACTGGTTTTCCAGCGGGAAATATCAACCGTTCAAATCTAGATTTGATTCTCACTGCAATTCAGAAAGGAATTAAAGTTATTTCGTTACGGGATCCACGTGAAGGGGCCGAATTATATGGTGAAAGTCAGAAGATTAAGTATGTAGTTGATTATCGTGAATTGTTAAGTCAGATTGAGATTTTGAAGTAATAATTTGATTTATAAGTTATTTTTTTAAATATTATTCTCTAAAAATGAATAAGCTGCAGTAACTTTCATAAGAGTAACGATTGTTAGCATTAGTAAAGAGGATGGATATGATAAAAGATGCAGTAGTACAAAAGGCTAAAGAAATTGGATTTGATTTAGTTGGAATCACAACCACCGAGGCGGTGGAGAAGGCTGACTTCCCGTTTGACCGTGGTTTGAAACGTCCTTCTCAAGTGTTGGCTGGAGTAAAATCAATTATTGTGCTTGGAGCGTTGTTGTATTGAACATGCCATGGATCTAAATCCGGATCCAAAATGGAACAAACATATTCATCGAGTTTCCGAGCTCGGTTACATCGAATGCATGCGTTGCGCCAATGTCTGTCCTTATGGAAAATATGTTGATGAAACAATTATTCCGAAACGGCGGGGTTGTTAAGGACACGTACAAAGGAAATATTAATAACGAATCGGCCTTTGGTATCATAACGGCAACAAAAAACCAAACCCAGCAAACCGTAATAAATAGGGCTGGGCTTGGACTATTTTTTAGTTGAAATTTTCAATTATAAGTAATTCACTCCTCTTACAAATGAATACCAACTTTAAAAAACGTACAGAGAAACAAAAAGGCAAATGATATAAGCAGAATCAAATCCCTAAGCTTGTGAGTATACATATACTCTACAATCAGCCAAAAAGTAGTAAAAAAGAAAGCAAGACAAGCAAAAAACAGAATAGTCATGGAATCCACACCTCCTTGTTCAAGATGCCATGTTTTCAAACAATTCGGTTTGTCTTTTCAGAAATCACTCCTTTCAGATATACTTTTTATAGTTATCGGTAAAAAATTGAAAATATTTTATAAAAATTTTCTAACAGGTACAATTTATTGTCAAAAAATGCATCTTCGGTTTCACAAATAATTAACGGTTCGATTCCGATGATTGCATATGCAATATTTAAAAGTATTACTAACAAAGATAAAAATTGAATAAATTTATCTTAATTATTGAGGTCAACAATGCTTGAACAAAATTTTATCGATTATTATCAAGGAGCATATAAGCCTACGCTTAGGATTAATTTTAATAGCAGAAGGTACTTAATTAAGTTCAAAGAAATTATTACCGCTATAAAAGATGGAACGATCGAAACGTTTAGTTTTTCAAGTTTTGAGGGTATTACTATTTTAGGGATTAAAGATCTTATTTTAAGGAAGCAGTCTAAGAAATTGTTGATTCCTGAAAGGATTACAATGATTTGTAACTCAAATTCAGAAAAACCTGTTTTTATATGGTGTTTAAATTCAGAAGAATGGTGGCACTGCGAAGGTTTAATTGAAGGTTTGATTGAATCAAATGAGATTGGACACCAATATTTATTCGATGAAGAGTTGTTAATCGAGTTATATTTGGCAACAGTTTGACCAGTACTAGGTTGCTAACTGCTTCTTAAGGTCAATTATTCTCACGATTATTTACTATGAAGATATTTTTTTAATATTTGGAGATAATTATCCTAAATGGAGCATTCCTGTAAAGAAAAATAATGAACTTTGAAAAAAGAGATGCCACACTGTACAATTTGAAATGTGAGTTGCACGCAAAGTAACCACAAATCAAAAAATACAGGAGGCATCATATATGAATCGTACACAAAATG
>JAKPCT010000077.1 GCA_029553165.1 Bacillota bacterium
TTAGATTTTAAAACCGATGCGGCTTTGAGAAACGCTTTAAAACGAGAAACTCAAGGCAAAACTGTTTTGATTGTTACTCAAAGGGTAGGGACGATTATGGATGCCGATAAAATAATTGTTATCGAGACGGGAAAAATAGTAGGAGAAGGAACTCATAAAGAACTTCTTAAAACTTGCGAAGTATACAGAGAAATTGCAGCGTCGCAACTTTCTCCAGAAGAGTTAACACGAGATCTAAGTTGATATGTCAGATGAAGAAACAAATTCAAAATTAAATAATCCTTCAACGAAAAACCCACCCTCTCGAGAACATCGAGGCAGTGGTTTGGGTATGGGCCGAGGCCGTGGCAGGCAGATGAGAGGAGTAGTAGAAAAACCCAAAGATTTTAAAGGAACGATGCGCAAGCTGATTAAATACTTAAAGCCCTACCACCTGTCTCTTATTTTAGTTATGATTCTGGCTTTGGTTAGTACTGCTTTAACGGTGATTGCACCAAAATTATTAGGAGATATTACCAATAAGATTGTGGCCGGACTAAAAACTATCAAAGACACTGGTTTATCTCAAGGAGGAATTGATTTTGCCGCTATTCTTCATCTAATCATCATACTCATAGTAATTAATTTGATTACCGCTTTGTTTAGTTACATTCAAAGCTGGGTTACGACGGGCATTACACAAAAAGTTACTTTCAATTTCAGAAAGAGTATTTCTCAAAAAATTAATCGATTACCGTTGCGTTATTTTGATGAAAGTTCTCATGGCGATATTTTGAGCCGCGTCACCAACGATGTTGATACGGTCGGCCAAAATTTCAACCAAGGCTTAATTCAAATTGTTACAGCCGTTACTACTATTGTTGGTATTCTTATTATGATGATTATCCTTAGTTGGCAAATGACTCTGGTGGCGATTATTATTTTGCCACTTGGTTTTTTGTTGGCGAGGTTTATTATCCAAAAATCCCAAAAGCATTTCTTTAATCAACAAGTCTTATTAGGAAAGCTTGACGGACATGTTGAAGAAATGTTTTCTGGTCATATTATTGTTAAGGCATTTAATGGTGAGCAGAGATCAATTTCAATTTTTCGGAGAATCAATAATGAGCTATATGACAGTGCTTGGAAGTCGCAGTTCTTTTCGGGATTGCTGCATCCCATAATGAATTTTCTGGAAGATTCTGGCTTTGTGGCTGTTTCTGTCCTTGGTGGCTGGCTGGCTATTCAGGGTAAAATGAGCATTGGCAGCATTCAGGCTTTTATTCAGTATATGAATCAATTTACGCGCCCTATCACTCAAACTGCCAGCATTGCGAATGTTTTTCAATCAACAGCGGCAGCGGCTGAAAGAGTTTTCGAATTTTTAGAAGAAGAGGAGGAAATTCCAGATAATCCTAATCCTGTAATTTTAAAAGAAGTAAAAGGAGCAGTAGATTTTGATCATGTCTTCTTTGGCTATACTCCCGACAGAGTGATTATTAAAGATTTTAACGCTTCGATTAAACCCGGCCAAAAAATTGCTATTGTTGGGCCAACCGGCGCTGGCAAAACAACAATGGTTAATCTTTTAATGCGATTTTATGATGTTGATAAAGGCGCTATTAAAATTGATGGTGTTGATATTAGAGAAATGAGGCGTTCTGATTTAAGAAAGCTTTTCGGTATGGTTTTACAAGATGCATGGTTATTTAGCGGTACTATTGAAGAAAACATTGCCTATAGCAAAGAAGGCGCCTCTCATGAGGAAGTAGTGAGAGCGGCTCAAGCCGCCTACGCTGATCATTTTATTCGCACTTTGCCCGATGGTTATAATATGGTTATTAGCGAAGAGGCGGATAATATTTCTCAAGGAGAAAAGCAGCTGCTGACTATTGCTCGAGCTATGCTTGCCAATCCGCCGATGCTGATTTTAGATGAAGCGACAAGCTCGGTTGATACGCGAACAGAAATTCTTATTCAGGCAGCGATGGATAAAATGATGGAGGGACGAACCAGTTTTATTATTGCTCACCGGCTTTCGACTATTCGCAATGCCGATCTAATTTTAGTAATGAATGATGGCAGTATTGTGGAGCAGGGGACACACGAGCAACTGCTGGCTAAAAATGGTTTTTATGCTTCCTTATATAATAGTCAGTTTGTTCGGTAAAACTTTTTTAAGGAAAAAGATATTAATGAAAAAGAACTGGAGGGGGTAAGAGATTATTGTTTTTAGCCAAGAGAGAAGAGTTTAACAGCAAAAACGCCGACCAATGGTCGGCGTTTTTGCTGTTTCCTTAAATTAAATTTATTTTTTAATGATTGTATTATTAAGATGATTTTGATATAATAAAACAAAGTCAATAAATTATTAAAAATAAGGTATAAGACATATGAAAACGGCTTATAAAATTATTATTGCGATATTAATAGTTTTGATTGGTTTGGGAATGGGGTTATACGCGCAAAAACAGAGATCAATCTCTAATGAGCCAGAGAATCAATCCAATTTAACTTTGATTAATCAAGTGAGTTATCTTTGTCAGGATAATAAAAATATTCAAGCTTCATTTTATTCAGGACCAGCGCCGTCAATTAAGCCGGGTGAGCCGCCAGTGCCAGTTGGTAAGGTAGAAATTATTTTAAGCGATGGCCGTAATTTGATTTTGCCCCAAACTATTGCCGCTGATGGAGCGCGTTATGCCAATAGTGATGAATCATTTGTTTTTTGGAGCAAAGGCAATGGCGCTTTTGTTTTGGAAAACAATAGTGAATCTTATCAGAATTGTGTGATGGCAGCTAAAGATTCCGGCAATTTAGCAAATGTTTATCTTGATCTTCAGGGAAATTTTTCTATTCGCTACCCGGCGGATTATACCGTCGATGCCAGTTACCAATATCAGGGCTTCGGTCCTAATAAAGAAATTAGCGGCGTTAAATTTATCATTCCAAAAACTTTGGCTGAGGGTACCAATTTATCCAGTTATGATAGCGGCATTTCCATCGAAACAATTCCGAATGCAGAAACTTGTAGTGCGAATTTGTTTTTAGATGGCGATGTTGATGCGAAGACTATTACAGATGATAGAGAATATTCATTTGCCTCGCGAACAGAAGGCGCTGCCGGCAATTTTTACGAAGAGCAAGTTTGGGCTTTAGCGGGCAGTAATCCCTGTTTGGGCGTTCGCTATTTTATTCATTCAACTAATATTGATAATTATCCTGTAGGAACAGTTCAAGAATTTAATCGGGATAATCTTTTACAACAATTTGATCAAATTCGTCGGTCATTAGTAATTAAATAATTGCGCTTATGAAAAAGACAGTTTTGATTATTTGTTTAGTTATTATTGTCGTTGGATTGGGATTAGGAA
>JAKPCT010000081.1 GCA_029553165.1 Bacillota bacterium
TATTGTTATATATAAGTAAATATTTTAAAAATAATATTGCAAAAATCAAATTATAATGTTAACCTTAATTATATTATAACAACAACCTTACATGAAAGGAGTAAGAATTATGGATAAAGGACAAATTGTATTACAGGAATCATTAGAAAATACTTTTGGATGTAATGTTTTTAATGATGCGGTTATGCGAACCCGACTGCCTAAAAATATTTATAAGGCATTAAAGCGGACAATAGATCAGGGTTTACCACTCGATCCGTCTGTGGCTGATGTAGTTGCAAACGCGATGAAAGACTGGGCAATTGAGAAAGGTGCTACTCATTTTACGCATTGGTTTCAGCCAATGACCGGGATTACTGCAGAAAAACACGATTCATTTATTTCGCCGACCCCAGAGGGACGGATTATTATGGAGTTTTCAGGAAAAGAACTGATTAAAGGGGAACCTGATGCTTCTTCGTTCCCGTCCGGAGGATTGAGAGCTACTTTTGAAGCGCGTGGATATACAGCTTGGGATTGTACCTCTCCGGCCTTTATTAAGGAAAATACTTTATGTATTCCGACAGCCTTTTGTTCTTATACTGGTGAAGCCTTGGATAAAAAGACTCCGCTGTTAAGATCGATGGAGGCTTTGTCAAAACAAGCGGTTCGAGTTTTAAGACTCTTAGGAAATACTACTGTTACTAAAGTTACTACAACGGTTGGACCTGAACAAGAGTACTTCATTATTGATAAAAAACATTATGAACAACGTAAAGATTTGATTTTAACAGGTCGGACTTTATTTGGAGCAAAACCTTCTAAAGGACAAGAATTAGAAGATCACTACTTTGGTAGTTTAAAAGAACGAATTGCTAAATTCATGCAAGAGGTCGATTTAGAGCTTTGGAAGTTAGGCGTTTTAGCAAAAACCAAACATAATGAAGTTGCGCCTTCCCAGCATGAATTAGCTCCAATTTTCAGCACCACCAATGTAGCAACTGACCACAATCAGTTAACGATGGAGGTCTTGAAGAAAGTTGCCGGACGTCATGGTTTGGTCTGTCTCTTACACGAAAAACCATTTGCCGGTGTTAACGGTTCCGGAAAGCATAATAACTGGTCGATGAGTACTGATGACGGTCAAAACTTACTTGATCCGGGACATACACCACACGAGAATGCTCAATTTTTACTTTTCTTAAGTGCGGTTATCCAAGCTGTTGATGAATATGCTGAATTACTTCGTATGTCAGCGGCTAATCCTGGTAACGATCACCGTTTAGGAGCTAATGAAGCACCGCCGGCAATCATCTCCATTTTCTTAGGCGAACAGTTGACCGATATTTTAGAACAAATTGAAAATGGTGGAGTAAAGAGCTCAAAGGTAGGAGGAGAACTTAAGATCGGCGTATCAACCTTACCGACTCTACCGAAAGATACAACAGATCGTAACCGTACTTCGCCATTTGCATTTACCGGTAATAAATTTGAGTTCCGAATGGTTCCTTCTTCGGCTTCAATTGCCGGTCCCAATACTGTATTAAACACGATTGTTGCTGAAACACTCTCCCGAATTGCCGATCGCTTGGAAAAGGCCAGCGATATCGATAGCGAAGTTCAAAAGATTGTTACTGAAATAATTAAAAATCACAAACGAATTATTTTCAACGGCAACAACTATTCTGAAGAATGGGTGGCTGAAGCGGAAAAACGTGGTTTGCCCAATATCAAATCAATGGTTGAAGCAATTCCGGCATTGATTGCTGAAAAGTCAGTCAAACTTTTTGAAAAGCATAACGTTTTGAACCATGCTGAGCTTCATTCCCGTTATGAGATTCATTTGGAAACCTATAGCAAACAGATTAATATTGAGGCTTTAACTATGGTAGATATGGCTAAACGTCAGATTTTGCCGGCTGCATTGAAATACAGTAAGGCTGTAGCCGATGCAGTAACTGCAGTAAAAGCTGTACCGTCATGTGATGTTTCAGCGCAGGAATCATTATTGAAAGAACTGACGGCAGGGATTAATGCATTCTATGGAAGTCTTAATGAATTAGAGAAGACTTTGGCCAATGTTCCAAGTGATGATGCGTATACAGTTGCCAAATATTATCGTGATGTAGTCTTTGTGGCGATGAATAAATTGCGTGCTGATAGCGATAAACTGGAAGTATTGGTCGATTCAAGCATTTGGCCAATTCCAACTTATGCTGATATTTTGTTCAGTGTATAAAAAATGTTCTTATTTAATGTTTTTATTTGTCGAGGCTGTTGCAAAATTGCAACAGCCTTTAAATATGTGTTTAAGTATTCATACCAAAATATCGAAGAAAACCTTGAAAATAGCGGACCATACTATTATAATTTGGGATGTAAATAGTATGGTAGGTTTATTATAATTATAATTATAATTGTAAGTTTAATATCTTGCGCTGCTTTTGTGGAGGTTCAGTATGGATGAAAATATGGAAAAAGTATTCAGTGATTTTAAGTTACATAAAAAAGTGGCTATTGAGATAATTGAGAAATATAGGGATAAAGTTGGAGAAGATGTTATCGCAATCTGGGAAAAATATGGCTTTGGAAGTACTTTCAAAGGATACCTGAAGATAATTAATCCGGATGATTTGCAGGAGCTACTGGAAGCAACATATATTATGCCATTTGATGATATTCCGGTTTTTGTAACTGGGATGGGGGATATTATTGTATTTAATAGTACAGGAAGTTTCGGAATATTAGATTATCGCCATCAACGTATTAAGGTATTGTGGAGCAAAAGGAAGATACTCTGGACTTATTTCTTGAATAATTACTTTCAAGATAAATACTGGATGTGGGACCCTTATTTTGAAGCAGTAGAGAAGTATGGAGAACTCGATTATGATGAATGCTTTGGGTATGAACCATTACTAAGTTTAGGTGGAGCGGAGAGTTTAGAGAACTTAAAGAAGATAAAGTATGATGTTTATATAAGGATACTAAGTGAAGCGCAGGGGATTCTATCTTCTTAATAAATCAAATAAAAAGAAACGGTTGAGTACATGCACATCTGCTATCAAATCTAGTGAGTAAGCAGGAACAAAAAAGCATCCGAAATTAAATCTGCAAAGATTTTTGAACAGACATCTTGAAAATGTCTGACATATTATTTATAATTGGTACGTAGTAGTACGGTAGGTTGATTATAAATATAAAAATAAAATCTTTACAGATAAATTTGTAGAACGGTAAAATGGTAGGATGCTCTTATGACAAGATGTTTCGTAAGCTAACACCTCATTTTTCTGTTTGAGGTGTTTTTTTATTAAACAAAAGGAGGAAAACGATGTTTGGGATTAAGGATTTTTGGGTTTACTCGGCATTTGTTTTATGTATTGCCAGTACATTGCTTTGTGTTATTTATGGCTTGTTAAACTGGAATAAAGGACTGGTCGAGGAAGAAGAACAAATATCGGAAGAAGCAAGATGGGAACTTCAGGAAGAAAAGATTATTGAAAAACTTTAAGGAGATAAATTGATGAGTGCTTTAGGTTACACAATTATTGTCTTAATCTATTTGGTGGCAATCGGTTACCTTGGTTATCTTGGTTATCGCAAAACTACCACGGCCCAAGATTATATGGTTGCTGGCAGAAAGATACATCCTTTTATTATGGCTTTATCGTATGGCGCTACATTTATCAGTACTTCGGCAATCGTGGGGTTTGGCGGAGCTGCCGGTGTTTTTGGAATGGGACTTTTGTGGTTAACGTTTTTAAATATATTTGTCGGAATCTTTATTGCCTTTGTTTTATTCGGGAAACGGACCAGGAAGATGGGGCATAATTTAGATTCGCATACGTTTCCGGAATTGTTAGGTGAGAGGTTTCAATCCCGGTTTATCCAGGGTTTTTCCGGTTTGGTCATCTTTGCCTTTATGCCGTTATATGCTGCGGCTGTTTTGATTGGAGCTGCCCAGTTTTTAGCAGAGACTTTTGGGATCAATTATGAAGTTGCCTTATTCTTCTTCACGGCAATAGTTGCCCTTTATGTTGTAATGGGTGGAATGAAAGGAGTGATGTATACTGATGCATTGCAAGGAAGTTTAATGTTTATCGGTATGGCCTTACTGCTTTATTTTACATATAGTAAGTTAGGCGGGATTACTGCTGCCCATCAAAAGCTTGAATCGTTATCAAATTATGCGATGGCCGCTTTCGGTAAAGGTGGTCATTTGGGTTGGACGGCAATGCCCCGATTTGGTAGTGATATGTGGTGGACTTTGGTGTCAACTATCGTAATGGGAGTTGGGGTTGGTGTCGTTGCTCAGCCACAACTGGTAGTAAGATTTATGACAGTAAAAAGCAACCGTGAGTTAAACCGGGCGGTCTTGATTGGGGGTATATTTATCTTATTGATGACCGGAGTTGCTTTTGTAGTTGGTTCGCTCTCCAATGTTTTCTTCATTGAAAGATATGGAGCAATAGCAATAAAAGCTGCAGGTGGAACTGATAATATTATACCTGGTTTTATTAATAAGTTTATCCCATCATGGTATGGCGCGCTTTTTATGATTACTCTTTTATCAGCAGCAATGTCCACCATCAGCTCGCAATTTCATGTGATGGGAACATCGATTGGTCGGGATATTTATGAAAAGGCATTGGGTAAAAGTGGCGAACATTCAATGCTAGTAAACCGGATTGGTACCTTGTTTGTTATTATTGTAAGTGCTTTAATAGCTTATATTTTGCCGAAGGTTTATGATGGTGGCGAAGCGATTATAGCCAGGGGCACGGCGATCTTTTTTGGGTTATGTGCTTCAACTTTTCTGCCGGCATATTTAGGAGCGTTATATTTTAAAAAATTATCGAGAAAAGCAGTAATTTATGGAATGATTACCGGATTTTTAGCCAGCGCCTTTTGGATCCTGTTTGTCCATACCAGTGAATCCAGTGTGTTACTGATATGTAAAGCTTTGTTTGGAGTTGATAGTATTGCTGGCAATACCGTGTGGAGTGTTGTTGATCCGATTGTGGTCTCCTTGCCTTTATCAATTCTAATTACAACAGTAACAGGGTTACTAACCGTTCATGAATTTGACGACCAACACATAAAACGCTGTTTTGAAGGGGTAAATTAATAGTAAATTGTCTATAATCCGAAAGTTTTAATTTGATTAAGATTTTCGGATTATCTATTTTTAAGAAACGCTTGAAATCCGTTTGGATATCGAATATAATTATTACTAGGTGATAATAATTTGTGAATGGTGAGACTGATGGCTAATAAACTTTTAAAGAAAACCGAACGACATCAGCGCCTATTAAAAGAGATTAATAATAATCCGTTTATTACTGATGAGGAATTGGCTGAGATTTTGCAAGTCAGTATTCCGACAGTAAGGTTAGACCGTATGGAATTAGCGATTCCTGAAGTCCGTAAGCGCACCAAAGAGATGGCAGCCCATTTTTTTGGTGAATCCCAGTCATTAGAGCAGAAAGAGATTGTGGGCGAAGTCATTGAGATTGATTCCGGTAAAAGAGGTTTATCGATTCTGGAGACCGATCAGACTATGTGTTTGGCGAAATGTGATATCATTCGCGGACACGTTATTTTCGCCCTTGCTAACACTCTTGCCAATGCAGTTGTTAACTTTCCGGTTGCCTTAACCGGAAGGGCAGAAGTAAATTATCTACGGACCGTCAGGGCCGGAGAACGTTTAATTGCCAAGGCAAAAGTTTTAGAGAAGAAAGGGCACCGCTTTTTGATTGAAGTAGTTGTGAGATCAAAAGAAGAAATTGTTTGTACCGGTAATTTTGTGATTTATGGCATGAATTTGGATACTGCGAATTATCTGAAATTACTGAAAGATGTAGAATAAAGGAGACATGAACAAATGAAATCAGTCGGTATTCGTTCGATGGGAGCTGCAGTTCCTAAAAAGATTCTCTCAAATCAAGATTTAGAAAAGATGGTGGATACCAGTGATGAGTGGATCGTTACCCGTACCGGAATCAGGGAACGCCGGGTTTTAGAAAGTCATGAGACTATTAATGATTTGCTGGTTCAAGCAGCATTGACAGCCTGCGAAAAATCCAATATTAGTCCAGGACAACTTGATTTTATTATTAATTCAACCTTATCTCCTGACCGGATCAGTCCGGCTCAAGCTTTTGAAATTGGCCGGGAGATTAAGGCCGAAAAGATTTTTGGTTTTGATATAAATGTTGCTTGTTCCGGATTTGTCTATGGACTGGCGATTGCCGAGAGTCTTTTAAAAGTCAGAGATGTCAGTTATGGATTGGTAACTGCCGGTGAACAAGTAACAAGGATGGTTGACTACACTGATCGCGCCAACTGTATTTTATTTGGCGACGGAGCAACAGCCACAGTTGTAACCAACGACCAACCCGATCATTTAATCGTTGCTACCGAAATGGGTTCCGATCCAACCCTCTCAAATGAGGTTGTTATTGGCGGAATTAACGATTTGCTTAATGATAAAAGCGGTTATTATTTCAGACAAAATGGCAGATCTGTTTTTAAGTTTGCGGTCAATAAGATTAAAGAGATGTTTGAGGTAGTGCCTCGTAAAGCAGGGATTGACTCTGCTAAGATCCGTTATGTTGTGCCGCATCAGGCAAACATTAGGATTATTGAAGCGGCAGCTAAAGAAATAACATCAAACGGGACTGAATTTATTGTTAATGTAAATAAATACGGCAATACTTCCTCGGCTTCAATCGGTTTGGCATTGAATGAGGCTTGGAACCGGTTTGAAAAAGGAGATCTAGTGCTTTTAGTCGGGTTTGGCGCCGGTTTAAGCTGGGGAGCTACTTTGATCGAGTGGTAGTTGGTTGCTTTAAAAAGTAAAAATTGATATTTTTATAAAAACGCTGTAATATACAAAGACAGCGTTTTTTACTGATTATTAAAAAAGATTTACATAAACTTAATTTACATAAAAATAATTTACATTTAGTTTCAGACCAAAAATGCCGATATTGGGAATGGAAGGTGGTAGTTGGTGACTGAAAAAATTATATTAGCCGTAATCGTCTTAGCTTCAATAACAACGGTTTATTTTCATTATTATACAAATGGTTTTTATCGCAAGTTGTTTCGGTTAGAAGATGTTTTAAGCGGGGAACTCGATTATTTTCAATTATCAAAGAGCATTCTGCAAAAAGTGATTCATGAACTGGCGGCAAACAGCGGACTGCTGTACTGGCACGATGATACGAAAAATGAATTTAAGTTAAAAACCCTGCACGACATTCCCACTGATCGAATTAGTATTCTGACCAAACTATTAAAACAACCAGGTGGTTTTTTTGAACGATTGGAGCAGGAGCCAGTTCCGATCGTTATCAATTTAAATCAGATTATTTCAGCAGATGATTCAAAAGAGTTTGGACAATTAAAGACATTTTGTAAAAACTTCATGTTGATTCCGTTAATTAATAATAAAAAACTTCAAGGTGTTTTGATAATTTTCTCCAATCGTAATTTTGATCAGAAACAAATATTACTGATGAAATATTTTGCGCCCCATATGGCAGTCCATCTTGATAACGCGCGTTTATACCAATTAACCAAAGAAACCGCGGTTGAGAATGCCCGACTTTATTTGAATTTGTCAAAACTTTACCAACAAGCAACCTCTGATGAACTGACCGGGCTCTATAACCGTAATTTTATGATGCAACGATTGAAAGAAGAACTAAAGAAGGCCTGGCGTTTTAAACAGCCGTTAGCAATAATATTTGCCGATGTTGATTTCTTTAAAAAAGTCAACGATGAATATGGACATCAGATGGGGGACCGACTGCTTACCGAATTTGGCGAACTGTTAAAAAGTTCGGTCTGTGAATATGATGTTGCCTGCCGGTTTGGCGGTGAGGAGTTTGTAATTTTATTACCCCACACTACTTTGGAAAATGCGGAAGAGTTAGCGGAACGATTAAGACGGAAAACCCAGCAGCATTATTTCTGTGAACCGGAGAAGCAGCTTACGATAACTGCCAGTTTTGGTGTTAGTGCGACACCAATCTTTCCGGAGACGCTGCCATCGCCAGAAGCGGTTGATCAATTATTGGAAACTCTGATTGCCAGAGCTGACGAGGCTTTATATGAAGCAAAAGAAAACGGTCGTAATTTAGTGAAGTCCAAGCCAACAATTTTATAAAAAAAGGGGTAAACTAGTAATAATTTGAAGAGGATAAATGAAGAAAGACACGAATAATATGTTATTGAGGTGCTAAATATTGTTTCTTGATTATGCAAAGATAAATATTAAGTCTGGTAATGGAGGATCCGGGGCGGTAAGTTTCCGTCGTGAAAAGTATGTCCCCCGTGGCGGTCCGGATGGTGGCGACGGTGGAAACGGCGGTAACATTATTTTTAAAGTTGACAGTGGTTTAACAACGTTAAGTAACTTTAGATATCAACATCATTTTAAAGCCGAAAACGGTGAACCGGGTAAAGGTGGTAATCGTAACGGCAAAAATGGTGCTGATAAATATATTTATGTACCATTGGGTACCATTATTCGGGATGCGGAGACTAAGAAAATACTTGCCGATCTGAATGAATTGGATGCCGAATTTGTTCTTTTAAAAGGTGGGAGAGGTGGTCGTGGTAATGCTCGCTTTGCAACTCCTACAAGAAGAGCTCCCCGAATCTCTGAAAAAGGGGAATTAGGTAAAGAATTATGGGTTGAATTGGAATTAAAACTCTTAGCTGATGTGGGGCTGATTGGTTATCCCAATGTTGGCAAATCAACATTAATTTCAAAGATCTCTGCAGCAAAACCTGAAATTGCTGATTATCCATTTACAACGCTTGTTCCTAATTTAGGGGTAGTTGATCATAAAGAACACAGTTTTGTTGCGGTTGACATTCCCGGTTTAATTGAAGGAGCTCATCAAGGTGTTGGTTTGGGTTTACGGTTTCTCCGTCATATTGAAAGGACCAGATTACTGGTACATATGATCGATGTATCAGGACTTTCGGGCCGGGATCCGTATCAGGATTATCTTCAAATCAATAAAGAATTAACTGAATATAGTCTGAAATTAGCTGAAAAGAAACAGCTGATCGTCTTAAATAAAGCAGACATGCCTGACTCTAAAGCCTTAATTGATCATTTTGCCAACCAGATTGGCGATCAACCGTTTATCGTCATGTCAGCAATTAATGGTAGTGGTATTAATGAGTTACTCGACCAAATAATTGCGGTTTTAGATACGCTTCCAATACCTGACTTTTCTGATGAGATCGCTAGCGAAGAGATTGGTTCGGAACTTTCCCGGGAGATCGTTGTTAATAAACTTGATTCCCTGTTTATTGTTGAAAATGAGGCATTGATAAGAAGGGTTAGTCGTTTTGATTTAAATAATGAGGATTCGGTAAGAAGTTTACAAAAGCTTCTGAAACACTGGAATGTAGAGGAGGCTTTGATAAAAGCTGGAATAAAAGAGGGTGATTCTGTAAGGATAGGAGATTTTGAGTTCGATTATTATAATGAAGATTAAAACGGGAGGTTTCGGCCGTGCACTGTCTTGAGTGCGGTAATTGTCAAAAGGACGAGTCTTTATTCTATTGTACTGCTAAAAATGAATTCGTGATCAACGAATCACAACAAAAGATTAAAGAACGTTCAGAAGAACCATGGCGCAAAGGTTCACGGACATATGAACAACATCGGCGCCAACAACGTAAAGAAAAAATATCTTAATTATTAATAATTGAATTATAAATAAATTTCTAAGTGAAGTTTTGTACTTCACTATTTTTAATTTTTTAGTTAAAATATGCTATAATCTTTAATGGTTGTTTAATTTGATTCTATTTTAAGAAGGAAGGTTTTTTAATTTGTTAAATAAACAACGCAATTTTTTAAGAGCATTAGGGAATGAAATGCAACCAATAGTAATTGTTGGTAAGAGTGGGATTAATGAAAATTTACTTGAACAGTTAGACCAGGCGTTAACGGCACGGGAGTTGGTTAAATGCCGGGTGTTACCGCACACACCGTTTGATACCCGTGAAATTGCTGAGGAACTGGCTTTAAAAACTAATTCAGAGATTGTTCAGGTTGTCGGGAGAAATATGTTATTATACCGTAAACCAACCGGTAAAGAAAGTAAATTACCTTGGCCGACGGAGGATTAAGACTCAATGCCTACAAAATACTTGAAAAAAATTACTCAAGCGGAGCGAATTGTTGTTAAAATCGGAACTTCCACTTTAACTCATACAACCGGTAAGCTGAATATCAGTCGAATGGAGCAATTAGTCCGTCGTTTGGTTGACCTGCAACATCAGGGGAAAGAAGTCGTCCTGGTCAGCTCTGGTGCAGTCGGTGCCGGAATGGGGCGGCTCGGGATCAATGAACGACCAAGTTCAATCGTGGAACGACAGGCATTAGCTGCGATTGGCCAGGGCTTATTAATGCAGGTTTATGAAAAACTCTTTTCGGAGTATGGTTTAATTGTGGCTCAAGTATTATTAACCCGCAGTGACTTGAGTGACCGTAAACGTTACTTAAATGCCCGCAATACTATTTTGACGCTACTTAAATATAATGTAATACCAATTATTAATGAGAATGACACTGTAGCTACTGAAGAGCTGAAAATCGGTGAAAACGACGCGCTCTCAGCGCTGGTTACGGGATTAATAGATGCTAACTTATTAATCTTGCTTTCCGATATTGATGGCCTGTATACGGCTGATCCTAAAAAAGACCGCAATGCTAAGTTGATTGAATGTGTTCCCGAAATAACTCCGGAGATTAAACAGATGGCCGGCGGAGCGGGTTCTTCATTTGGAACCGGCGGAATGATTACCAAGCTTGCTGCCGCTCAAATGGCAACTGCATCCGGTGCTGATATGGTTTTGATGAATGGGAGTCAACCCCAAAAAATTCTGGCTCTCTTTGAAGGGCGCTCCGTCGGGACTGTTTTTTTGAGTAAACAAACCGTTGTTAATCATCGCAAACGCTGGATTGCTTATGGGCCACAGGTTGCTGGCGAATTAATGGTCGATAGTGGTGCTGAAAAAGCGTTGGTTAAACACGGAAAAAGCTTATTGCCTTCAGGAATAATCAGAGTTTCGGGTGATTTTGAAGAAGGTGATTTAGTCAAAATTGTCAATGAAAATCAGGTGGAATTAGCACGTGGTTTTACCAATTATGGTAAAGAACAATTGGATAAAATTATCGGTAAGAAAAGTACGGAGATTGAAAGTATTTTAGGTTTTAATAACGCTGATGAGGTAGTCCATCGGGATAATCTGGTTGTGACCGGTAATTAGTATTTTAGTTTTTAAAGGAGTAGATTAACTTGGGTATCTTTGGAATCATGGGTGGTACTTTTGATCCCATTCATTTTGGGCATCTGATCCTGGCCGAAAAAGCAATTGAAGCATTCGGTCTGGAAAAGGTAGTGTTTGTCCCAGCGGCAATTCCCCCACATAAAATTGGTGAAGTAGCAACTTCAGCAATCAATCGCTTAAAGATGGTGGAATTAGCGATTCAATCCAATCCTAAATTTGAAGTCTCAGCGGTTGAACTTGAACGCGAAGGGCCGTCCTATACGATTGATACAATCAGGGAATTGAAAAAAATGGGTTACGGTACAGAGGCAGCGTTTATCATGGGATTTGATTCCTTGTTGGAACTGCATTCCTGGAAAGATTACCAACAACTTTTGGAAGAAACGAAGATTATTACTGCTTTTCGACCAGGATACCCAATCATAAAAGATGAACAAGAGTGGCCACGGCCTTTAAGACCTTATCTTAATCAAATATTGTTGCTGGAAGCGCCATTAATTGAGATTTCATCTACCTGGCTCCGGGTTGAGTTAATGTATGGCCGTTCGATTCGTTATTTAGTGCCTGATGCTGTACGGGAATTTATTTTAGAGAACAATCTTTATCATAATTTTTAAAAGAGAATAGAAAAATCTTTAAAAATGACAATGCTTGCATAGTCATTTTTTTTTGATGCAAAATATATAAGGGAATGTGATTCAGATTTGAAGGTGAGGTGAATTAGATTGGTCACAACTCTTTATGTTGGAAATTTGCCTTGGTCGGCAACTAAAGAAGATTTGGCAGCATTTTTTTCAGAATATGCCGAAGTAAAATCTAGCCGAATAATAAAAGAACCTGGCTCAGGACGCTCCAAAGGATTTGGATTTATTGAAATTGAAAATGATGATGTCGAAAGAATCATTAGTTTAATGAATGGCAAAGCAATGGGTGGCCGTGAAATAATTGTCAACGAAGCAAAACCAAGGCAACCTAAGATGTAAGGGTGAAAATATCACCCTTTTTTAATTCGACATAAAAAAGGTATTGATTAATCAATAGCGAATAATAAAAAAACTGGAAATAATAACAGTTCTTTTATCATTATTTGGTTGAAGGGGATGTATAAACAAATGGAAAAAAGGAAATTTCTCCGGGTTCCCTTTGAGATTAAAGCTGAGATTATCAGTGAAGGCCAAAAATTTATTGTTGATGTTAAAGATTTAAGTTTAAAAGGTTTATATGTCAAGTCCGACCATAAATTTGAACTGAAAACTCCGGTTGATCTAAAAATTGATTTATCGGGGAATCAGACTAACCTTTCGATTAATTTAAAGGCAGAAGTTGTCAGGGTTACTGATGAAGGAATGGGGCTGTTTTTCAGTCAGATGGATTTAGATTCGTTTATTCATTTAAAAAATATTGTTGAGTATAATGCAATTGATCCGGAACGGGTTCGGGAAGAATTCTTTGAATTTGTTAAAACTAATGTAGAGCATGATCATGGCGGGGAATAAATGGAGCGGCAGCAGATATTAAACTTTTTAGAAACTAAAGTTTCAAAGAAGCGCTATCAACATTGTCTTGGTGTTGAACAGACTGCCGTAAGTTTAGCCCCAAGATATAATGTTGACCCGCAGTTAGCCTCAGTAGCAGCTTTATTGCATGATGTTTGCCGGGAATATGATCCTGATTTACTCTTGCAACTGGCATCTAAGTTTGATATATTAATAGACGATATTGCGCGTGCTGAACCAATATTACTACATGGTGCCGTGGGTGCACGGATAGTTAAAGAAGAATTAGGGATCGAAGATAACCAGATTCTTGAAGCAATAACCTATCATATTACCGGTGCCCCAAATTTATGCGCATTATCCAATTTAATCTTTATTGCCGATTATATCGAGCCGGGACGGACGTTTGAACAAGCAAAATTATTAAGGGCTGAAGCTTTTGGTTTAGAACCGGAAGAGCTTTTACTGCGAGTCTTCAATAATACTTTACATTATGTGATTGATCGGCATTATTTAATTCACCCAAATACAATTGCAGGCAGAAATGAATTAATCATGAAAGGGTATCATCAAAATAATGGATAATCTTCAGGCAATACTAATTGAAGCAATTAATGAAAAGAAAGCGATCGATCCGGTTGTTTTGGATCTAACGAATATCTCCGGAGTAACTGACTACTTTATTATTTGTTCCGGAAATTCCACCGTTCAGGTCCGCGCGATTGCTGATAACATTATTGATAAGTATAAAGAAACGGTAAATCAATCCGAAATTACGCTTCCGAATCGGGAAGGTTATAATGACGGGCGCTGGATCCTGATTGATTTCGGACACATTGTTGTTCATGTAATGCATCAGGACGAACGTGAATTTTATGCTTTGGAAAAATTATGGCACGATGCTAAAATAACTAAATTCTAATTTATTTTAATGGTTTGAAGGAGGATCTTTTTAATTATGGCGACTGTTGAACGATATCATCATTTGGAGATAGAGGAACGCTGGCGTAAAAGATGGGAGAACGACCAGTTATACCGTTCGAAAATCGATCCCACAAAAGAAAAATACTATGCTTTGACAATGTTACCTTATCCCAGTGGTGATTTACATATTGGGCATTGGTATGCAATAACTCCTTCAGACGCGCATGCGCGCTATAAGAAGATGCAGGGATATAATGTATTGTTCCCAATGGGATTTGATGCATTTGGGTTGCCGGCGGAAAATGCTGCAATTAAACGGGGTGTCCATCCTTTTAAATGGACGATGGCCAATATTGAGAATATGCGTAACCAGTTAAAAAGTATGGGCGCGATCTTTGATTGGGAACGTGAAGTTGTAACCTGTTTACCAGAGTTTTACCGTTGGACGCAATGGTTCTTTCTGAAGTTTTATGAGAATGGAATTGCTTATAAAAAATTTGCGCCGGTGGATTTTTGTCCTAATTGTAATACCACCCTTGCCCGTGAACAGGTTTGGGGTGAAGACCGTCACTGCGAACGCTGCGATACTCCGGTAATCAAGAAGGAACTCAACCAATGGTTCTTTAAAATCACTGATTATGCCGAAGAACTTTTAGACTTCACCAAACTTGATTGGCCCGAACGGGTAATCGCAATGCAGGAAAACTGGATTGGCCGCAGTGAGGGAGCCGAAGTAATCTTCCATACCGAGTCGGGAGAAGAGATAAAGATCTTTACCACCAGGCCGGATACTTTATGGGGAGTTACTTTTATGGTATTGGCCCCCGAACATCCTTTGGTTGCTAAAATAACAACTCCTGAAAATAAAGCGGCGGTTGACGAATACGTAAAACAAGCCAATAAACAGACTGAAATTGAACGCTTAGCTGCTAATAAAGATAAAACCGGTGTCTTTACCGGTACTTATGCAATCAATCCTGTTAATCAGGAGAAAGTTCCGATTTGGATTGCTGATTATGTAATGATGGGATATGGTACCGGAGCGATCATGGCGGTACCGGCTCATGATGAACGTGACTTCAGTTTTGCTAAGAAATATCAAATACCAATTAAGATGGTAATTGCTCCTTCCGCTGATGAAGTTAATAATAGCCTGGAAGAAGCTTATACTAACGATGAAGAAGGTGTACTGGTTAACTCGGGTAGCTTCACCGGAACGCCTGTTAACCAGGCTAAAGCTCTGGTAACGAAGTGGCTGGAGGAGAAAGGGCTTGGTAAAAAGACGGTTAATTACCGGTTACGTGACTGGTTGATCAGCCGTCAACGCTATTGGGGAGCTCCGATTCCAATTATTTACTGTGAAAAGTGTGGTACGGTGCCTGTTCCCGAGTCCGATTTACCGGTATTGTTGCCTGAAGATGCCGAATTTTTACCGACGGGAGAATCTCCATTAAAATATCATGAAGGATTCCGGAAAACCACTTGTCCGGTCTGTGGCGGACCGGCAGAACGGGAAACAGATACCATGGATACCTTTATGTGTTCTTCTTGGTATCAATATGGTTATTTGAGTCCTTATTATAAAGGTGAAATTCCATTCGATCAAGAAGAAGCCAAATACTGGTTGCCGGTTGATTTATATACCGGTGGTATTGAACATGCCTGTATGCATCTGATCTATACGCGGTTCTTCACAAAAGCGATGCGTGATTTAGGGCTGGTTGATTTTGATGAACCAATGCTTAAATTGCGCAATCAAGGGATTATTCTTGGTGAAGACAGTGAAAAAATGAGTAAATCCCGTGGTAATGTTGTTGCGCCTGATGACCTGGTTCAAAAATATGGAGCAGATACAGTTCGTGTCTATCTGATGTTTGGATGGCGTTGGGAACAGGGCGGACCATGGGACAGTAAAGGAGTCGAAGGGTCATTCCGTTTCCTGAACCGGGTTTGGGATCTATTATTACAACCGGTATCAGCAAGCCATAATGACGAAGCCGGGAAGATCGTCTTAAGAAAGACCCATCAGACAATTAATAAAGCAACCAAAGAGATTGAAACCTTCTCGTTCAACACTTACATCGCTTCTTTAATGGAATTTTTAAATGTATTGGCGAAATTTAAAAACGAAATTTACGGAAGTAATGTTTGGAATGAAGCAGTACGGACCATGTTATTACTCTTAGCTCCGGCAGCTCCTTATATCACTGAGGAGATTTGGAGCCGTTTGGGTTACAATTATTCAATTCATAACCAATCATGGCCGGAATATAATGCTGATTTAGCAGCTGAAGAAAGTGTCGAAATTGTAGTCCAGATCAATGGTAAGATTAGAGAAAAGATTGTTGTTCCTATCGATAGCAATGAAGAAGAATTGACCAAGATTGCTTTTGACAACGAAGCAATCCAGGCTTTGATTGCAGGGAAACAAGTCCGTAAGGTGATTGCCGTTCCAAATCGTTTGGTAAATATCGTAGTCAGTTAATCATCTAATAAATTTAATATTGTTTGATAGCTTAAACCTCCGATGTTAGGAGGTTTTTTCTTTTTTTGATTTTCATAAATGATCTTTAATCATCCAAAAAAGTAAGTCCGGGGTAACAGCGGGCTTTTTTGTTTTGAATAAAACCCCAGTTAAACGGGGAATTTAATTCTGCGAAATTAACATCAAGAAAAAATGATAGATCTTTTTGTTAACTGGTATTATTCAGGTCTTTATATAACTTTAAGGGGTGGAACAACAATGATTCAGAAAAAGAATCTGTTTTTGATCGGGATAATTGTTTCCATTGGTATTATTTCTTTTACGGCCATGATTTTAATCCAATCCGCTTTAATTCCCAATAATTTAAAGCTGTCGCCAGGTGAGAAATTTATTCTCTCCACGCACTTTCCGCTTAGTTTTTCAAGTAATAATGATCAATTGAATTTGAATTTTAACGTTGTCAACTTAATTCGGCAAGAACTATTGATCAATACCAACAGTACTAATCAAAAATACAATTTTGAACTGAAACTTTTTGGAAGGTTTCCGATTAAACAAGTTCAAATTGAGGTAGCAACGCCAACCGTTGTTGTACCAAGCGGACAGGCAATTGGGGTTTTGGTATCAAGCAAGGGAGTAGTCATCGTTGGTCACCTGCCGATCAATGGCGTTGATAAAAAACAATATTATCCTGCCAAAGAAGCAGGGATCAAACCGGGCGACATTTTGTTGGAGATTAATAATTATATGGTTAACAATGTTGAGGAAGTTGAATTTATTCTCAATCAAATGGATGGACAACCACTTAATTTAAGTTGTAAACGAGGCAATAAAATTATTCATACCCAAATAACTCCGGTTTTAACCGAAGAAAACAATAAAAGGAGGTATCTGCTCGGAATTTTTATTGAAGATCCGGCGGCCGGAGTAGGTACCTTAACATTTTTTAATCCGGAAACAAAAAGTTTTGCAGGATTAGGACATCAGATCTCTAATTTCGGAGGTCGCCCCGGTATTCCGGTTGAATATGGCGAAATAGTAGCCGCCAATATTAGCGGGGTAAAACAGGGTCAACCGGGTAAACCAGGTGAAAAAATCGGAGTGTTTAATTCCAATCAAAGTCCATTAGGTAAGATCAACAAAAATTGCAAATATGGAATCTATGGTAAGATTTATAACGTTAAAGATCTTTATCAGGCTGAATTCAATAAACCAATTCCGGCTGCTTTTAATTCTCAAATTAAAACCGGCCCTGCCGAAATCTATACTGTTGTAAACGGCAACAAAGTTGAAAAGTATAAGATTGACATCATCAAGGTCTATCGCCAAAAGTCGCCACGAGATAAGGGTTTGATTATTAAAGTGACTGATCCCGAATTACTGAAAAAAACCGGCGGAATTGTCCAAGGGATGAGTGGAAGTCCGATAATTCAAGATGGTATGCTGGTGGGAGCTGTGACCCATGTTTTTGTGAATGATCCCACTAAAGGGTATGGTGTGTTAGCGGAATGGATGTTAAAAGAGATGCAGGATCTGGAACTGACTAATGGCTATGAAAACGAAAATTTGAATGAAATAACCCTGGAGAATGCTTCTTGACAGAATGCTTCTTGACCAAAACGCTTAATTTAAGAAGATTAAGTGAAAGCACTTTAAAAGGTGCTTTTTTCTTTTAAAGGATTTTTTGGAAAAACAGCGAACAATAAAAAGGGGTAAGCGCAATGTTAAGTTTGGAGGTGTTTTTGGTGCCACCCATTCGGGTAGGAATTGTTGATGACAACGTCGAGTTTAATAATTTAATTGAAGATTTTCTGAACAGTCAAGCGGAGATCAACGTTTTGTTTCAAGCTTATAATGGAACTGAAGCGATAGATTTACTGACGAAAAACGTTGTTGACGTTTTGTTGTTGGATATGATTATGCCGCAATTAGACGGATTCGGTGTTTTAGAATGGTTACGTTCACAAAATAATAAACCAAAGGTGATTGTTTTCTCTGCGTTTGCGCAGGAGGAAGTATCCTATCAGGCAACTTCTTTAGGTGCTGATTATTATATATTAAAACCATTTGATTTAAAAGTTTTAGCCCAACGGATTATTGATATGGGGCGTCAACCTGCTCGCGAAATTGTTGCTTCGAAGCCCTGCAGTGATATTGAGAATGAAGTTTGTCAGATTTTAGAAAAATTAAAAATACCGACTCATTATAAAGGATACAGTTATTTACGCGATGCTCTTATTATGACGATTAAAGAACCAAGTTTAATCAATGATGTCACTAAAAAACTATACCCTTTAATAGCTGCCAACTATCAAACTACTGCTCATCGAGTGGAACGATCAATGCGGTTTGCGATCGAAAATGTCTGGAATAAGGGTGATGTTGAATTACTACATAAATTATTTGGTTACTGCGTTGATGCTCGTAAAGGTAAGCCGACAAATGCCTCGTTTGTAGCGATTATAGCTGATAAAATAAGGCTGGAAAAGAAAATAGCATTAAATTAGTTGGAGTGCTCTCAATGGATAATATCAAAGCAGTAGCCCGGATTGATAAACGTACTAAAAATCTGGTGAAACGAATCAAACCAGGTGAAATTGCGGTGATTGATCATGTTGATCTCGATCAGGTTGCCGCTGATTCACTAATTAAAGCAAGGGTTAAATTAGTTATTAACGCCAATAATTCCATCTCCGGTAAATACCCGAATCCTGGCCCGGCAATCTTATTAAAAGAAGGGATTCCGATCTTAGACAGTGTAGGGCAAGCCGTTTTTGAAAAAATTCACGAAGGGGACTTGCTTGAGATTGTCGGTACTAAAATCTATCGGGGTCAAGAATTGATTGGTGAAGGAAAAGTTTTAGAATTAAATGAAGTTAATAATCTTTTAAAAGAGATCCGGAAACATTTAGATACTGAATTGGAGAAATTTTTACATAATACCTTAGAATATGCGCTTAAAGAGAAAGATTTTGTATTAGGCACTTTAAATATGCCTAATGTCAAAACTGTTTTTGAGGAAAAACCCGTCCTGGTAGTTGTCAGGGGCCAAAATTACCGTGAAGACTTAACCATTTTAAAACCTTATATTGATGATGTTAAACCGGTCCTCATCGGTGTTGACGGGGGAGCGGATGCTCTATTAGAGTTTGGTTATCGGCCTGATATGATAATTGGGGATATGGATAGTGTCTCGGATACGGCACTTAAGTCAGGCGCGGAGATTGTGGTTCATGCTTATACCAATGGAAATGCTCCGGGATTGGAAAGAATACGTGCCCTTAAACTTGACGCTAAAACTTTTCCGGCTCCTGGAACGAGTGAAGATATTGCGTTACTACTGGCTTATGAAAAAGGAGCTGATCTGATTGTGGCTGTAGGTACCCATTCCAATATGATTGACTTTTTGGAGAAGGGACGTAAAGGAATGGGCAGTACTTTTTTGGTCCGGCTGAAAGTAGGATCCATTTTAGTTGATGCCCGTGGTGTTAGTAAAATCTATCAGGGAAGAGTCAAACTTAGATATTTATTGGAAATAATACTTGCGGGTATTCTAACCATTGGCGTAGTCTTATATCAAACAGATTGGTCCCGTAATTTACTGAAAACATTCTGGTTAAGGCTAAAGATTTTTTTTGGGTTTTAAGTTACTAATATTTAATTTAGATAAAAACTCTTGATATTTTAGTATAGAGTGGTATTATTGGGTTGTACTTATTCAAATGAAACCTCCTGGTTGGAGGTCTTTAATTGTGGAGGGTCAATTGATGATTGTTGATTTAAAATACCATGTTGTTTCGCTGGTTGCTGTATTCTTAGCTTTGGGTTTGGGGATCATCATTGGCGTGAACATGGGAAAAACAGTCAACTTTGAAATTGAGAAACAGGTACAACACTTAGAAGAGACCTATCAGAAAATTCGGGAGGATCAAAAAAATCTGCAAGCAAGTATTCAGGATAAAGATTTAAAACTGGAGCTTGCCAACCAATTTCAAAAGGCAATAGTCCCCAACTTAATCTCCAATCGCTTATTGGGAAAGCGAATCGCCATCATTCGAACTAATCCGTCGGTTGATTTTAAATATGCCAAACAAATCGTTGATTTATTACGCCAGGCCGGTGCTGAAGTAACCTCAATTACTTCGTTTAATAAACCGATTTCCTGGGATGATCCTTCATTGCAGACTGATATTATTGATGCTTTTGATTTAACGATGGCTGATGATAAAGCTTTACTGGTCCAAATTTATGATCATATTGCACGGTTGATTATCTTAGGAGAAGGGAGTTCACAACTGATTTTTTTACAGAATAATGATTTTATTCAGCTTTGGGGGGATTATAACCGGGGAACCGTTGATACCATTATTTTTTTAGGTGGTTCCCTTAATGGAGAAGATACTTATCAAAAAGAGATCGATCCTTTATTTATGGACGCATTTCGTAAGTTGAAAGTAACTTTAGTTGGGGTTGAACCCAGTTTTGTAACTCAATCATATATGCGGTTATACCAATCAAAATGCCAAGGTACAGTCGATAATATTGAAACAACACCCGGTGAAGTAACCTTAGTTTATTTATTAGCTTCAGGGAAAAAGGGGCATTTTGGTGTTAAAGAGACTGCAAAAAGTTTAATCCCGGATTTTAAACTCAATTTTTAATTGCTAGCCCGGACTCAAGATGGAGGGATTATTTTGGAAGAAAACAACATCGTAACTATTCTAATACCAGCATATAATGAAGCTTCAACAATTAAAGATACCGTTTTGGCAGTTAAAAATATTAAAAAAATTGATCAGGTGATCGTTATTAATGATTGTTCCTCGGATGATACCGCTAAATTAGCCGAAGAAGCGGGAGCTGAAGTGATCAGCCTGGAAACCAATTTGGGGAAAGGCGGAGCATTAAATTACGGGCTCAATTATGCCAAAGGAAATATCATTGGCTTGCTCGACGGTGATTTGGGAAAAACTGCAATTGATGTCGAAAAACTGTTGGATCCGGTTTTAACCGATAAAGCTGATATGACAATCGGGAGATTTCCACCCGCTAAAAAACGTGGCGGGTTTGGTTTGGTAACTGAATTGGCAAAACGCGGGATCCGTTGGTATACCGGCC
This sequence comes from Bacillota bacterium, assembly GCA_029553165.1. Taxonomy (GTDB): domain Bacteria; phylum Bacillota; class UBA4882; order UBA8346; family UBA8346; genus JAKPCT01. Next base: position 21,334 of record JAKPCT010000081.1, read on the forward strand.
TGGAAGTAAACAGTCCCCTTTCCGGACAAAGAGTAATCCGTAAAACTGTTTTAGATCGGATTGGTCCTTTTGAATCCGGTTTTGGGGTTGAAGTTGGTCTAACAATCGATGTTTTCCGCAATGGTTTTCGGGTTAAGGAGATCCCGGTCCAGATGAGTCATGCCGAAACGGGTCGGGACTTAGCCGGATTTATTCATCGTGGCAAGCAGTTCATTGATGTTTTAAAAGTATTATTGAAAAGACTGGCGAAAAGGTGATTCAATGACAGAAATAACTGATTTTTTAAAAATGCTTTTGTCTGTTTTAACCCGTTATCTGGTGATTTTAGCTGTAACCTATTTATTAACTGCATTTACATTTCGGATTTTAACCAAATTTATGATTAATACGAAATTGTTAAGACTAAATTATCGTGATGAGGAGATTCCAGCCGTTGGTGGATTGATCTTTACGGTCTTATTACCGTTTACTGTTGGATTGGGGATGCTTTTAAATATAAAGTCATTTACCAATCTAAATTCGGTCTTGTTTTTGTTTATGGTAATTGGAATGAGCTTTTTAGGTTTTGTTGATGATTTGATTGGTACCAATGAATATAAAGGTTTTAAAGGACATTTCAAAGCTTTATTATTTGAAAAGAAGCTTACTACTGGTGGTTTTAAAGCAATTTTTGGGGCGCTGATTGCAATGGTATTTGCAATTTCCACTGCAAAGTTATATGATGCCGGTTTTTTCACTTGGTGGATCATTTTAAGCAGTTTTTTGTTTGTTGTTTTAGGAGCCAATACGATTAATATTTTTGATTTACGTCCCGGTAGGGCCGGAAAGGTATTTATCATTGCCTTCCTACTAATTATTGCTTTCAGTAAAGACCTGGAAAGTTATATTGGCCTGTTTGTTCCGATTTTAGCAATAATGCTCTACTATTTACGGTTTGATTTAAAAGCAAGAATTATGTTAGGCGATGTAGGGTCGAACGTATTAGGAGCTACTTTAGGGATGATGATGGCCTGGATGCTTACTGATTTCGGAAAAATAATTGCGTTGATTATTTTGGTTGCAATTCAGGTGATTGCCGAAAAATACTCCTTTACGGCTCTGATTGAAAAATATGGTTGGTTACGTTATCTTGATGAATTAGGCCGGAGGAAAAACAATTGAGACTGGGTGTTCACTTATCAATTAAAGATGGTTTCAGTGGCGTCCTTGAGAAGGCAGCTGAGTTAAACTGTGACGGATTTCAAATCTTTGCCGGAAATCCACGGGGCTGGGCCCGTAAGCCACTGGATCCTAACGATATCAATACTTTTAGAGAAAAACAGAATCTCTGTCAATTTGCGCCGATTGTGATTCATCTCTCATATTTGCCAAATCCGGCGTCGATTGATCAGGAATTATATGAGAAATCAGTAATCACTTTAGTCGAAGATTACCAACGTGCTAATCTACTTGGTGCCGATTATTTTGTGTTTCATCCGGGAAAAGCGAAGGATACCACCAAGGAAACAGCACTTGAGCGGGTAGCGGCAGCAGTTAATTTTACTTTATCAAAGGTTACAGGGCCGACTGTTTTATTGTTTGAAAACCAGGCTGGCAGTGGCAATGAAATTGCAGCATCGATGCGTGAAATGGCCGACTTAAAACAAAGAGTAAATCCCGAATATCAACAGCGAATTGGGATGTGTTTTGATACCTGCCATGCTTTTGCTGCCGGTTATGATTTGAGAGGTAAGGATGGTTGGGAACAGTTAATTGCAGAGATTGATCACTATTTAGGAATCAACTTTTTAAAACTGTTTCACCTGAATGATTGTCTCGGTAAATTAGGTTCGCATTTGGACCGTCACCAACATATCGGTGAAGGGGAAATCGGGCTGGAAGGTTTTAAATATCTGATGAACCATCCAGTCTTAAAAGAAATTCCCGGAATTTTGGAGACACCGCAAAAAGATCCGGGTGATGATCTGAAGAATTTAGCAACTTTAAGAAATTTAGCTAATTAACTCATAAAAATAGTGAAGCATCAATAATTGAGGAGACTGTCGAACTTGAAATTAGTTGAAATATATACCGACGGAGCTTGTTCCGGCAATCCTGGCCCCGGTGGTTGGGGAGCGGTTTTGATCTTTGGCGATATTGAAAAAGAGATCTCCGGATTTGAGCAAGAGACGACTAATCAACGCATGGAGTTACTGGCAGCGATTAATGCTTTAAAAATGCTTAAATACCCCTGCGCTGTAAAACTATATTCCGACAGCGCTTATTTGATTAATGCTTTTAATCAGAATTGGATTGGAAAGTGGCAGCGTAATGGCTGGGTAAACTCACAAAACAATCCTGTTGAAAATCGCGACTTATGGGAAGAGTTAGTTAGGTTAAACCTGATCCATCAAATCGAATGGATCAAAGTTAAAGGACATAGCGACAATGAAATCAATAACCGTTGTGATCAACTTGCCCGAGAGGCAATAAAAAATAATATTTAGATCTAAAAATTATAATTAAAGGAGTGGAAACATTGATATCTCAGAATCAGATTGAACAATTAAAGGAAAAGGCCCGTCTGATGCGAGGTGACATTATTCAAATGTTAGCTGCCTCGAAATCAGGACATCCGGGAGGGTCTTTATCAGCTGTTGAATTGTTGGCGTATTTATACTTCCACAAAATGAATATTGACCCTTCAAAACCAAACATGCCTGAACGCGACCGTTTTATTTTAAGTAAAGGGCACGCTGCTCCCGTACTATACTCAGCTTTAACCGAGCGTGGTTATTTTGATAAAAGTATTTTAACTACATTACGGCAAATCCACAGTATTTTACAAGGACATCCTGATATGAAGAAGGTTCCCGGTGTTGATATGTCAACCGGTTCACTCGGTCAAGGGTTGTCGGTAGCTAATGGAATCGCCTTAGCAGGTAAATTGGATCAAAAGAATTACCGTGTTTATGTTTTGCTTGGTGATGGTGAATTACAGGAAGGCCAGGTTTGGGAAGCACTAATGACCTCGGTGCACTACAAATTGGATAATTTAGTTGCTTTTGTCGATTATAATCATCTTCAGATCGATGGGACAATCGAAGATGTAAAATCATTAACCAATTTAGCTGACCGTTTTAAAGCATTTGGATGGAATACCTTAGAAGCAAATGGCCATTGTTTTGAGTCGATTGATCAGGCAATTGAAAAGGCTGAAAATACTAAGGGATTACCAACACTGATCATTTTGAACACCTGTAAAGGAAAAGGTTGTTCCTTCATGGAAAATCAGGTTGGCTGGCACGGGACCGCTCCCAAACCGGAAGAAGCCGAACAAGCATTGAAAGAGCTTGGATTTTAATCGTTAAATAATTACTCTTAGTTGGAAGTTTATTTGGCAATCTTTTAAAATGGAGGTTCTTAAATATGGGTGAAAAAATTGCAACACGTGATGCCTATGGTAATGCACTTTTAAAATTAGGTGAGCTCAACCCCAATGTGGTGGTTTTAGATGCTGATTTATCCAAGTCTACCAAAACAGCCGGTTTTAGCAAGAAATATCCCGAACGCTTTTTTCAAATGGGAATTGCCGAAGCAGATCTGATAGCGACTGCTGCCGGTTTTGCAACTGCCGGTAAAATTCCATTTGCCAGTACATTTGCGATCTTTGCTACCGGAAGAGCATATGATCAGGTCAGAAACTCCATCGGATATCCGGGATTGAATGTGAAAATTGCTGCAACTCATGCCGGAATAACAGTTGGTGAAGATGGTGGCTCCCATCAATCAATTGAGGATCTGGGATTAATGCGCGGTATTCCTGGAATGACGGTTCTAAATCCGGCTGATGCCATTGAGACAGAAAAATTAATCCTGGCTGCAGTAGCGCATAATGGACCGGTTTATATCAGATTAGGAAGAGAGCCGGTTCCAAACCTGTTCGACGCAGATTACCAACCGGAGATTGGTAAAGCGGTCCGTTTAAGAGAAGGTAAGGCAGCGACAATTATTGCAACCGGAATTATGGTGGAAAAAGCTTTGGCTGCGGCAGAGACTTTAAATCAGAAAGGAATCACCGTCCGGGTATTGAATATTCATACCATTAAGCCAATCGACGCTGCCGAAATAATTAAAGCCGCCTGGGAGACCGGAGCGATTGTAACCGCTGAAGAACATAGTGTGATTGGTGGTTTATCGAGTGCTGTTGCCGAGGTTGTCGTCCAAAATCATCCGGTTCCGATGGAATTTGTTGGAGTAAAGGACCGTTTTGGACAATCCGGTAAACCGGCTGAATTGTTAGAAGAATACGGATTAACAGCAGCAAAGATTGTTGAAGCAGTTGAAAAAGTAATTGCTCGAAAAAATTCCTAGAGGTGATCGACTATGATAAAAAAGGTAGCTTTTATGACCGGTGGCGGCGACTGCGCCGGAATTAATTCCTTTATCGCAGCTGCGGTACGCCATGGAATTGATAAATATAACCTGGAGTTTGTCGGGATTAGAAAGGCATTTGAAGGGGCTTGTTCCGATCAGATTGAAGAACATCTGGTTCCATTAGGTTTAAATGAAGTTAAAGGTTTGGAGATTAAGCCAAGTACTATCTTGGAATCTTCACGCTTTAATCCGTTTTCGGAAGAGAATACTAATAAAGGATTTCCGCAAAAATTAAAAGCTAATTTAAAGAAATTAGGAATTGATGCCGTCTTGGCAACCGGTGGCAATGACACCATTAAATCATGTAACGGCTTACATAGTTTGGATTTCCCGGTAATTGCTGCTCCCAAAAGCATTGATAATGATGTTTCCGGAACTGATATAATGTTAGGTTATCCTACCGCCGTCAGTTTTGGAGCAAAGGCAGTAAGAAGTACCGTTGAATCGGCCATTACCCATCGCCGGATTTCCATCACCGAAATAATGGGCCGTGATGCCGGATGGTTAGCTCTTAATATCGGTATTGCAGGTGGAGCGGACCTGATTTTAATCCCAGAGAAACAGACGGGTTTGAAGACAGTATGCGAGCGGGTTGCTAAACTTTATCAGCAAAATAAATATGTTAATATTGTGGTTGCCGAAGGCTTCAGAATTCATCCGGAGGATCCGGTTCTGAAGCGGGTGAAGGAAGTGAATCCTGTAGTTAAGGCAATGACCGAGGAGACCTTAGGGGTGGATACTCATGGCAATCCCAAACTTGGCGGAATTGGTCAGATTTTAAGAAGAATTATTAAAGAAGAGTTAGGACTGAAAAAGATCGAAGATGTCCGTGCGACTGATTTAGGATTTACTTTGAGAGGGCTGATTCCGGAGGCAGATGATGTTGTCTTAGGTACTCGCTTTGGAGTTACTGCGGTTGATCTGCTGCTTAGCGGCGAATCCGGTAAAATGGTTGGGATCCAGGGTTCAAAGATTGTTACTGTACCATTTCCGGAAGCATTGATCCAAAAACGGGTTAACTGGAACGACCAGGATTTACAAAGTGTGGGAGTAGTCTTTTAACTAATGTTAACAATTCAGGCAGGTAATTAATGATTTAATGCTGAATACTAAAACGGTTATTAGAGGTTTGTGCCTGCCTTATTTTTTAAAATTTAATTAAGGAGTGGATTTGATGTTAGTAACTTCAAAGGCGATCTTAGAAGCAAGTATGCAAGCTTATAAAGCGGGTAAACCATTCGCGATTGGCGCATACAACGTTAACAACATGGAACAGATGCAGGCGATTATGAAAGCGGCACGCGAAACCCAATCACCTGTTATTGTTCAAATGTCCCGTGGTGCTCTTAAGTATGCTGAGGATAAGTATTTAAGAAATATTATTCTGGCAGCAGCAGAGTTAAATCCGGAGATTCCGCTGGCGATGCATTTGGACCATGGTAATAGTTTTGAAACCGTTAAAAAAGCGATTGATTTAGGATTTACTTCAGTTATGATCGATGGTTCGTTAATGGAGGATTCAAAAACCCCTTCAACCTTTGAATATAATGTGAAGATTACCAGCGAAGTTGTTAAGTATGCTCATGATCACGGTGTTACTGTTGAAGGTGAGCTTGGTACACTTGGAGGCATTGAGGACGGAGTTGGTTCCGGTAAGGAACATCTTACCAATCCGGAAGAAGCTGCCGAATTCGTTGCTAAAACAGGTGTTGATGCTTTAGCAATCTCAATCGGTACTTCTCATGGAGCCCATAAATTTAAGGGTGAGGCAAAGATTGCCTACAATATCATTGAAGAATGCCGCAAACTGTTACCGAATACATATTTAGTCGCACATGGTTCTTCCAGTGTTCCCAAAGAACTGATCGATATCATCAACCAATATGGCGGTCAGTTGGAGCATGCTGCCGGTGTGCCTTTTGATGTTTTACAAAAAGCGATTACCTGTGGTATTAATAAGATTAATGTTGATACTGATTTACGTTTGGCAGCAACTGCTGCAACCCGTAAATTCTTAGCTGAAAATCCAACCAAGTTTGACCAAAGAGATTATGGTGCAGCTGCCCGTGAAGGTATCGCCAACGAGATTATTGCCCATATGAAAGCTTTCGGAACCGCAGGACATACTACTGATGTTCCTAACTGGGGCTTAGACGAGATGAAAGCTAAATATCAAGGGAAATAATTGAGACTGAAAAATTGTAATTTTAAGGAGCTGATAGCAAATTTGATCTTGCTGTCAGCTTCTTTCTTTTTACGGCGATGTCAAAGAAACATCCCTGTTTCAATTCCCGCAACGCCAACCTCCTTGGTTGGCTAATGCTTCAATTTATCCAATTTGATTTTACATACAATTCTTGCCAGATGGGGAGTAGGCCGCGCTATTAAAGTAGAAGTAACTCTTTATTTTACCGAATATTATTGGTTAATATTAACAGTAACAATTGATTTAAAATTTAAATGTGATAGAATTAAGATGAGATTTTAAAAAGATTCCGGTTTGCAAATTTTTAACTTTACCTTTAGGAAAAAATAAGCTAAAATATATATGAAAGATTGTATTTTTTTTATCAAAGATTGTTAATTAATTAACAAATTTTGAGGTGAACCCTTTGGGTCAAAATGATCAGCGTCACCGTAATAAAAATAAAATTCCGATGGTGGTAATTAAGCGACTTCCCTTATATCACCGTTATCTTTCGTTACTTGCTTCCCGTGATATCAATCGTATCTCATCGGCCGAGTTAGCTGCTAAAGTTGGCATAACACCTTCACAGTTAAGACAAGATTTGAGTTGGTTTGGTTCTTTTGGACAACAGGGTTATGGCTACCGTGTTCAAGAATTGCTTGGCGAAATCAGTAAAATAATTGGAATTGATCAAGCTGTACCGGTAGTTCTGGTTGGAGCCGGTCATCTCGGAAAAGCAATTGCCAATTATCAAAATTTTGAACGAAAAGGATTTGTCATTAAGGCAATCTTTGATAACAATCCCGGTCTAATCGGTTTGGTGGTCAATGGTTTAAAGATTCGGAATATAACGGGTTTAAAACACTATATTCAACAGGAAAAGATCGAAATGGGTATTATAACGGTTCCTGCAGAGGTTGCGCAGCAAATTACTGACGAGATGGTTGCGGCAGGAATTAAGGGAATTCTAAATTTTGCACCAATTTCGTTAAACGTACCATCAGATGTTACTGTGGAGCATGTTCATATCGGAGACAGTTTGATGGTATTAAAATATATGATCAATCACTCAAAAATAAAAGAGGAGGAATAAGCGATGGATCAATCCAATGCAAAACCGGCTGAACCAGTTGCGAATAATATACAGAATATTATTAATAAATTGGTTGAAAAAGCAACGGTTGCTCAAGTTAATTTTATGAATTACAATCAGGCGCAGATCGATGCAATCGTTAAAGCGATGGCCTTGGCCGGTATCGAAAAACACATGGAGCTGGCCAAGATGGCGCATGAAGAAACCGGGATGGGTGTTTATGAGGATAAGGTAACCAAAAATTTGTTCGCCACGGAACATGTTTATCACGACATTAAAAATGAAAAGACAGTCGGTTTGATCGAAGAGAACCTTGAAGAAGGCTATATGAAGATTGCCGAGCCGATCGGGGTGATTGCCGGTGTTACTCCTGTAACTAATCCAACCTCGACAACGATGTTTAAATGTTTAATCGCGATTAAAACCCGAAATCCAATTGTATTCAGTTTCCATCCTAAAGCAATCCGTTCCAGTATTGCTGCTGCAAAAACAATGTTAGATGCGGCACTTGCTGCCGGAGCACCGGCTGATTGTATCTCTTGGGTTACAGAACCTTCGATTGAAGCTACTAATTTGTTAATGAAACACCCTGGTATTAGTCTGGTATTGGCTACCGGTGGTACAGGAATGGTCGAGGCAGCTTATTCAAGCGGTAAACCGGCTCTTGGCGTTGGTCCCGGTAATGTCCCTTGTTACATCGAAAGTACGGCTAATATTAAGCGGGCCGTGTCTGATTTGATTTTGAGCAAGACTTTTGATAATGGAATGATCTGTGCTTCGGAGCAGGCAGTCATTATTGATCGCAGTATTGCCTATGAAGTAAAAACGGTTATGGCAGAGTATGGTTGTTATTTCTTAAAACCTGATGAGATTGCAACTTTGTCAAAAATAGCGATTGATGAAAAACGCGGAGCAATGAATCCGGCGGTTGTCGGTCAACCGGCATATAAAATAGCAGAATTGGCCGGGATCAAAGTACCCAAAGATACTAAAATTTTAGTTGCTGAATTACAGGGAGTAGGTCCGGAATATCCATTGTCAAGAGAAAAATTAAGTCCGATTTTAGCCTGTTACATTGTTGAAAATTATAAGGAAGGAATCCTCCGTTGCGAGCAGATGACTGAGTTTGGCGGACTGGGTCATTCGGCAGTAATTCATTCCAATGATTACAGAGTTATTGATGAATTTGCCCGCAAAGTCCGAACCGGCAGACTGTTGGTCAATTCGCCGTCATCACATGGCGCGATTGGTGATCTTTATAATACCAACACTCCTTCATTGACCCTGGGGTGTGGTTCGATGGGACGCAATTCGACCACTGATAATATTAGTGTTTCTAATCTCATCAATGTTAAACGGGTTGCGATTCGGAAGGACCGGATGAAGTGGTTTAAGATCCCTCAAAAAGTCTATTTTGAATATGGTTCATTGCAATATCTCTCTAAAATAAAAGGTAGTAAAGCATTTATTGTTACCGATCCTTTTATGGTCAAACTTGGTTTTGTCGAGAAAGTACTTTATCACCTTGAAAAAATACCAATTGATTATCAGATCTTCTCTGATGTTGAACCTGATCCATCAGTGGAAACCGTTTATGCCGGTTGTCAGCAGATGAATGATTTTCAACCCGATGTGATCATCGCCCTTGGTGGTGGTTCGGCAATTGATGCCGCTAAAGGAATGTGGCTGTTTTATGAAAATGCTGATGTCGAATTTGAAACTTTACGTCTCAAATTTGCCGATATTCGCAAACGCGCTTTCAAATATCCGCAATTGGGTAAAAAAGCTACTTTTATTGCAATTCCAACTACTTCGGGAACCGGCTCAGAGGTCACTGCCTTTGCAGTCATTACCGATAAAAAACGGAACATCAAATATCCGCTGGCTGATTATGAATTGACACCGGATATTGCGATCATTGATCCGGAGTTGGTTATAACCGTTCCGCAATCAGTTACTGCCGATACCGGAATGGATGTATTGACTCATGCGATTGAGGCCTATGTATCGGTAATGGCATCGGATTATACCGATGCTTTAGCCGAAAAAGCGATCAAACTTGTCTTTGAATATCTGCCGTTGGCATATAAAAACGGCCAAAATAAAATCGCCCGTGAAAAGATGCATAATGCTTCGTGTATTGCCGGGATGGCTTTTACCAATGCTTTTTTAGGGCTCAATCATAGTATGGCTCATATCCTCGGTGGTAAATTCCATATCCCGCACGGCCGGGCTAATGCGATCTTACTACCTTATGTGATTAAATATAATGCGCAGAAACCGACCAAGTTTGCTGCTTTCCCGCAATATGAGTATCCTAAAGCAGGTGAGCGTTATGCCGAAATTGCGAAATTTCTGGGATTACCTGCCGATACGGTTGATGAAGGAATTAATAGCTTAATTGAAGCAATTCGCTTCTTATCAAAAGAGCTGAATATTCCTTTAACCTTGAAAGAAGCCGGTGTTGATCGGGCAGTCTTCGAAAAAGAATTGCCGGCAATGGCCGATATCGCGTTTAATGATCAATGTACAGGTACCAATCCGAGGATGCCGTTGGTCAATGAGATAATTGAGATCTATAAAGAAGCGTCCGGCTTTTATGATAAGGTTGTTGCAATTGACAGCAAAGCCAATTCTAATAATGAAGAGAAATAAATCTAAAATTAAGAAGTTTAACTTTTACTTGAAAACTGTTGCAAATAAAACTTTGCAACAGTTTTTTCTGTCTTTTTCAATCTTTTATAATTTAAGTAAAGCTAAAACGATTAATAAAAAACCAGGTAACATTGATAATAACTGTTGGCTCAGACGGTTTTGCAGATTAATTTTTTGAGCCAATGTAGTGCCTAAATTCAGAAATAGTAACTGAAAAATGCCAATCAACAATGGAATCGAAAAGGAACGAAAACCAATCATTGCGCTGCCAAAGCTTACTCCGATAGCATCAAGCGAAAGTGCCAGACCCAGCATCAAGGATTCAAAGGAATCAATCGATCCGGAGCGATCGACATCGAAGAGCAGGGGATCCCGGATGATTTTGATGGTTATACCCAGTCGTTTAATCCCAATTTTAAATAAGGTTTTTTCTTCAGGCAAAGGGTATTGATCAATTGTCAATCTGGAATTATCTTCTTTAACTAATGCTTGAATAATGATGCCGGCTCCCATCAAACAAAGCAAGGCAACCCCGGTAAGTTTTGCAAAATAAGGATTAATCAGATTGGTTAATGATCTTCCAATAATTAGTGCGAAGAGGGAGTAGATGATTGAGAAGAAACAGATGCTGAGTTTGGAATAAAAGGGGATTTGAATACCTTTTAAGGCATATACCATACCCACGGTAAATGCATCCAAACTTAGTGAAAAAGCAAGAAGGATAATTGTAAACATCATTTCACCTAGTCATTATCTATTTAACTCATTATATGACTAAGTAATGAAATGTGTTTTAAAAGAACCCAAAAATTGAAAGTTATTACTCCAGAAAAAGCAGGATTTCGACAATTATTGGGAAATTATTATTTAAAGCGAGTGAATCTGTTCATAAGCACGAATTAATTCTCTCAAAATTTGATCTGCTTCTGCTACCGGCATAGAATGTGGTCCAATTTCAGGTTGAGCTTTATTGATCAAACGATTGACTAAAATATTAGCCAATTTTGGATAATTGGTCAATTCCGGTCTGCGGTTAAGGAGATTTTTAATTAAATAATAATCTTCATGCGTTAAACTGTTAATAACCGGACTCCACCAGGGATACCGTTCAATAAATTGATTGGTAGAATGAAAATTGGTATCGAAAACAGTTTTTGATGTTGAATAATTGACGAAATATTTATTGATTTTACGGAGCGGAATCTCTTTAACAACAATTGTCCCGGCAGCATAGTCACCCAAACGCTTGCTGTTTTTGCTAAAGAACATCACTAAAAAACCAATGCTGTAAAAGATGAAAAAATCAATGGGACGGATTAAATTCCGTAATAAAATGTCCCAAAAAGTGGGCGCATAACCTTGTTCTTTGCGGACTCTGATATTAAGAAGCTTTTTTCCGATTGTCTGACCATGCATCACAGTCTCTAATATGATATAATAACCTAAACTGATAATCGCCAACATGGTGATGATTATAGTGCTGATTATTGAATTTTGATAACTGTTGATATTAATATTTAATGTAGGCAAAGCTTCAAGATTAAGGAGTCGTAATACCATAATAAAAGCAGATATCAGAATTCCTTGGATTGTTATATCTATTACTAATGCCAAAAAACGGGAACCAATACCGGCAATTTCATAATCAATCTCAACATTTTCAGGAGTAATTACTTGATAAATATCACTCATAATCTTATGTCCTCCTAATACAATGAACAATACAATGAGGTGTTTTAATTGAATCTTCCGTTTGTTATCAATCGTAAGGAACGTTGGCAACGTTTAAATGAACTTCTGAAAAAGATTGCCAAAAATAAACTTAGCTCATTAAGTAAAGCAGAATTAATCGAATTTAGTGTTTTATACCGCCAGGTAACCAGTGATTTGGCACTTGCCAAAACGCAGAAGTTACCTCGGGAAGTAATCTCGTTTTTAAATGATTTGACTGCTCGAGCTTACAATCAACTCTATCGCTCTCAAAAAACCCGTTGGCAACAGATTAAAGAGTTGATTATCATTGAATACCCACAATTAATTCGCCAAAATTGGAAGATAATCCTTTTTTCATTGGGAATCATTTTATTAGGATGGTTGTTTGGCTTTATTGGTTATAACAACGGCCCCGATGTAGTATCGGCTATTATTCCGGAACAGTTTGGCCAAAGACTGGTTGAACATTATGAAACCAATACTTGGTTCAATGAACCACTGGCGGCTCGGCCATATGTATCAAGCACAATATTATTTAACAACATTCAGGTAGCGATTAACGCTTTTGCCGGTGGGATGATTCTCGGAACGTTCACGGTTTATGCTTTGTTTTTTAATGGCTTTTTATTGGGGGTATTATCGGGAGTATTCCACAAGCAAGGTTACTTACTTTCATTTTGGGCAATGATTCTACCTCATGGTGTAATTGAGTTAACAGCAATTGTTTTAGCTGCAGCTTCCGGGTTTCTGTTAACGTATACAATCTTATTTCCGGGGCAGTATAGTCGTTCTGACGCGTTACGGTTATACGGAAGAACCGCTGTTAAGCTCATCAGCGGAACAATCTTTCTGTTTTTGGTAGCCGGGTTAATCGAAGGTTATTTAAGTACAATTAGCACTGAAGTGATTCCGGAATTATACCGTTTAGTCTTTGCGGCGTTTACAGGTATCTTATTACTCTGGTATTTTAATCTGGGGCGAAATAAAACTCCTCGAAGAGGAATTATCAACAAACTTTTTAAAAACTACCAGAGGATTTGGAGAATGAAATATCAATCGGAGCCGGAATTAAATAAAGAAAGGAATTATTGAAAAAAACTAATGGTCGTTCTAATTAATATGGATTAAATCGAACCTTGTTGTTTAAGTAGCAAGTAATGCTGTACCACTGTTTGGCTGATATTACTGGGTTCAACTTCTAAAATTTTAATATTGTTTAATGAAAGAATTCTAACTAACTTTTCACGCTCAGCCAAAAGTTCTAGCGCAGTACTTTTTAAATAAGCAGTGGTTTCATCGGTTATTTGACAATCAGCAAGTTCTGATAAGCATTCTTTCTTAAGTAAGACACAGACAACCAAATGGTGTTTACTGAGGATCTTTAAATAATTGATCAGATCCCGGGCAGATTCTGGATCATTAATATCGGTATAAATAAAGAAAAGACTTCTTTTATTAATCCGGCTGTTCAGAAAACGAAATGCTTCGCGGTAATCACTCTCCAGCATTTCGGCCTGGAGATCGTATAACTGATTAACGAGCAGTTGCAGATGGGTTTTTCCTTTTCCGATAGGGACATAGCGCTCAACTTTTGAACTAAAACTGATCGCCCCAACCATATCACCATGGTTCACGATATTATAGGCTAAATACAAGGCCGAATCTAAAATACAATCCATGCGGTTATTTTTGGAGTCAACTTGATCGAATAGCATCCGGCCGGCATCAAAACAGAGAAAGATGTTCTGATCTTTTTCCGGTTCATATTCATTGACAATCGGTTTACCATAATGGGCCGAAACTTTCCAATTGATCTTCCGGTAATCGTCACCGGCCACAAAGTCCCGTAATTGTGAAAACTCACCGTTCATACTGAAAATTCGTTGCCGGTGAATACCGGCTAATTCTGTTTTGGTTTGTTGTCCAAATCGATAGTCGCCAATTTTATTTAAATTAGGAAACACTGCCAAGGGTTCTTGCAAGGGGATTTGGTATTGATAAGTAAAGAGACGTAATCTCCCCGAATATCTTAGATTCAAATTGCCAAAATTAAAACAACCGCGTTTATCGCCGGTAACCTGATAAGTGAACTCACAGGAACTGAAAGGTTTGACTACTAGTAATTGTTTTGTTTTTCCCTTGATGTTAACCTCAAATGGCGGTTCATCTTGGACTAAGAGCAATAATGACCGGTTTAAGGGATTATTGATTACAACTTTGATGGTTGTTGCCTGATGTTGATATACAGGTTTGTCAAAACTTCGAACCGCTGTCAGCTTTGGTTCCCGCGTTGTCAAAAACCAGTCAATTAACCACAGGATAATAATCCCACCAATAACATAATGGAATAATGCTATTTTGGGGAAGATAAATATTAAACCGATATAACAACCTAATAATGCGAGGAAGGACCATGAAACAATCATTATCTTAATAACCTCTATCTTGGTACTTTGATCTCATGAAGAATCTGTTTTAAAATGTGGTCACTGGTTTTGCCGTCAATTTGCGCTTCCGGTTTGACAATCAGTCGATGCCGCAAGACATCTCCGGCTATCTCAATAATATCATCCGGAATAACATAATTGCGTCCTTGTGAAGCGGCATAGGCTTTAGCAACTAATATTACAAATATACCGGCTCTTGGACTGGCTCCAAGCATTAGTAAAGGATGATTGCGGGTAGCTTTAATTATTTGATAAAGATAGTCAAAGATTTCAGCCCGTACCTGAACCTGGTTTAATAATGACCTTAAAGCTAAAATTTCTTCAATTGTGACTACGGGGCTGATTTGATTCAAATCCGTTTGACTGACAACCCCATTCTGATAATGCTGGTAGATTTGTGTTTCTTCGGTAGTGTCAGGATATGAGATGTTTAGTTTAAGTAAAAAACGGTCCAGTTGTGCTTCAGGCAATGGGTAAGTGCCTTCATATTCGATCGGGTTTTGAGTGGCGATCACCATAAAAATGGGTGATAACGGATGAATATTACCATCAACCGTTACTTGTTTTTCTTCCATCGCTTCAAGCAAAGCCGCCTGAGTTTTTGGAGGAGTTCGGTTGATCTCATCAGCTAATAATAAATCAGTAAAGATCGTGCCACTTTTAAAGATAAACTGCTGTTTATGAAAGTCGAACAAATTAGTCCCAATTAAGTCAAGTGGCATTAAATCCGGAGTGAACTGCACTCTCTTATATGTTGCTGAAATTGTTTTTGCTATAGCTTTGGCGGTTAAAGTTTTAGCTATTCCGGGAGGTCCTTCCAGCAAAACATGTCCACCAACCATCAATGATAATAAAATACCACCGATCACTTCTTCCTGACCAATTACTACTTTTCGGATCTCAGATTTTACTTTTTCAAAAGTCAGTTGAATCTTTTCCACTCTGATAACTCCTTTCGATAACGCTCGAGCGTGAGAGCAACATTTAAAAACTGTTTTTGAGGCACGGGCTGTTTTAAATTGTTGAAAAGGTTTTTTAAATCTGAATAATTTTTATTAGTAATTGTTTCCAAATGTACAATCAGATCTTCAACAGGCGTATCCGGAGGATGTCCTGTAATCTCAATGATAGTTTTGAGCAACGCTGCGCTTAGATTATCGATTACAATCTGTGATGCTTTGGCTTGCTGAAATAAACCGGCCAAAAAATAAACAAATTCGTCATAAGTACGTCCTTTAGCAAGAACTAACGGACGGGGCCTGCCAAAACGGGCTGCCAATTTCCAGAGGATCAGACTTAAATAACCAATTATATAAGCGAGTAAGATCACCCAATACTTCAAATCATTTGGATTTTGGAATGGATTTTGGGTTTTGGCAACCTGGAAGTCGGTAAGCCGTAAGTCAATTATTTTAATGATACCGCCATCCGGTTTCAACTGCTTGATTAATGTTCCAAATACAACGGCATTATTTGGATATTGCACTAAATTTTTATTACTCAGGCCATCAGGATCACTCCAAGTAATAATTGTGCCGGAACCATATTGTTGTTGGAAGATAATAAAGGTATCTTTATACTTATAAAATCCGGTGTCCGGGTTTGTGACTCCTAATAAATACTTATTATTAATTTTGTAGGGTAATCCTTGAAACCATTGGTGCTTTGAATGAATAATTTTTTCACCTGAAAACTCAATCTGTTTAAAAACAGGTTGCTGATTTAATTCATCGTTAAGAAGATCAATTAGATAAGGACTTTCTTCGGTAAACTCAATCACAACACCGCCGGACTTGATCCAGGAAATTAACGCCTCTGGCTGATAGGATTCATTTATTGAACCGGAAATAAGGATCAATAACGGACTATTATCAGTGGGAATGGTTGTGTCAGTTTTAGTTACCTCAAATCCTTGTTTAATTAAAAATCGTTTTAAAGCATTCATACCACCGGCAGTAGTACTTTCGAAGTCATATAAAAACACTGTTTGTTGCTGATTAGCGATGTAATTACTGAAAAACCAAATTGCAATTAAAAGAATTAAGGCAACCAATGAATACCATTTGAAATATTTACTCATGAATGTCACCAGTAAATTTATTTAAATTGACATCTTTACAACCAATAATTTGCTCTGTCAATTCAGAAGCTTGAATTGAATCTGCAAGAATACAGTTTTTTAATCCGTACCATTTTTCTTGGAATAAATAAAGCAGCTTGCAAAAATTCTTGAAAATCTGATGCTCAGCTCCAACGGTTTTCCGAAGATACTTCTTAGTTTCATTATCACTGGTCTGCATTATTTTGGGTATCAAATTCTGCTCTTTTAAATAGAGCAATACTGCCAGGTAATAGAGGCGAACTGATTCCAAATACAATCCGGAACTTTGAAATTCATTAGCTTGAGCGATCATCTTTTGATATGAATTGTGAAATTGTTGGACTTCAGTTAGTTTAGTTGTAGATGCTGTTTTTTCTTTGGACCATAGTCTAATCAAAAAACAAATGATAACTATTGGTAAAATAATTACCAGTCCAATTGCGAGTTTGTAAATTATGCGATCATCTTGATGCAGTTTTATTTTGGGAAATTTCGATTTATACCGATTTATGAAAGCGGTAATTTTACTCCAAATAGTTTTCAGCCATTGAAAATGATCCGGATAATTAAACTTGGGATCCTTTAAGATTTCAGAAATATCTTCTTGCATCTGTAATCGATCGGCTGTAGTCGTTTGATTGGAGACACTTTCAGCCCAAGCCGAAACTGCGGAGAAAAGACTCAGAGAGCAAGCTATAATAAACAAAACAATCATTACTTTTGTATTCACTGATACATACTCCAGTTAACAAAATTAGTTGATTGGTTATTAAAGGTATACATCAGATCAAAACCTTCTTTACGAATCACCAAATCATAATAGATAGCGGTTAAAGGGCCAAAATTAAATGGAGCAATAATACTTAAACATAAAAATAACAAAATGAATACAAAGATAATACCAATAACATAAATAAGCAAATTGTTATAAGTATTTAATAGGGCATAACCTAAAAGACCGATGGTTATAATTAAAAATAGAAGTATCATTGAGATTGCGAATATTATTAAATTACTAAAAATAAACGCCCCTATAACTCTCCAACGGTGTTTGGCCGGTAATGAAAAACTGCGGGTAATTGCTTTAATGATGTTAGCATCTTCAATTATGATTATAATCGGTATTAAAAAGAAAAAGGAATTGACGGCGAAAATTAAGCCAAAATTTAATACATAATAGATTATTTGAATTAAGATTGCCAAAGCTGGATTAACAATCATTGCAATAAGAAAAGTAAAAAAGAAATTAATTGATATAGTGGAAAATGATACAACCATTTGGAGCAGGAAGGCAAATATGAAGTAAAGAAAGATCCATACCCCTCTAAGTTTGCTCAGTACTCCCTTAAATGCTTCTTTAGCAGTGCATTGTTCACCAAGAAAACCGGCTTGAAAAAGCCGGATGCTTCCATGAACGTATAAAATACTCCCTACAAAAGAAGTTACCATGAACAGAAAACCTAATAAAATCAGGGCCAAAAACCCGACAAAACCAAGCTTTTGGCTTAACTGCGTGAAATAAAGTTCAAAGTTGAAATTATTCCAATCAATATTAGATGCCGGAATAATAGTAAGACTGACAGCCAAAATAATTATTAACGCCAGTAAGATGCATACAAAAGCCGGTAAAAACGAATAAAATATTACACCTTGAAAAGTCCAAAACCGCTCCCGCAGAATTGAGAATGAATTATCAAGGATATCTCTTAGGTCCATTGGTTTTAACAACTGTCGCATTTAATAATCGCCTCAACAGGTATATATTTTTAGTAATAATGATTATAAGCAATTACATATTCGGTACCAGTCATTATTTTCCTGCAATTTTCTTAAGATTTGCTGTTTTGAAAGAAAATTAACAATCCGGTTTATTGGGGCGATTATTAGCTGAAGGTTAAAGTTAGAAGAATATTGACAACCATAATCAGTAATAGTATAGTATATTAGAAAAAAGTGCGATGAACGAGAGGAGTAAGTTTGCGATAGGGGTAAAGAGAGGAATTGTCTGGTGTAAAATTCCCCCCTTGACAACTGAAGTCGCTCGTGAGCTGGTATTGTGAAGTTTAATTTTCAATTGATCAAATTAATTGTAGCAATACCCGGGATTCTGCCCGTTACAGCTGAAATAAAGCGCCCGTAATAGAATTGAGAAAACCAATTTAATTGAAAAATCAGTTTATTAATTGATTAAATCATTTTTGATTAAATCATTATCGATTAAATCATTATCGATTAATTACGGGTATTTAGGTGGTACCGCGGAAGCAAAAACTTTCGTCCTATAGTCAGGATGGAAGTTTTTTTAATTTTAAATGTAAAGTTAACTCTGGATCTTAATCATCTTATCAATTTATTAGGAGGTTTTTGAAAATGGCTTTACCAACAGTATATAACCCGCAAAATGTCGAAGAAAAATGGTATCAATACTGGCTCGACAAACATTATTTTCATGCCGAGGTTGAGCCTGATAAAGAACCGTTCTGTATCGTGATCCCACCGCCAAATGTTACCGGTGTGCTTCACCTTGGCCATGCTCTTGACAACACTTTGCAGGATATCTTAATCCGCTGGCGCCGGATGCAAGGTTACAATACTTTATGGATGCCCGGAACCGACCATGCAGGGATTGCGACTCAGGCAAAAGTGGAAGAGAGTATTGCCGCCGAAGGACTTTCAAAATACGATCTGGGACGCGAGCAATTTTTAGAACGGACCTGGGAATGGAAGCGTAAATATGGCGGTACGATCATCAAACAGTTAAAACGGTTGGGCGCTTCCTGTGATTGGGATCGCGAACGGTTTACCATGGATGAAGGGTGTTCGGTTGCCGTCCGGGAAGTATTCTTAAGACTCTATGAGAAAGGATTAATCTACCGGGGAAGCTATTTGATTAACTGGTGCCCGAAATGCCGGACGACGATTTCAGATATTGAAGTAGAGCATGAAGAGCGGGAGGGTAATCTGTGGCATATCCGCTACCCATACGCAGATGGCAGCGGGTATATTGAGGTGGCGACAACCCGTCCGGAAACAATGCTCGGCGACACCGGCGTAGCGGTAAATCCAAACGATGAACGGTACCAAGATATTATTGGGAAAGAGGTTATTTTACCGATTGTAAATCGCCGGATTCCGGTATTTGCCGACGAATATGTTGACATGAGCTTTGGGACCGGAGCGGTCAAGGTCACCCCGGCACACGATCCTAATGACTTGGAGATGGGGATGCGGCATCAGTTGCCACAAATTACGGTCATCGGGTTTGATGCGAAAATGACCGCCGAAGCCGGAAAGTTTGCGGGAATGGACCGTTATGAATGTCGCAAAGCGTTAGTGGCGGAATTGGAGAAGGAAGGTTTTCTGGTAAAAGTTGAGCCGCACAGCCATGCTGTAGGCCAATGTTACCGTTGTGATACTGTTATTGAACCGCTGATTTCCAAACAGTGGTTTGTCAAGATGAAACCACTGGCGGAACCGGCGATTCAAGCAGCACAAAGCGGACAGATCAGATTTGTTCCTGAACGTTTTACCAAGATTTATCTTGGTTGGCTTGAGAACATTCGTGATTGGTGTATTTCGCGTCAATTATGGTGGGGCCACCGGATCCCGGTTTGGTATTGTCAGGATTGTAACGAAGTTATTCCTGCGCGTGCCGAACCGGCTACCTGCCCGAAATGTAACAGTACCAACTTGGAACAGGATCCGGATGTTCTTGACACCTGGTTTTCATCAGCACTATGGCCATTTTCAACGATGGGTTGGCCAAATGAAACCCAGGAGTTAAAGCAGTTTTATCCAACTTCAGTATTGGTAACCGGCCGGGATATTATCTTCTTTTGGGTTGCCCGAATGGTCTTTATGGGACTGGAGTTTATGAAACAAGAGCCATTTAAGGATATTATGATCCATGGGTTGGTCCTTGATAAAAACGGCGATAAGATGAGTAAATCGCGTCCGGAGACCATGGTTGATCCGCAGGAAGTAATTGATAATTTCGGAGCTGATACGTTACGTTTCACGCTGGTAACCGGTACGGCATTGGGTCAGGACCAACGTTTTCAAATGGAAAAAGTCGAAGGAAGCCGTAACTTTACCAATAAAATTTGGAATGCCGCCCGGTTTGTAATGCTGCAATCAGAGAAGGAGCTGGCCGAAGACCTTCCTGCTGAAGAATTAGCAGTATTAACGGCGTTTGCCAAAGGTGAATCGGATCAAATTCCTTCGGAATGGCTTTCGTTACCGGATCAATGGATCTTAACCCGGATCCAGCAAGTGATCGCGGAAACAACTTCTCTCCTTGAGAAGTATGATCTCAGTTCGGTTGCCTCGTTATTGTATGAATTCTTCTGGAATGAATACTGTGACTGGTTTATCGAATTATCAAAACACCGTCTTAATAAAGGAACTGCTTTGGAAAAGAAAACTTCGCAAGCAGTATTAAACCGGGTTTTACGACAAATCATGGAATTACTGCATCCGATCATTCCATTTATCACCGAAGAAATTTGGCAGAACTTACCGCATCAGGGTGACTCAATCATGATCACCAAGTGGCCTGAAAGTCAGCCGACCCTTAAATTTGATGCTGCTTTGGCTACGATGGAGATGATCATCGAGGTTATCAAAGCAATCAGAAATATCCGTTCCGAAGCTAATGTTCAGCCGCAGAAGAAAGTTGCCGTAACCTTTATGACTACCAAAGAAAAAGAGCAACAATTAGCCGAAAATATTAATTTTATTATTAATATGTCCGGATTGGAAACGGTCGAATTTATCAGTGAAGGAACTCCGGCACCGGAGAAAGCGATTAGTGCTGTTATTGCAGGGATTACGATCTTCCTTCCAACCAGTGGCTTGGTAGATGTAGCCAAGGAAAAAGAGCGTCTTAGTAAAGAACTGAATCAGTTGGAAAATGAGATCGCTAAGATCAAAAGCCGAATTGAAAACCCGGCGTTTAGCGCTAAAGCTCCGGCGGAAGTAGTTGAGAAAGAGCGGGTTAAAATTGAGACTTTCAAAGAGAAAGCGGCCAAGATCAGAGAACGGTTGGAGCAACTTTAATAACTGAAGTGAATTAACAAGGGCTTGTCAGTAACAGCCCTTGTTTTGTGTTTTATTATTGCTTGGACTTTTGATGGTACTTATCCACATTAAACGCTTTATAAGCAATACGCTCCATAATCAGACTCATCTCAGTGAACCAGGATTCATTTTGAGGGACATCCATTACTTCAGGAAATGAAAACTTAACAACATCAAGTAAGAATTGGCGTTTGATTTCATCGTTTTCCTGTTGGTAAAAGAATGAGACGGCGATCTTATGTTCCTCGTTGATTCCTAAAAACTTAAAACAGATTCCTTTTAACCATAAATATTTATTAAAGTTGGCTTCCAGAATAACAGGATCGTATTGTTTGGTAAAATTATTGCCAACAAAAGAACGGATTTTATCAAAGAGATTGTTAGTCTTTTGAAATGTTTCGATAATTAATTTATCAGGGGTAGAGGGAGTACCTTTTTTATTTCGTTCATTAAATTTAGCAAGCATGTACTGGTGCATCTGCGTAAAGGTTTGATTGGATTCATATTTCTGGATTAAGAGGGGTAACCGTTCCCGGCGTAAATTCCGTTTTTCCTGGACGGTCATCTCTTTTGTCAGCGGTTGATTTGGATTTTTGGTTTCGGTTGCCTGAACTGTTCCTAAAGGAATGAATAATAAAATCACCAGTAAAAATTTTAAAAAACGTCTCATTAGTACTCCTCAATGACAATTTAGCAATAATTATAATAATTATAGCTTTTTTTGAAATTGTTGTAAATGATACACTAATATATAAATGTTAATTGACATTAGTAAATTTGAGAGGTATACTAATTTTAGTTATTAATGAGATATTATTATCGGGGGGTAGTTTCAAAATGAAAAAAAGATTCATAACTTTGGTGGCATTATCATTAGTAGTCGCTGTTTTATTGTCTGGTTGCGGCGGCGGAAGCAAGAAAAAGGGCAGTAATAATGTAAATCCTTTTGCTACATTAGTTAATATGGCCGCTGTTCCAGGAACGGAATCATTCCCAATCGGAATCAATGACGAAAAAAATTGCACAGAAGTCAATTATCCTTTCTTAATCTCCAAAACCGTTGTTACATATCAGTTATGGTCCGAGGTTTATAATTGGGCTGTAAACAATGGTTATGTGTTAGCAGAAGGAAAAGGTGAAGGCAACAACTATCCGGTTGTTAATGTAAGCTGGATTAATGCAATTGTTTGGTGTAATGCGTTGACCGAATATTCTAACGCAAAGTATAATACCAATTTACAACCGGTATATAAAGATCAGAATGGAGAAATATTGCGTGATGCAAGTTTAGAAAATAATTATTCTGAATTATTGGTCCATTTAGGCCAGTTTAAGATTGATGATCAAGTTGGTAATGGTTATCGATTACCGACTCGTAATGAATGGGAGTTAGCGGCACGTTATATTGACGGTAAAAATTGGACTCCCGGCAATTATGCCAGCGGTGCTACCGCTTCAGTAGATGATCTTGAAGCAACCAGTAAAGTTGCTTGGAATGAGAATCAACCGATGCCGGTTGCCCAAAAAGCTCCAAACGCTTTAGGAATTTATGATATGAGCGGTAATGTGGCAGAGTGGTGCGATCTTGCTTCCTATCTTGCTGCCTATATCAAAGGTTTTAATAATAATAATGATCCCCAAAAATTAGCAGTAGGATATGCAGACATTAAAGTAATTTTCGCAGATTTTTCCTACATTGGCTTCCGTGTTGTCCAAAATACCAAATAAACGAAGCGAAACTTTATCAAAAAGCTTTGGAGTTGCTCCAAAGCTTTTTCTTTTGAAAAGATAATGTTGCAAGGTGTAATTAAACGACAATAATTAAAGGAATCTGGTGGATTGTGTCCAAATTTATTAATAATTGAAATACTAGAGATATGTTGGATAGGCTGATCGAATTGCTGCCGATAATATTAAAAAATGAAACTGAAAAGGAGTAATCGCATGGAAAACTTTATCTTTCACAATCCAACCAAAATTATCTTCGGTAGAGGGATGGAGAATGAAGTTGGCAAGGAAGTTGTTAAGTTCAGCCGTAAAATTCTCTTACATTATGGTGGCGGCAGTATCAAACAAACCGGCCTTTACGACCGGGTTGTCACGTCTTTAAAGAATGCAGGCGTTGAATTTTGGGAATTAGGGGGTGTAAAACCTAATCCCCGTTTAAGCCTAGTAAGGGAAGGAATCCGGATCTGCCGCGAACAGGGTATTGATTTTATCCTGGCGGTTGGAGGCGGCAGTACAATTGACTCCGCTAAAGCAATCGCGCTGGGTGTCCCTTACCAGGGTGATGTTTGGGATTTTTACACCTGGAAGGCAGAACCGCAAACAGCTTTACCAGTCGGAACAATTCTAACGATCCCGGCCGCAGGCAGTGAATCCAGCCCCAGTTCGGTAATTACCAATGAAGATGGCTGGTATAAAAAAGGGTTCGGTTCCGATTTGATTTATCCAAAGTTTTCGATCTTAAATCCGGAGTTGGCATTTACCTTGCCCAAATATCAAGTTGCTTGTGGTGCTTCTGATATTATGGCCCATCTGATGGAGCGCTATTTTACACCTACTGCTAATGTTGAGTTAACCGATCGTCTTTGTGAAGCAACTTTAAAAACGATAATTAATAATGTTCCGACGGTACTGGAAGAGCCGGACAATTATGATGCCTGGGCTGAAATAATGTGGGCCGGTACGGTGGCTCATAATGAGCTTTTGAACACCGGCAGACTGGGAGATTGGGCTTCACACCAGATTGAACATGAGTTGAGCGGGATCTATGATGTGGCGCATGGGGCAGGTTTAGCCGTAATCTTCCCGGCATGGATCAAGTATAACTACCATCATAATATTCCACTCTTTGCCCAGTATTTTACCCGGGTTTGGAATGTTGATCATTCGTTTAGCAATCCGGAACAGACAATCCTTGAAGGGATTAAACGTTTGGAAGCTTTTTACCACCGGATTGGATTACCAACGACTCTGGCCGAGATCAATATCCCTGCTGACCGGTTAGAAGAGATGGCTGACAAATGTACCGACTATGGCCGATATAAGGTTGGAGGTTTTGTGAAGCTCAACCGGGATGATGTCTTAAAGATCTATCAATTGGCAAGTAAGTAAAGGGTTAAAGCTGTTGCTGAAAGATTCTGAAAGATTTCGTTAGCAACAGCTTTATTGATTTTGGAGATGTTTTTTGTCATACGCAGGATTTTAGCTCTCAAGAAGCGAACTTAAATGTCGGGTGGTAACAGATGGTAATATTAGGGATCGATCCCGGGACGGCAATTACCGGTTACGGAATCATCTCACATCAGGGAAATCATTTAAAGAAAATTGGGGTTGGTGTCATCCGGACCTCACCACAACAGGATATGTCCTTGAGATTAAAGGTGATCTACGATGAGATGCACAGTTTGATTGCGAAGTACCAACCAGAGGTAATTGCAGTTGAAGAATTGTTCTTCAATAAAAATGTCCGGACCGCATTGGCCGTAGGGCAAGCCAGAGGAGTAATCATGCTGGCAGCAGCCAATTCGGGGTTGGATATTGTTGAGTATACTCCGTTGCAAGTTAAACAAGCTGTAGTTGGTTACGGCAGGGCTGAAAAGCATCAGATCCAGGAGATGGTTCGGATGCTTCTCTGTCTGCCGGAGGTCCCTAAACCGGATGATGCGGCTGATGCTTTAGCCGTCGCCATCTGTCATGCTCATTCCCGAAAAGTTAATAATTTAAACTATCGTTGAAACAAGCATTCACTACATATGGAGGTTTTAGATGATTGCCACTTTATCAGGTGTGATTGACAGTGTTAGTGGTGAAAGTTGTATAATAAATGTCAATGGAGTAGGATATCAGGTATTTATGCCCTTAACTGCTTTAGAAAGTTTGAGCCGGGAAAACGGCACTGTAAAAATCTACACCCATTATCACCAGCGGGAAGATGGGGTCAGTCTTTATGGTTTCCTTAGCGAACATGACAAGGCGATCTTTGAGAAGATTATTACCGTCTCCGGAATCGGTCCGAAAACAGCATTGACCATTTTGGGAGTACTGTCAGCCGAACGTTTCCTGGAGGCGATTAACAATGAAGATCATCGGGTACTGACCAGTGTTTCCGGAGTAGGATTAAAGACTGCACAACGGCTGATTTTGGAGTTGAAGGGTAAACTGGCCCGGGTAATAACAACCAATAAAGATGGTAAAGCGGCGCCGGCCCTTGGAAGTGTCATCAATGATGCTGTTGATGCCCTGGTTGCCTTGGGATATCCGCAAAAAGAAGCTGTTGCTGCCGTTGAAGCGGTTTATAACGGCGATAATACTCTGACAACACCGGAACTGGTAAGAAAATCCTTAAAAAATCTTGGAAGAAAGTGATTGAGTAAAAACTGATGGAAGAACGGATTATTAGCCCGTCAAAACAACTGTCTGATTTCGAAAATGAAGTTTCATTGCGGCCGCGAACTTTTTCGGAGTATATCGGCCAAAAGCGGGTGCGGGAAAACCTGGAGATCTTTATTGCAGCAGCCAAAGCCCGCAGTGAAGCGCTTGATCATGTGTTATTATACGGACCGCCCGGTTTGGGGAAAACGTCATTAGCGCATATTATTGCCAATGATCTGCAGGTCAATATTAGAATGACTTCCGGGCCGGCGATTGAGCGCCCTGCTGATTTGGCAGCTATTTTGACCAACCTGGAGCCAAATGATGTTTTATTTATCGATGAAATTCATCGTTTAAACCGCTCGGTTGAAGAAATACTATATCCGGCAATGGAAGACTTTGCGCTTGACATCATCATTGGTAAAGGTCCGAGTGCGCGTTCGGTCCGGATTGACCTGCCAAAGTTTACTTTAGTAGGAGCTACAACCAGAGCCGGTTCGCTGACTTCACCGCTGCGGGACCGCTTTGGTATTATTAATCGGTTAGACTTTTATGAACACGATGAACTTCAAAAAATTATTCAACGTTCTGCCGGTATTTTAAATATTGAGATCGATCCGGCAGGCGCGTTAGAGATAGCCAGCCGTTCCCGGGGGACGCCCCGAATCGCCAATCGCCTTTTAAAACGGGTGCGGGACTATGCCCAAGTGAGAGCCGGCGGTAAAATAACCGTTACTGTAGCTGATGAGGCGTTAAAACTACTTGAAGTCGACCAGTTGGGATTAGACCGGATTGACCGCACTGTTTTACTGACGATCATTGAAAAGTTTGACGGCGGGCCGGTTGGTCTGGATACAATTGCTGCATCAATCGGTGAAGAATCGGAAACAATTGAAGATGTGTATGAACCTTATCTCTTACAAATCGGGTTTATCAACCGGACTCCACGCGGCAGAGTAGCAACCAGACTGGCTTATGAACATCTTAAAATCAAAATTCCGAACCGTAACCAACAGACGGGTTTGTTTGATGAGCAAGGAGAATGAATAAAGACAATGCAACCAATTTTACTTCACAGTTGTTGCGGCCCCTGTGCCTGTTATACAGTTGATAATCTTCGGGAAACAGGGTTTGAGCCGACGCTCTTTTTTTATAACCCTAACATTCATCCGTTTCAGGAATATCAACGCCGTCTTGAAGGATTGCAAACTCTGGCGGAGATCAAAAAAAGCTCCGTGGTTCATGATAACGAATACGATTTAGAAGAGTTCTTAGCTAATGTAGCTGCCAATCCTACTGCGCGTTGTTCTTTTTGCTACCGGATGCGACTTAAGAAAACCGCGCTTAAGGCCAAAGAGCTAGGAGTAGAATGTTTCAGTACTACTTTATTGATCAGCCCTTATCAAAACCGGGATTTACTCTGTCAAATCGGCGCTGAACTTGCGGATGAATATGGTTTGGTTTTTATTGATCAGGACTTTCGACCGGGTTTTCGTCAAAGTCAGGCAATGGCTAAAGAGTTAAATCTTTACCGTCAAGGTTATTGTGGTTGCATATACAGTGAAAAAGAACGGTATTATAAAAATAATAAAAAATAAAGATAAAAGAAGGTTGGAATCTAAAAGTGAATGAGCTTTCGGGATTGGGAAAAATTCTAGTATTTACCGGTTTAATAATTGCCGGTTTTGGAACCCTTTTGTGGTTTGGCGGAAAAATACCTGGTATTGGCCGCTTACCAGGCGATATTGTGATCAAAAAAGGGAATTTTACTTTTTATTTTCCCATTATGACCAGTGTTTTATTGAGTTTGCTACTCTCAATTCTGTTGGCATTATTGCGGAGACGATAAGATGGCTTATTATCGAACCAGATCGATTGTTTTGAAATCCCGTAACCTTGGAGAAGCCGATCGGGTTTTGGTGATCTTCAGTGAAGATTATGGTAAGTTTGAAGCTGTTGTTAAAGGTGCCAGACGTCCCCGGAGTCGTTTTATCGGAAATACACTCCCATTTAATTTGATCAATGGTCTGTTTTTCCCAGGGAAAAACATGTATCAATTAAGTCAGGCTGAGTTGATTCATTCGTTTTCAGTCTTACGCGAAGATTTGACTAAATTAGCTTATGCCAGTAATTGGGCTGAGTTAGTCAATGAACTGGTTCCAGAGAGGGAAGAAGTCAGCGAATTATTTCGTTTTTTATTAGCGGCATTTATCACTTTGGAGCAAACGCAACAACCTTTAATTGTCCATCTTGCGTTTTTAATTCGGTTGTTAAATTATCTGGGATACAACCCCGAGTTGGAT
This sequence comes from Bacillota bacterium, assembly GCA_029553165.1. Taxonomy (GTDB): domain Bacteria; phylum Bacillota; class UBA4882; order UBA8346; family UBA8346; genus JAKPCT01. Next base: position 49,706 of record JAKPCT010000081.1, read on the forward strand.
TGTTGTCTGGGGTGTAATGCAACCTCCAGTGATCACTGGTATTTTTCAGTTGCAGCGGGTGGAATAGTTTGTCCGAATTGTTGCGGTCAATATCGTGATCAACATGTGATTCCGGTCGCGGAGATCGATTTTTTAAAATATTTACTCACCACCGATCTCCGTAAATTAGAACCAGATGTTCATGAGGTGCGGTTGTCATCCGTTCATCAAAAATTGCGTGACTTTATCGAAGCCAGGCTGGATCATCCGTTGAAATCACAATTGTTTTTGGACAATCTTCTCGGTTAATCTTCGCATAGGTTTATAATTGTTGGGGTAATCTAATTTTGGATTAAGCATTTGTTAGTATAATTTCTGATGGAGGAAAAGATGGATAACTTAGCCAAAATTGATCTTGTGAGAGAGAGAATGAATGTCTCATATGAAGAAGCAAAAATGGCACTGGAAGCTGCTGAATGGAATGTGGTTGACGCCTTGGTGAAGCTGGAACAGGATGCCAAAAGCCAAAAAGAAGAATTTTTCGTCAAAGGCAGCGAATTGGTTGAAAAAGTAAAAGAGTTGGTCAGACAGGGGAACATCAATAAGATTAAAGTTAAGCAAGATGATAAAGTATTAATTGAAATCCCTGTAACTGCAGGAGTGGTTGGTGCTCTCTTAGCGCCACAGTTAGCAATTATTGGCGCGGTTGCTACTTTAGTCAGCCGGTCAACGATTGAGATTGAAAAAACCAGCCCTGACAGTGATGACAGTTTTCATTGAGCCATTGACAGAAAGCGTTAAGTTTGTTATATTCGATAGTAATCGAATACCTGACTATGAAAAAGAGGAACCAAAAGTAGATGTCAAAGAGAGCCGGAGTTGGTGTGAACCGGTACATTGATCTTGGCGGGCGCTTTGGAGTCAGTTTGCTATTAAGAGGGTCAATTCTGATTGGCCAAACAGGGTGGAACCGCGGGAAACTCTCGTCCCTGAGTGGAGTGGGTTTCTTTTTTTATGTATTATTTCAGCAACTACGAATATTTTTATTAGGTAACCAGTCTAATTTTATGAATGGAGCATTCCTGTAAAGAAAAATAATGAACTTTGAAAAAAGAGATGCCACACTGTACAATTTGAAATGTGAGTTGCACGCAAAGTAACCACAAATCAAAAAATACAGGAGGCATCATATATGAATCGTACACAAAATG
>JAKPCT010000088.1 GCA_029553165.1 Bacillota bacterium
CTTGCCATTGATAGGTCCAATTTCCATCACCTCCTGTAGGTGAAGCGATATTGGTAAATGGATCGGGATCACCATTGTAGCAAATAGTCTGATCGGATCCAACTGTTCCGCCGTTTAGCTGGTCATATACTAAAACAGTGGTTTGGGCTGAGTTTACACATCCATTACCATCGGTAACGGTTACAGTATAATCGCCTGAATTGCCGGGAGTAACATTGGTTATAGACGGGTTTTGGTAGGTTGATGTAAATGGGATGGTGGAATTGCTCGACCAGTTGTATGAAACCATTCCATTGGGAGTGGAGGTGAGATTGATTGTACCATTGTAGCAGGCTGGTCCATCGTTACTGGCAGTAGCATTGGGCAGAGGGTTAACCGTAATGTTAATTTTGTTTGAAAGTTTAGAACATCCTGTTGTTGTTAGGGTAACCCTTGCAAGGTATGAACCCGTCGATGTTGCACTGTACTGATCGCTTGTAGCACCGCTGATATCAGCATCGTCCTTGCGCCAATGGTAAGCATAATTCACGCCAGTAACGGCTTCAAGAAGAGCTGAGCCGCCTTGGCAAAATGTTGTAGGATCGGTTGTAGAAATTGAGGCAGTGGGCGATTGAAGAATTTCAATGCTTATATTATCAGTAGCAATGTTTGAGCCTTCATCTTCAACCTGGCAAATGAAATTATAAGTGGTTGCAGGTAAATTGGTATTAAGAATGGCTACATCGCCCGGTGGAACTATGGTTAGCACGCGTGTGTCGCCTGACCATGTATAGGTGTAATTGCCCAGGTCGCCAACACCGTACTTTGTTTGAATAGTAAGCGTAAAAGAACCAGAACTTTGACAAACCTGTGTTTGTCCACCCGATGGTACGATGGTTACAGTGAACTGCCCAAAAACAGGTGAAATTTCAAATGCCGATGTTACAAGTAGCATGGCTGCAGCCTGTAATATCTTTCGGAAAGTATTATATGCTTTCATCTGCTTATATTTTTCACTCATTGGAGCTGGTATTATCGGTTTAGTAATCCAATACTTGGGTAAACACTATGGGATTTCAACAATATTGCTCGATGCCGAACATCCATCAGGGGTTGTCGCAATCACGTAATATTTACCGGGTTGTTTTGCATTTTTAAATGTTTCCTCGTTAACTATCTGGTTTCCGATGTGGTATGAGAAACTGCAACCGGAAAAACTCCCAATAGTTTCAATTTCAGTCGTGTTGTTTTTGAGCTTTAAAATTGGTTTAAAAATAGGTTTAACATTTATTGTAACAGAGCTTGAAACCTCATTACCTTCATTATCTTTTACAAAAACTGTAAAAGTATAAATGCCTTTGCTATTGGGCTTAAGAATAAGAACATTGCCGAGGTTTTTCACAGCAATCGATAAATCGCCTTCCCATTTTAAATTTATTCCATCATCGGTTCCCATATCGGTTTGGGCCACCAAGGTTATGGTTTGATTGGCACAAAAATCGGTTTTATTATTTGGGGTAACAATTTTTACAGTTATGCCCTGAG